>JBJXEJ010000135.1:0-30019 GCA_046154125.1 Rhizobacter sp. | reverse complement strand
CCTCGAGGTCTTCGGCGGCATCGCCTGGATGAAAGGCCGCATCGACGCGGCCGGCAGTTCGGCCGCGTCGCAGGCGTCGGTCGGCAAGACGCCGGGGCTGACGCCGAAGATCACGGCCAACCTCTGGGCCACCTGGCGGTTGTCGCCGAGCTGGCGTATCGGTGCCGGTGCCGACGGCATGAGCAGCCGCAAGCCCGCCTTGGCCGAGACAGGCATCAACAGGGCACCCGGCTACGCGAAAGTCGATGCGCTGGTCGAGTACGTCACCGGTCCGTACACCGTTCGGCTGAACCTGAAGAACCTGTTCGACAAGGTCTATGCCGACGGCCTGTATCGGGGCTTCACCGTGCCGGGCGAGACGCGGGCCGCTCAACTGACGCTGGCCGCGACCTTCTGAGTTGCCGTGCGACTGTCATCTCGAAAGGACGAGTCATGCTCATCGTGATACCGAAGGTGCTGTCCGGCGATCCGCTGCGGCAGGCGCGTGCGCTGTTGCGCGAGGCGCCCTGGGACGACGGCCGCGCGACGGCGGGCGACCAGTCGGCACAGGTCAAGAACAACCAGCAGCTGCCGCAGGATCACGAGTTGACAGCCGAGCTGCGGCAGCTTGTGCTGGCGGGCCTGAGCCGCAGCCTGATGTTCTTCAGCGCGGCGTTGCCGCGACGCATCTTTCCGCCGCTGTTCAATCACTACGGCGGGCGCGCCAACGCGTTCGGCAACCACATCGACAGTGCGGTGCGCACCATCACCTTCGGTGAAGCGATGGGGCAGCAGGTGCGCACCGACCTGTCCGGCACGCTGTTCCTCAACGATCCTGCCGACTACGACGGCGGCGAACTCGTCATCGAGGGCCTGCCCGGCCAGCCGCACATCAAGCTTCCGGCCGGTGACCTGGTGCTGTATTCGGCGACCACTGTTCATCGTGTCGAGCCGGTGACGCGCGGTGAGCGGCTGGCCAGCTTTTTCTGGCTGCAGAGCATGGTGCGCGATGACGGTCGGCGCCAGCTGCTGCACGACATGGACATGAACCTGATGGGGTTGCGGAAAGAGCAGGGCGACATCGAGCCCGTCATCGCGCTGACCGGGACCTATCACAACCTGCTGAGGATGTGGGCCGAGGTGTGAACTCGCCCGTGGAGCACCGGCCTGCTGGGGGACGCATCCACGAAATCCGGTGAGACGCTTGCGCGCAGAAGCTACTTCTTGATGGTGAGCTCGTCGTGAATGGTGTGCGCGCCATCCGCGGCGCGCGCCACCTTGATGGCTTCATCGATCTGGGACTGGCTGTTCAGCACGCCGATGAGCCGAACATCACCCTTCGACGTCTCGACCCGGATATCGGCACCTTTGAGTGCGGGATCCTGGAGCAGGGCGGTCTTGACGTTCGTCGTGACGTCGATATCCGCAACGTTGGCGCCCGCCTGGGAAGCAGCCTGGGTCCCGGCGATTCCAGCGGCGGGCTTGTTGCATCCCCCCAGGACGGCCGTCACGGCAACCAGGGCACTGCAATACATCAGAAATCGAGGGCAGGTTTTCATGTCGGGAGGTCTCGGTGAATTCATTTCTCTGCGAACCCCTCGAACTTCCTCCAACTCGATGCGCATGTCTGTGCGGTGACGAACGTTGCCTGCGCGGTGGGGTCACCCGCCGGTCCACCCGCCCCCCAGCGCCTTGTACAGATCCAGCACGGAGGTGAGCCTCGCCAGCCGGAGCTGGGCCAGCTGGTCCAGCGAGGAGAACAGCGTGCGCTGCGCGTCGAGCACGGTGGTGATGTCGTCGGCGCCTTCGCGGTAGCGCAGCTCGGCCAGCCGCAGCGCGCGCTGTGCTTCGTCGCGTATGGCGAGCTGTGCCTGCTCCTGCCCGCGATTGCGCACGGCATTGCCCAGTGCGTCCTCGACCTCCTTCAGCGCGGTGTAGATCGATGCGCGGTAACTCTCGACAAGTTGCCTGCGTGCCGATTCGCCGAGCGCCACCTGGTTGCGCAGCCTGCCACCGTCGAACAGCGTCTGCACGAGCGACGCGGTCAGGCCCAGACTGGTCGCGGGGTTGGTGAACGCCAGCAGCGAGGCGCTCGCCACGCCGGCCGATGCCGACAGCGACAGGCTGGGCAGCAGGGCGGCTCGTGCTGCCGCCACGTCGGCGTCTGCGCCAGCCAGCTGCGCTTCGGCGCTGGCCAGGTCGGGACGGCGCACCAGCAGCTCCGATGGCAGCGAGGCGCTCGCTTCGGGAATGGCGAAGTCACCGAAACCTTGCGTGTCGATCTGCAATGTCTGCGGCGTGCGGCCGAGCAGCACCGCGAGTGCGGTCACGGTCTGTCGCTCCTGCACCTGCAGCGGCTCGATCGTCGCGCGTTGCGTCATCACGGCGATGCGCTGTCGGCTCACGTCCAGCGCCGAGGCAGCGCCGTTTCGGTGGCGCGCGTCGACGATCTTGAAGACGCGCTCTGCGATGGCGAGGTTCTCGCGCGCGATGACCAGCCGCATCCGCAGTGCCAGCACCTGGAAGTAGGCGTTGGCCACGCCGGTCGTCAGCGACAGGCGCGCGGTCTCGAGGTCGTAGCGGCTGGCCGCCAGCGAGGCTTCGGCACCCTGCACGCCGGCGGCGAGCCGGCCCCACAGATCGACTTCGTAGCTCACGCCCAGCGACACATTGGTCGACTTGCTGGTTCGCGCGCTGGCGCCCGAGGGGTCGTTGCGCTGCGCGCCCGTGGCGCCACCGATGCTGACCGAGGGAAACAGCGTCGCCCCGGCGCTGCGCACCAGGATTTCGGCCTGCTGCACACGCTCGGCGGCGATCGCGAGGGTCGGGCTGCCGGCCTGCGCGTTGTCGATCAGGCTGGCCAGCTCGGTCGACTGGAAGCCGCGCCACCAGTCGCGCTGAAGCACGCCGCTGCCAGGGGATGCCTCATTCCACTTCGCCGGCAGATCGAAGCTGGGTCGCGTGCTGTCGATCGGTGCAGCGCAGCCCATGAGGGTCAATGCGCAGGCGAGGGCGATCTGCAGCGCCGCGCGGCGAGAGTTGGAGGGAGTCGATTCGGGCATGGGAAAGAAGCGTGTCATTCGGCGGACAGTGCGACGACCGGATCGAGCCGTGCCGCCTTGCGGGCGGGAAGGTAGCCGAACACCAGGCCGGTGCCGAAGGCGCAGCCAAAGGCCAGCAGCACGGGGATCAGCGAGTACTGGACCGGTGTACCGAACGCACCGATCACGCCCGCCGTGGCGAGCCCGCCGGCCACGCCGATGGCGCCACCAATGGCCGAAATCACCATCGCCTCGATGAGGAACTGCTGCATGATGTTGCGCTCGCGCGCACCGGTTGCCATGCGGATGCCGATCTCTCGCGTGCGCTCGGTCACCGACACCAGCATGATGTTCATCACGCCGATGCCGCCGACCAGCAGCGAGATGGCGGCGATCGAACCGAGCAGGATCGTCAGCGTGTTCTGCGTCTCCACCGTGGCCTCGATGATCGACGCCATGTTGCGGATCTGGAAGTCGACCACGCCGTGCCGGTCGAGCAGCAGTGACTCCACCGCCGCCTGCGTGTCATCGATCTGCGTGACGTCGTCGACCGCCACGGTGACGCTGCGCAGGTAACGCTGCCCCGAGAGCCGCAGGCTGCTGGTCGCATAGGGCACCAGCACCGTGTCGTCCTGATCGGCACCGGTCGGCGACGCGCCCCGCGGCGACATCACACCGACCACCTGGAACAGCAGGTTGCCGATCAGCACGTACTGGCCGACCGGGTTCTGTCCGTCGGGGAATAGCGAACTCGCCACCGTCTGGCCCAGCACCGCGACGGTGGCATAACCCGCTTCGTCGTCAGCGCTGAAGAAGCTGCCCTGGGCCACCGGCCACTGTCGGGCCAGCGGAAACTTGGACGAGGTGCCGGTGATGCTGGTGCTGACATCGAAGTTGCCGTAGCGCACGGTTGCACTGCTGTTCTGCTCGGGCACCGCGGCGAGCACGTTGGGCACCTGGTCGATCGCCTGCACGTCGCTGATCACCAGCGTGGCGGTGCCGCTGAAACCACGCTGGTTGGGCGCGCCGGGGCGCACCAGCATGAGGTTCGATCCCATCGCGCTGATGCGATCGATCACTGCCTGCTTGGCGCCGTCGCCGATGGCCAGCATCGCGATCACCGAGCCCACACCGATCACGATGCCCAGCAACGTCAGCACCGAGCGGAAGAGGTTCGCGCGCAGCGAGCGCAGCGCCATCTTCGCGGCCTCCACGATGTCGACCAGGCTCGATGCCGCATGGACGGGCATCTGCGACGCATAGTCGCGCTGCGTCGGCGAGGCCGGTGCCGAGCCGGGGTCGGACACGATTCGCCCGTCCTTGATCTCGATCAGCCGGTCGGCGTGGTCGGCGACTTCCTTCGCGTGCGTGATCAGCAGCACCGTGTGTCCGCGCGCCGACAGTTCGGCCAGCAGCTTCATCACGTCGGCGCCGCTCTGGCTGTCGAGTGCACCGGTCGGCTCGTCGGCCAGGATGATGCGTCCGCCGTTCATCAAGGCACGTGCGATCGAGACCCGCTGCTGCTGGCCGCCCGACAACTGGTTGGGCCGGTGCTGCAGCCGCTCCGCCAAGCCCAGCTCGCCCAGCAACTCGGCGGCACGCGCGTGGCGTTCGGTGGGTGGCAGACCGGAATACATCGCCGGCACCTCGACGTTCTCGGCCGCAGTGGCGGTGGCGATCAGGTGGTAGCTCTGGAACACGAAACCGAATTCGTCTCGCCTCAACAGGGCCAGGTCGTCGCGATCAAGCACCGACACGTCGCGGCCCATGAAGTGGTAGCTGCCGGTGGTCGGCTTGTCGAGGCAGCCCAGGATGTTCATCAGCGTCGACTTGCCCGAGCCCGATGCCCCCATGATCGCGACGAACTCGCCTTCCCGGATGGACAGGTCGATGCCGTGCAGCACCTGCGTTTCGAGCTCGCCGTTGCGGTAGGTCTTGGTGACGCCGCGCAGTTCGATCAGCGGCACCTCGGCTTCGCGGCCAGTCGGCGTCACAGGCTGTTCCAGCGTCGCCGGATCGATGCGATTCACGGGCTTCACCTGCCGCGCGTGCCGCCGCCCATGCCCGGCGGCATGCCGCCGGGGTTCTGCTGCAGGCCACCGCCCGGCTGGCTTTGCGAACTGCTGCGCTGCGCCGCCGGGGGCAGCCTGATTCCCGCGACGACCTGGTCGCCCTCGGCCAGGCCCGACAGCACCTGGGTCTGCACGCGGTTGCTGACGCCGAGCTCGACCGGTCGGTCTTCGAGCGTGCCCGCGGCGGTCAGCAGCTTCACCGTGGCGCGACGCGTGCCGCGCGGCGTCTCGGTCGCGAAGCCGCTGGTCGATGCGGAGGCCGGGCCCGACGGCGTAGAAGCCGCGCGACCTTCACGCCGCGGCTCGCTGGCGCTTCGTTCCCGTCGCCCCGCGGCATCGCCGGAACGCGTGCCGCTGTTCAATGCGGCGGCGGGGATCAGCAGCGTGTCCTTCGCCGTGGCCGCGATGAAGAACACTTGCGCAGTCATGTTCGTCATCAGCGACTGGTTGGCGTTCGGCACGTCGAACAGCGCGTTGTAGAGCACCACGTTGTTGGTGACCGTCGGCGTCGGCTCGACCTTGCGCAGCGAGCCGTACCAGCGGCGCCCCTGGCTGCCCAGCGTCGTGAAGTAGACCTCCATGCCCTGACGCAGCTTGCTGACATCGGCTTCTGACACCTGCGTCTGCACGGTCATCGTCGACAGGTTGGCAATGCGCAGGATCGTCGGCGCCTGCTGGTTCGCATTGAGCGTCTGCCCCTGCCGCGCGGTGACCGAGACGACGGTGCCGGACATCGGCGCGTAGATGCGGGCGTAGTTCAGGTTGGCTTCGTCGGCGCGCAGGGTCGATTCGGTCTGTTCGATCGAGGCGCGGGTCGCGTCGACCTGCGCCTTCGCGGCTCGCGCATTGGCCTCGGCCTGCTGCAACGCTTCGGTGGTGGTCGCGTCTTCCTTCGTCAGGTTCTGCTGGCGCGTGAGCAGCAGCTGCGCCAGCACCACCGCCGATTCACGCTCGGCCAGCGTCGCGCGCTGGGTGCGCAGGCCGGCGCGTCGCGCGTCGACCGTGGCTGTCAGCACCGTCGGATCGATCTCGGCCAGCAGGTCCCCCGCCTTCACCACTGATCCCACCTCGACGTGCAGTTTCTTGAGCTGACCCGAGACCTGCGCGCCGACGTCCACGTAGTCGAGCGGCTGCACCGTGCCAGTGGCGGTGACCAGGTCCTGGATGTCGCCGCGCTGCACCGTGGCGAACTGGTACTGCTCGCGCAGATCGGTGTGCCCGTAATGCGTGTGCCAGGCCCACCACGATCCGGCGACCATCGCCACCAGGGCGATGACGATCCAGAGCATGCGGTTCAACAGGATGCGGCGCCAGAGCGGGCGGGAGGTGGCAGGAGGCAAGGGCATGGGGTGGAGGGTCGAAGCAGGAAAGGCACACCGAGTGTCGCGTGCCGGGGTTGAAGCAATGAGGCGCCAGTGTTGCCGCTGTGTAAAGGAGGCAGGGATCCGCCCCTGCGATCGATGACTGTCGGACGCTGAATCGCGCTATTGGTTTCATGTCCCCGGCCTGGTCGCGTGGCCGTGCGTGTGGCTCAGCGGTTGCGCACCAGCTCCATCACCGCATCGGCAAACTCCTGTGGCGCCTCCTGAGGCAGGTTGTGGCCGACGCCGGGTGCGATGCGATGTGTGCGCCGGCCGGTGAAGTGCTGTGCGTCATGCATGGCGTCGGACGGTGCGAACAAGCCGTCGTCGGCGCCATCGAAGCTGATCGTCGGCACGATGATCGACGGACTCTGCGCGAGGCGCCGCTCGATCCCGGCATGCGCCGGATCACCGGGCACCAGGCCGAAGCGGTGGCGGTATGAATGGATCACCACGTCGACGAAATCGGGGTTGTCGAAGGCGGCTGCGCTTCGCTCGAAGGTGGCATCGTCGAACGCCCAGGTCGGTGACCATTGCCGCCACAGCAGCCGGCACAGCGCGCGCCGGTCCAGAGTCAGACCCGCGCGCCCGCGCTCGCTGTGGAAATAGTACTGGTACCAGAGCCGGTGCTCCTGCGCTGCGTCCGTGGGCTGCATCGCCCGGGCGATGTCCTGGAGGTTGTACGAATTGAGCGTCACCAGCCCGGCACAGCGCTGCGGCCACAGCGCGGCCACGACGCACGCCGCGCGTCCGCCCCAGTCGTATCCCGCGAGCACCGCGCGCGGCAGGTCCAGTGCATCCAGCAGCGCCAGCAGATCGGCCCCGAGTGCCGCCTGCTCGCCTGATCGCGGCGTGTCAGCGGATAGAAAGCGCGTCGCCCCGAAGCCGCGCAAATACGGCACGATGACGCGACAGCCCTGCGCGGCCAGGCGCAGCGCCACATCGGCATAGGCGTGGATGTCGTAGGGAAAGCCGTGCAACAGCACCACCGGTGGCCCGTCGGCCGGGCCGGCCGGGTGGTACGCGACGTTCAGCGCGCCGGCCGGGATGTGGTGCAAGTTCATCAGAGGGGGCATGGCGACTCCAGGTGTCGACGCCATAGTCTGCCCGGTCTCCTTTAGACGGGCCGAGGCCACTCGCTCGTGTCGAAATCAGATCGCCCAACGCAGCGCCTGCGCCGTAAGCACCTAGAGTGGCGTGCCGTTGCCGCTTCCTGTCTCCATGCCACTCCCAGCACCGCCCTTGAGCCTCCACCGCGCCTTCATGGCGTTCTGGTGTGCGCGCGTCGCTGGCACGATGGCCAATCAGATGATGATGGTCGCAGTCGGCTGGCAGATGTATGAGCTGACGGGCAGAGCCTGGGACCTGGGCCTGGTCGGCCTATGCCAGTTCGCGCCCTCGGTGTTGCTGGCGCTTGCCACCGGACATCTGATCGACCGCCATCACCGGGGTCGCATCCTCGCAGCCTGCATGGCGGTGCAATCGGTGGTGGCGCTGACGCTGGTAGGGCTGACCCACGAACACGCCGCCAGCCGCGAATGGCTTCTGGGGCTGTCGGTGCTGCTCGGCGCGGTGAAGGCATTCCAGATGCCGACACAGCAGTCGTTGCCACCCCTGCTGGTGCCGCCCGAGGTGCTGCCGCGCGCGCTGGCTTTCAGCAGTGCCGGCATGCAGGTCGCGGTCATCGGTGGCCCGGCGTTCGGCGGTTTCGTCTATGCGGCAGGCGCCTCGGTGGTCTACGCCGTCTGCGTCGCGCTGTTCGCGGTGGCTGCGGGGCTGCTGCTGCGGGTGCGCTACGACCATGTGCCGCCCCCGAAGGAGCCGGTCACGCTGGCCACACTGCTGGCGGGCGTGAGCTTCATTCGCAGCCGGCCGGTGGTGCTGGGGGCCATCTCGCTCGATCTGTTTGCCGTGCTGCTGGGCGGCGCTACCGCGCTGCTGCCGATGTTCGCCAAGGACGTGCTGCATGTCGGTCCCTCGGGCCTCGGCCTGCTGCGCTCGGCGCCTGCGGTGGGTGCGCTGGCGATGTCGGTGGTGCTGACGCGCTGGCCGGTCGATCGCCGTGTCGGCCGGGTGATGTTTGCCTCTGTCGCGGTCTACGGCGTGGCGATCCTGGTATTCGGGCTGTCCGAGTGGTTCTCGCTGTCGTGGTTTGCGCTGATGGTGTCGGGCGCCGCCGACATGGTCAGCGTCGTGATCCGCCAGTCGCTGGTGCAGCTCGACACGCCCGACGCCATGCGTGGCCGGGTCAGCGCCGTCAATTCGATCTTCATCGGCGCCTCGAACCAGCTGGGCGAGTTCGAATCGGGAGCGACCGCCGCGCTGATCGGCCCGGTCGGTTCGGTGGTGCTGGGCGGCCTCGGCACGCTGGTGGTGGCGGCGCTGTGGATGCGGCTGTTCCCGAGCCTGATCCAGCGCGAACACATCACCGGGGATGGCTGACGAACGATGCCGTTCCGCGCAGGCGCGCGCCACGTCAGTGCGGCTTGCGGGGCTTGCGAAACGACTTCGGCGTGTAGACGTTGCCCTGCCAATCGCCGTCGTCGGCCCCGAGCGGGGCTCGACCGTTGCGCGCGCGTTCGATGGCGGACTGCGCTTCCCTGGCGGCCGCGCGGCGGGCAGCAGGCGCCCGCCAGACCTGTCGTGCGCCTTCGCGGAGCTTCCGGCCCATCGAGCGCGCCGCGTTGTCGAATCGACGCTGCCGCGCGTTCCCCAGGCACAACCGCACCAGCAGCACCGCGCACACCGTGGCGGTGAGACCGGCCAGCAACTGTTCGAACAGGATCATCGGGCTACCGTGGAAGACTGGGAGACGGCGAATCTCAGGCCCTCATCATCGCGGAGATCGGACCTCGATGCCTGCTTCGGTTCGAATATTGGCGGCGCGACGCCCGCGCCATCAACCGCTGATCGTCAACTGGCCGCACAGGCCGTCGAGCCGACGGGAGTCCTCGTCGGTCAGCAGACCGGCGCGCAGGCGCACGGCGCGCTCGATGCGGCGCAGGCGGAAGCGAAGTTCGCCTTCCACCGCCTCGACTTCAGCGGCGTCGGGTGCGGCCACCGGGTCGACGCTCCACAGCCCGCTGGTCATCAACCCGCCATGCAGTCTCGCCAACAGGTGCTCGGTCAGCGTCAGCGCCTCTTTCAGCGCCGCCGACATCGCCTCGTCGCGCAGCGCGGTCGTGGCAGCGCTGGCATCGTGCATCACCTCGGCCAGCTTGGCCAGCCGCTCCTGCAACTCTTGTGTCGTGCGCTGAGCGGCAGCGGTCGGTTGCTGGCGCACCACCTGCGTGATCAGGCCGACACAGCGCAGGTCGTATTCGCCCGGCACCACACGCAGTGCCACGCTGGCGCGCGACAGTGGCGCCGCCGGCTCGGCCAGTGTCGCGAGCGTCGACTCGGTCACCGCCAGCAGGCGGCCGTGCATCGAAAGCTGTTCGCCGCGCAGGCAATGAGGGTAGCCCGAGCCGTCCATCCGCTCATGGTGCTCGGCGATCGCTCGCGCGACCTCGGCGGGGTAGTCGGTCAGCTGCGTGATCAGCAGCTGCCCGACGTGCGGATGCACGACCAGCTGCTGGTAGCTCAGGACATCGAGGGTGCGCTCGGCGTCTGCCTCGCCGAACTCCGGGCCGATGTACATCTCGCCGAGGTCGTGCAGCAGGCCGCACAGCATCGCGGTGCGCAGCTCGGCGGGCTTGCCGCCCTGGGCCAGCATCAGCGCGCCGTTCAGCGCCATCGCCTGGATCGCATGCTGGTAGGCCGCCGGGCGACTGCTGCGGGTGGCGGTCAGCAGCAGCTGCGCCACCGGATGCACCGGCAGCTTGGCTGCCTCGCGCAGGATGGCGTCGGCGTGTGAGTGGAGGAGGGCAGTCAGCGGACACGGCTGCTTGAGCAGCGCTTCGACGGCCTCGGCCAAGGTGTGCGCGGTCACGCCATCCTCGGCCTTCAGGCAGCTTTCGAGCGGCTCGCGCAACTGGCGGTCAAGCAGCTTGCGTTGCAGCGCCTGCGACACCGGCAGGTCACGCGCCCACAGCTTGGTTCCGGAGATGTCGAAGATGTCGCGCGCCGCGATGATGCTTTGTGTCTGGCTGGCCTCCAGGATGGTGGCGAGCGCGTGCGGATTCGCACACGAAAAATCGACTGCAACAGCAGCTGTGTTGGCGTTCATGGCGTCTCCGAAGGCGGATTGGATATGGGTTCTTCGTCCGATTCCTGCAGTTCTTGAGGGCAAGTTTCCCCGGTGACTACAGCGTCTTGGTCGCCCACTTGAAATCCGGGTCGTCGGCAAACGGCTTGATGCCGAAACCCAGCCCCTTCATCAACTTCAGCATGTCGGCGTTGCGCGCCAGCACCAGGCCTTCGATCTCGGTGAGGCCTTGTTCGCGGGCGAAATGCATGATCGACAGCATCAGCCGCGAGCCCAGACCCTTGCCCTTGAAGTCGTCCGCCACGACCAGCGAGAACTCGCAGCTGCTGCGATCGGGGTTGGTGATGTAGCGAGACACCCCGACGATGCGTTCGATGGCCGGGCCGTCGTCATCCGACCCCGGTGTGCGAACGGTGGCGACCAGCGCCATTTCGCGGTCGTAGTCGATCAGCGTGAAACGCGAAAGCTGCGTGGCCGGGAGCTCCTGGATCGTCGAGATGAAGCGGAAGTAGCGGCTCTCGGGAGACAGCTCGCGCACGAAGGCCTGCAGCATCGTCGCGTCGTCGGGCTGGATCGGCCGTACCGTGTACTCTCCCCCGCCCCGCAAGGGCCACAGCTGCTCGTGGTTCGACGGGTACGGCAGGATCGCGAGGTGGTGGTACTGGTGGTGGTTCGACGTGCCGGTCGATTCTGGTGTCTGGGTGATGACAATGCGCGCGTCGACGGCCAGCGCGCCGGACTCGTCGACGATGATCGGGTTGATGTCCATCTCGCGCAGCTGCGGAAGCTCGCAGACCATTTCCGACACGCGCAGCAGCACCTGCTCCAGTGACTCCATGTCGGCGGCCGGCGCGCCGCGCCAGGCACCCAGCGTCTCGGCGACCCGCGAGCGCTCGATGAGTCGGCGTGCCAGGAACTGGTTCAGCGGCGGCAGCTCCATTGCATGGTCGTCGATCAGCTCGACCATGGTCCCGCCCGCACCGAAGGTGATCACCGGTCCGAACGGATCGTCGGTGACGAGGCCGATGCACACCTCGCGGCCGCGCTCCTGGCCCGACATCTTCTGGATGGTCACACCATTGATGCGTGCCTCGGGCAGCAACCGCGTCACCGATCGCAGCATGTCGTTGTAGGTGTCGCGCACGCCGACCGCGTTGACCACGTTCAGTGCCACGCCCTGAACGTCCGACTTGTGGCTGATGTCCGGCGAGTCGATCTTCAGCGCAACCGGGTAGCCCAGCTGCGTGGCGATCAGCACCGCCTCGTGCACGCTGCGCGCGAGCAGGGTCTTGGTGACCGGGATGTGGAAGGCCGCGAGCAGCGCCTTCGACTCCATCTCGGTCAGCACGTGACGTCGCTCGGTGAGCACACTCTCGATCAGCATCCGGGCCCCTTCGACATCCGGCTTGGCGAGGTCGGACAACGGCGGCGGTGTCTGTTGCAGCAGCAACTGGTTGCGGTGGTACGCCGCAATGTTGCCGAAGGCGCCGACAGCCGATTCGGGTGTGCGGAAGGTCGGGATCGCGGCTTCGTTGAGCAGCCGACGTCCCTCGCCCACGGAGGCGTCGCCCATCCAGCAGCTCAGCAGCGGCTTTTCCGATTGCGCCTTGACCGCGACCAAAGCGCGCGCGATGCCTGCCGAATCGGTGCCCAGCTTCGGCGAATAGATCGCCAGCACGCCGTCGATCTGCGTGGATTGCGTCGCGGCGGCAAGCGCTCCCCTGAACTGCTCGGGCGTCGCGTCTTCGGCCAGATCGATCAGGTCGCTCAGCGTGGCGCCGGGTGCCAGGATCGGGCGCAGGGCGTCTGCCTCGGCAGCGCTCAGGCGGCCGAGTTGCAGGCCGATCTCGCAGACCCAGTCTGCCGCCATCACGCCAGGGCCGCCACCGTTGGTGACGATGGCCAGCCGCGGCCCCACCGCGCGGTAGCGGGAGGCCAGGCACTTGGCGGCGGAGAAGAGTTGCACGAACGAGCGCACCCGCACCGCGCCGGCCCGGCGCAGTGCGGCATCGAAGGCATCGTCGTTGCCGACGATCGCGCCCGAATGCGTCAGCGCCGCCGCGTTGCCGGCCGGCTTGCGCCCGGCCTTCAGCACCACCACCGGCTTGGCATTGGCGGCGGCGCGCAGCGCGCTCATGAAGCGCCGCGCGTGGCTGATGCCTTCGAGATACACGACGATGCTGTGCGTCTGCGCGTCAGAGGCCAGGAAATCGAGCACCTGTGCCAGGTTGACGCCGGGATTCGGTCCCAGTGAGACCACGGTCGAGAAGCCGACGCCGTTTGAATTTGCCCAATCGAGGATCGACGAGGTCAGTGCGCCCGACTGCGACACCAGCGCCAACGAGCCGCTGGCAGGCAGTGCGCCAGCGATGCTGGCGTTGATCTGCAAGCCGGGTCGCTGGAATCCCAGTCCGTTCGGACCCAGCATCAGCATGCCATCGCGGCGCGCCTGGTCGTGCAAGAGGGTCGCCGTCGCGGCGTCGACGTTGCTGGAAATCACCAGGGCCGCGCGGCAGTGGATGCGCCCGGCGGCGGCGAGCGCGGTCAGCACCTCGTCGGGAGGCATGGCGATGATCGCGAGGTCTGCGCGTGCATGCGCCAGATCCGACAGTGTGCCGGTCGCATTCACGTCCAGGAACGTCAGCGTGCCGGCGTAAGGCTGCTCCTTCAACGAGGCGTGCAGCGTGCGCGCGGCAGCGGTCAGCGGCGCCGCGCCACCGGTCAGCACGACGATGGACGCGGGCGCGAACAGCGGCGTCAGGTAATGTTTGTCCAAGCGAGGGCCTCCGGGACGGTCGGCCACGATGAGCCCGAAGCAGCCACGCTGCAACAGCCGTCCTGCGTCCGATGGTAGACCCCACGGGCTGACACGTAGGTGACAACCCGCAGAATGCGGCGAATTCAGCCCGCCTTCGATAATCGGGCTTCTCCCGCCGTGTCATCCAGCATGCCCATCTTCCCCGACCCATCGCCGAGCTCATCGACCAACGAGGACTGGCAGCGTCGCAGCGTCGCGAGCGTGTGGCACCCGTGCACCCAGATGCAGCGCATGGCGGACGTACCGCCGATCGCGATCGCACGCGCCCACGGCCCCTGGCTCGAGGACCACGACGGAGTGCGCTACTTCGATGCGACGAGTTCGTGGTGGGTCAACCTGTTCGGTCATGCCGACCCGCGCATCAACGCGGCACTGAAGCAGCAGCTCGACACGCTGGAGCACGTGATGCTGGCCGGCTGCACCCACGCGCCGGCGGTCGAGCTTGCCGAGCGGCTGTCGGCGCGTACCGGCCGCGCGCTGGGCCACACCTTCTTCGCGAGTGATGGCGCGTCGGCAGTCGAGATCGCGCTGAAGATGAGTTTTCACAGCTGGAAGAACCGGGGGCACGGCGACAAGCGCGAGTTCGTCTGCCTGCGCCACGGCTACCACGGCGAGACGATCGGCGCGCTGGCGGTGACCGACGTGGCAGTGTTTCGCGATGCCTACGACCCGCTGCTGATGCGTTCGCATGTGGTGATGACACCCGATGCGCGGCAGGCCGTACCTGGCGAGTCGGCGGTCGATGTGGCACGGCGCGCCGCAGTCGAGCTGGCAGCGTTGTTCGAGGCGCGTGCCGGGCACATCGCGGCGGTGATCCTGGAGCCGCTGGTTCAATGCGCCGCCGGCATGGCGATGCACGACCCGGTCTACCTGCGGGAGGTGAGGGCGCTGTGCAACCGCTACGACGTGCACCTGATCGCCGACGAGATCGCGGTCGGTTGCGGTCGCACCGGGACCTTCTTTGCGTTTGAGCAGGCCGCGGTAGAGGGCGAACCGGCCATCTGGCCCGACCTGCTGTGCCTGTCCAAGGGCATCAGCGGCGGCTACCTGCCGCTGTCGCTGGTGCTCTCCACCGATGCGATCTACGCGGCTTTCCTCGACGACGACACCGCGCGCGGCTTCCTGCATTCGCATTCGTACACCGGCAATCCGCTGGCCTGCCGCGCCGCGCTGGCAGTGCTTGACCGCTTCGACCAGGAGCCGGTGCTGCAGCGCAACCGCGATACCGGATCGCTGCTCACCGCCGCGTTGGCCAAGGGGCTGGCCAACGATGAGCGCATCGAGCACATGCGCCAGCGCGGCATGGTCTGGGCGTTCGACGTACGCGAACCGGAGGCTGGTGTGCGCTTCGCCGAACGTTTCCATCTGGCGGCGCGACTCCAGGGCCTGCTGATGCGCCCGATCGGGCGCACCGTCTACCTGATGCCGCCGTATTTGCTGGACGAAGAGCACGCAGCCTATCTGGCCGAGCGCACGGTCGCTACCCTGAACGCGACCTTGAAATCCGGCCGCTGAAGCCTCACTGGTGCCGCGATGCTGAAACACCTCGAACAGCAGCTGGCCGAGCGCGACTCGCAGTCGCTGCGCAGGCATCGCCGTGTCGCCGAGACGGCATGCGCGCCGCGCCAGACCGTCACCGCGCACGACGGAATGCCGCGCGAGTTGCTGACCTTCTGCAGCAACGACTACCTGGGGCTCGCCAACCACCCGGCGTTGATCGCAGCGCTGGCCGAGGGCGCGCAGCTCTATGGCGCCGGCAGCGGCGCGTCGCATCTGATCAGTGGCCATTCGCGGGCTCATGCGCTGCTCGAGGAAGATCTGGCCGAAATGATGTCGCCGCACCTGCCCGAGGTGCGGGCGCTGTATTTCTGCACCGGCTACATGGCCAACATGGCGGTGCTGACCGCGCTTGGTGATGCGCAGACGACGATCTACACCGACTTGCTGAACCACGCCTCGCTGATCGACGGCGCGCGGCTCGCCAAGGCATCGGTCCACACCTATCCGCACAACGATCTGGCCGGACTGGAGCGGCGCCTCGCAGCGTGCAGTACTCCGCGCAAGCTGATCGTCACCGATGCTGTGTTCAGCATGGATGGCGATCTCGCGCGGCTTCCCGAATTGCTGGCGCTCGCCGAGAGGCTCGACGCCTACATCCTCGTCGACGATGCGCACGGATTCGGTGTGCTCGGCGAGCAGGGGCGTGGCGCGCTGTCGCACTTCGGTCTGCGCAGCGAACGGCTGATCTGCATGGGTACGCTCGGCAAGGCGGCCGGTGTGGCCGGTGCGTTCGTCGCGGCGCATCGCACCGTCGTCGCATGGCTGGTGCAGAGCGCCCGCGCCTACATCTACACCACCGCCGCGCCGCCCGCTGTGGCTCATGCCGTGCGCGCCAGCCTGCGCTTGATCCGTGGCGACGAAGGCGATCGACGCCGAAGGCATCTGCATGAACTCATCGCCGCAGTGCGTCAGGGCGTGCCCGGGGTGCTCGGCGAGGTGCTGAACCAGCGTGGCTGGCAGCTGGCCGAATCGCACACCGCGATCCAGCCGTTGATCGTAGGCGCCAGCGCCGAGGCCCTGGCGATCGCCGCTGGACTTGAGGCCCAGGGCCTGTGGGTGCCGGCAATCCGGCCGCCCACCGTGCCGTCCGGCAGCGCGCGGCTGCGCATCACGCTGAGTGCCGCGCACAGTCAGGACGATGTCGGGCGGCTGCTGTCGGGCCTGGCTTGTACAGCCCGCAGGATCGGCGGGACGGAGGGAACGACATGACTGGAGGCATTGATCCCGCGAGCGGATGGCAGTCCACCGAGGCCGGCGTCCTGTGGGAGCCCGAGGCGCGCGCGGCGGACCTGGCCGAGCCCCACGCCGATCTGCCGTTGCGCGGCTGCTTCGTCACCGGCACCGACACCGAGGTCGGCAAGACCGCGATCAGCGCGGGGCTGCTGCATGTGTTGAGTGGTCACGGTCTGCGCGTTGCGGGCTACAAGCCGGTGGCCGCCGGTGCCGTGTGGTGCAGCGCGGCGAGCGGGCCCGGCGGACACTGGCACAACGAGGATGTGGAAGCGCTGCATGCCGCCAGCAACATCGAACTGACGCGCAGCGAGGTGTGTCCCTGCCTGCTCGAGGAAGCCTGTGCGCCGCATCTGGCCGCGCGGCTCGAAGGCGGGCGCATCGAGCCGCAGGCGCTGATCGCCGGGGCGCGCCGGCTGATGTCGCGCTGCGACGCCCTGGTGGTCGAAGGCGTGGGCGGATTCTGCGTGCCGCTGGCCGAAGCCGAGGAGGGTTCGGCTACTGAGGATTGGGGTGCCGACGATCTCGCCAGCGCGCTCGACTTGCCGGTGATCCTGGTGGTCGGCGTGCGGCTGGGCTGCATCAATCACAGCTTGCTGACGGCGCAGGTCATCAACGCGCGGGGGCTGCGCCTGGCCGGCTGGATCGCCAACCGCATCGAGCCGAACATGATGCATGCCCAGCAGAACATCGACATGCTCGAACGAGTCCTCAAACTCCGCCACGGTGCCCAGTTGCTTGGCGTGATTGATTACATGACGCCCATCACGCCGGCGAAGGTGGCGAGCCGGCTGGATGTGGGTGCCGTGATCGAGCTGTTGGGACTTGCCGACTGAGCCCCGCGGTCAGGCGAGGGCTCTACTCGTCTGCGCCCCTAACGTGCACCGGGCTGTGACATCAGCATGCGTCGCGGCTGGCAGTCGTTCGGTGTCAGCTCACCGATCAGGCCGTCAAGCTGCTTCATAACGTCTTCGTAAGTCACGGTGTCGTGGCTTTCGAGGAACTTCAAGAACTTCGCGTGCTGGGGTTTGAATTTGTCAGATACACCGATCTCGCTCCAGAAAAGTTCTTTGGCGTCGGCTGAGGTGATGAAAGTCATTTTTGATCCTTTGGCATTCTGGTGATGTGGCCCGGCAGATGGTTGGGCCGAGCAGACCGGTGTGAAGGCGCCGGGCAGGCCGAATAGCGCGACCTACTTGCTCTTGAACACGTCTTTCGAGGTGATCTCGCGTACTGCGCGGGTGACGATCTTCTTGAAGTGGGCGGTCGGGATGTGATCACCTTGCTTGATGGCCATGAACTTGTCTCCTATGCGTTGGTCAGGGGGTCGTACGGTTGTCGACCCCTCAGAACGAGCCTCCCGGTTCCGATAGACGAAGCTGCTCGTTGACGCATTGAGCCCCTGATGGCCGAATAAAAACATCAGCTAAATCATGACGATTCATCAGTAAAAACATGATGGTTGGCGTGTAAATCGGCAACAAAAAGCCCGCCGAAGCGGGCTGTTTGTCGGCCACGCTGGCGATCAGCCGCGCAGCATGCAGACGGCGCTGCTGCCGTCGTGATCGAGAACGCTCTTCTCGATATCGAGCTTCTTGATGACGCCGTCTTCGACGACCATCGAGTAGCGCTCAGAACGCCCCGCCAGGCCGAAGGCCGGCAGGTCGAGTGTCAGGCCCATGGACTTTGTGAAGGAGCCGTCGGCGTCGGCCAGCATCAACACCTTGTCGTCGGCACCCGTTGACTTGCCCCAGGCGTCCATCACGAACGGATCGTTGACAGATATGCAGGCGATCGTGTCGAAGCCGGCCTTGCGCAGCTTTTCCGCGTTGTCGATATAGCCCGGCAGGTGACTGGCCGAACACACTGGCGTGTAGGCGCCGGGCAGGCCGAACAGCGCGACCTTCTTGCCCTTGAGCAGCGCGTCGGTCGTGATGTCCACGACACCGGTCGCCGTGAGTTGCTTGAAGCTGCCGCCTGGAACGCGATCGCCTTGCTTGATTGCCATGTTGTCAGTCTCCATTGGGTTGTTGAAGCGAGGGCCACAAGGTGGCCGTGCCTGAGTCGGCTCGTCGCCCGTTCGCCTGAAAATTAGCGAACGAACGATTATTGCGCTAGTGATAAATCTGGCGAGCGTCTGCTGCGTCTCTTCTGGTCGAAACGTCCCCGGGCTGCGGGGACTCCACATTTCGTGGAATTCGCGAGGAACGCTTCGAGGTACTGCGGCTACCGTGCTCCGTTCGGCAGGGGACAATGGGGCCCCTGGGGGCATTTACGAGTGTTCTGCTCGCCTTGGCCCGCCCGGAGTGCCTTGACCAACGCCTTTCTGATGAACGATCGATACCAGGAACATCGAACACCACCGGTCACCTCTGCTGCCGACGAGCGAGTTGCCGCGCGGGTCGACCGGGCGCAGAACGAGCTCAAGCAAGGGCGCGCCATCCGATTGTTCGATCACGACCCGTCGGCTGGCGGCGTCGCACCCAGTTGCGTGGTCGTTGCCGTCGAGGCGCTGACGTCGCCGCGGCTGCGATGGCTGTCCTCTCTCGGTGCCACGGTGCATCTGCTGCTGACGAACGAGCGTGCAACGGCGCTCGGATTGCAGCCGGGTACCCCCGGTCCGCTGGCCGCCGCGTCAGTTCACCTGCCACTTCCCGCCGACATCACGTTCGACGCCGTGCAGGGTCTGGCGGCAGTGTCATCCACTGGGTCGATCCCGCTGGATACACTGCCGGCGCCCGGCTCGGATTTCAGAACGTCCCCGAGCCGAGCGCGTGCCATGGACTCTGCCCTGCAGATGGCGCGGCGAGCCCGGCTGATCCCCGCGCTGCTGATCGTCGATGTTTCATCGGCTGTGGAACCCCTTCTGGCGGCGGAGCAATTGCTGTGGGTCGCCAGTGCCGACGTGTTGCAGATACCGACGGCCGGCGCCTCGAGCCTGCGACGCGTGAGTGACGCACAGGTGCCGATCGCCGCCCACGACGATTGCGTACTGGTGTTGTTCCGTGAGGACCACGGCGGCGCCGAACACGTCGCGATCGTCGTCGGGCACCCCGATTTCAGTCAGCCTGTGCCGGTGCGGCTGCACTCGTCGTGCCTCACCGGCGATCTCCTCGGCAGCCTGCGCTGCGATTGTGGTGACCAGTTGCGCCGCGCGATCGAGCGGCTCGCCGAGACCGGTGGCGTGCTGCTGTACCTCGAACAGGAAGGCCGCTCGATCGGGCTGGCGAACAAGCTCCGCGCCTACCGACTTCAGGATGAGGGGCTCGACACCATCGACGCCGACCGCTACCTGGGCTTCGCAGCCGACGATCGTGACTACGGTGCCGCCGTGGAGATGCTGAAGTCGCTCGGCATCTCGCGCATCCGGCTGATGACCAACAATCCGAGGAAGCTCGCCGCGATGGATGCTGGTGGCATCGAGGTCGTCGAGCGTCTGGCGCTGCACGGGC
This sequence comes from Rhizobacter sp., assembly GCA_046154125.1. Lineage (GTDB taxonomy): Bacteria > Pseudomonadota > Gammaproteobacteria > Burkholderiales > Burkholderiaceae_C > PBB1. The sequence continues at coordinate 10,359 of JBJXEJ010000135.1, read as the reverse complement.
CGGTCAACGCGCACAACGCGCGATACATCGACACAAAGCAGGATCGTGCCGGGCACCTCAAGCCCGAGTGAGGCGAGGGCCTTCGCGGCATGCCTGAATGGACGGGTCAGCGGCTCGCCAGGGGCCCGTCCCGCAACGTCTCGAGCGGCAGTTCGACCACCTCCCGCAACAGACTCGCCAACCCCTCGGCCATGTGATCGAGCACAGCGGCGCCCTTGTCGGCGCTCGCCTGAGTCGCGTCACCACAGGCCCCTTCGGGGTTCAGGTCCTGCGTCATCCAGCCGAAGCCGATCGGCTTTTCGACACCCAGCGGGCCTCCTCGCGCGACCAGCTGCTGGCCGAGCGACGGAAAGCCCTTGAGAGCTGACAGCCGCACCAAGTCCGGCCGCAGGTGCAGCAGCAGCGAGGTCTCGACTGCGCCGCCGTGGATGCCGTGAGCACGCTCGTCGGCGTCGAACAAGCCCTGCGGTACACCGAAGCCGAAACCGTGCGCCCTCACCACCAGCATCCGGCACTCGACCCGCAGCCGCAAGGCGACCAGATCGACGTGCGCCTTCTGGCCTCCATGCGTGTTGAAGATCACCAGCTTGCGAACGCCGGCCCGGGCGACGCTGCGCCCGATCGAGAGCCACATCCCCATCAACGCGTCGCTGTCGATGCTCACGGTGCCCGGGAAGGCGCTGTGTTCGAGGCTGTCGCCAACCGCCAGCGGCGGCAGCACCAGCGCCGACGAGGCTGCCGCCTTCGGAAGCCGTGCAATCGCCTCGCGCAGCACGCCGGCGTTGATGACGGCATCCGTCGATAGCGGCAGGTGCGGCCCGTGTTGCTCGGTCGCAGACACCGGCAGCACGGCGACCGTGGTTTGCGGATCGAGCGCAGCGAAGTCGACCGTGTGGAGATCTCCCCAGTAGCGGGGCTGCTGGCGCTCGGCGGCGGCCGTCGGATGGAACGTCGAGGAGGAGTTCACGCGGGCCTCAGTGGCAAGAAGAACGAAGTGCGGCCAGGTCGTTGTCATGGCGGCCAGCGGCCAGTGTGGCCAACGAAACCGCGGATCCCGTGACGATCGTAAAGATCCACATCCCCGATGGGGCGACCTTGAAACCAGAAACAAACGTCCCGACTTTAGTTTCAATGTTGGATGGATCCCGTGTGAAACCCTTTCCTGCCTTGTTCATCTCTCACGGTGCCCCGACCTTCGCTCTCGAGCCGGGCGTCGCCGGCGCGGCGTTGACTGCGCTCGGCCGTCGCTTGCCCCCGCTTGAAGCGGTGCTTGTCGTCTCGCCACACTGGATCACGCCCGAGTTGCGAGTGACGGCGAACGGCCATCCCGCCACGATGCATGACTTTGGCGGCTTTCCGAAGGCGCTTTACGAGTTGCAGTACCCGGTCCCCGGCGATCCGGTCCTGGCGGGCGACGTTGTTCGGCTGCTGGCGGATGCTGGTCTCGATGCCGCCATCGATGAACGGCGCGGCCTCGACCACGGGGCTTGGGTTCCGATGCGGCATCTGCTGCCGGACGCCTTGACGCCGGTGCTGCAACTCTCGATGACCGAGTCCCTCGATGCTCCGGGCGCGCTGCGACTTGGCCAGGCGCTTCGCCCGCTGCGCGAGCGTGGCGTGCTGGTCGTCGGATCGGGCAGCCTGACGCACAACCTCGGCGAGTTCCGCGGGCCTGCGAACGGCGAAGCCGCCTACGTCGCCGATTTCGTGCAGTGGGCTCGGCAGGCGGCCACGACGCGAGACACCGACGCGCTGGTCGATTACCGACGCCGTGCACCGCACGCCGAGCGCGCACATCCGACCGAGGAGCATTTCCTGCCTTTGCTGGTGGCGCTGGGTGTCGCGTCGGAAACCGGCCGGGTCGAGGTCATCGATGGCGGCACCCTCTATGGCATGTTGTCGATGGAGTCGTATGTCTTCGAGTAGACATAAGATAGATAGACACTCATATTTGGTGTGCAAAAAAACTTTTGCAGCTTGGAGCGGGCTCCGGTAGGCACCGAAGCTGCTCTCGCGAGTTCAGGCCGCCAGTGCGGCGTTCTGCGATGCGGTGGCCGCATCGAGGCATTTGTTGCACCTGCCCAGCCCGCGCAGGCGCGGATCGGGTTTGCCTTCACCCGTCTTGAAGTTCGCCTGACAGCGACGGCAGACATACATCTTCGAACTCGACATCATCGGCTTGATGCCAGGCTCCGACGACGGGCGAGCTGCCGAATACTCGGCCTGGGTCTGCCGCAACTTGACGTTGTCGGCTGTCGGTGCCGCGGGAACTGTGGTGGAGGATGCTGGGGTCTTGGTTCGTTGTGTGGCCATGGCGCGGGAGTGGACCTCTCATGTTGAGCCGGCAACTCGGGAAGCGAGCTTGCCAACGAAAACCCCTATTGTCCTCGCACTATAGGTTTCATGCCCGCACGGGGTGATCTTTGTCTTGTTTGCGGGCGCCTCCACATCGGAATTGCGCTGCGCGCCAGCAGCAGGACGAAGGCCGCCGCCGCCAGAGCCGGGCGAAGATCGGTGGCCGCTGGCGCGACCTGAGCCAGCGCCGGCGCGCTCAACGCGCGGATCAGACCTTGCGGCTGCCGCAGCGGCAGGAAGGACAAGCCGGTATCGTCGGCCAGCAACCGCAGGTAACCTTCACGCATCGCCGACAGGTGCTCGCTGCCGGGGGTGCCGCCGGGCAGTCTTGCGGCCGAGGCCAAGTCCGCCGGGTCTTCGGCCAGTTGCTCGTTGCCAACGCTGCCTCCGCGGCCCTGGCTGCGCGGGTCGGTCTGCATGACCTCGTCGGCACCCCAGACGCCCATCGGGCGACCGAGCGGGTCGAACTTCGGGATCGGCGACGGTTTCAGGTCGCCAACACCGACGATCAGCCCCGTCACCGCGCCCGGCTTGTCGTTGAACACCGGCCGGTGGCGCGGGTTCAACGGCGGCGACTCGTGGCCGTCGGTCACGAAGACCAGCGACGGCTTGTCGGGCAGCTGCTTTGCGATGCCGATGCCGCTGAACAGACCCTTGGCGATCTCGCTGTTACCGGTCCAGGCCATGCGGCCGTCGATGTTGTCCAGCGTGCTGCGCAACTCGGACAGGTTCTCGCAGACCTCGACCGGCGCGACCAGCAGGAACGAGCGGTACTCGGTGAACACCCCCCAGCCCACCTTCGATCCGCAGGGCAGCGCCAGCAGAGCCTGCCGCAGCGCGTGCTTGGCGAAGGCGAGGCGCGACACCGGCTTGCCTTCAAGCTGGTAGTCGGTGACGTTCATGCTCTGGGTGATGTCGAGCACGATCACCTGGTCGAACAGGGCGCGGTCGAACGTGGCGACCGGGTGCAGGAAGCTGCCGGCCAGAGCCAGCCCGGCGCCGATCAGCAGCGTGCGGTCGAGTTGCCGGGTGAACGACCCGCGGAACCACGAGCGGCTCGCGGCCAGCGCGCCTTTCAACGAGGGCATCAGGCCGCCTCCACGTTCACGGCAGGCCCGGCGAGTAGCCGCGCATGGTCGTCGCGGCGCGCTCGGCGTTGCTGGGCGCCTCGGCCGGCGGTGCGTCGCTGTCGTCGGGATCGGGCAGCAGGCGCTGGGCGCGTTCGAGGTTGTAGCGCGCAGCCCAGTTGCCGGGGTCGGCGCGCAGCAGCTCTCGGTAGGTCTCCTTCGCCAGCTCGATCAGCGGGATCGCCTGCCCCGGCTGCTGCGAGGCGCGCACGGTGAAGGCCTGGCGCATCAGCGCGTTCGCGGTGTTGAAGCGCGCGGCCTGGCCGAGCGGGGTCTCGTCCTGCAGTGCGCGGTAGCGGTTCAGGGCGTCCTCCTCGGCACTGCTGGCTGCGGTGGCGACCGACGTCGCTGCGGCCCGTGCGAATTGCAACTCGCGCGGCTGACCGGGCACGTCATCGGGCAGCCGCTGTGAGCGGATCGCGTCGTTGATGCCTTGCAGGCGCGCGGTGCGGGTGCCGTCCACCGCAGCCACGACGACCAGCAGCAACAGCGCGACGATCACCTTGCGGGTGCGTCGGCGCGAGGTCAGGCGCGTGATCGGCGAATTCAGGCCCATCGCTTGATCTCCAGCAGGTTGGCGCCCAGCAGCGCGAGCACGCAGGCCAGTGCGATTCCGTAGCCCACCTGAGACAGGTCGCGCCGCGGCACGGTGTCGAGGTAGGTGATCGGAAGGTTCTCGAGGCGGTTCACGTCCTCGATGGCCTTCTGCAGCGCCTCGGGGTTCTCGGCCTCGTAGGCCTTGTAGGGCGTGCCGAGCGACGTGAAGAAGCGGTGCAGGAAGTACTCGGGCACGGTGTCCACGTTCGCCGGCGGCTCGCTGGCGTCGGCCATCAGCCCCGGGCTCAGGTTCGAGCGGATGTAGAACCAATAGATCGCCACGCGGTGCTTGCGCGCCAGGTAGGCGACGCGCTCGCGCACGTCGACATCGATCTTGTCGCCGCCGTCGGACACCAGCATCAGGATGCGCGAGCCGGTGTAAGGCCGGTCGTCGAAGTACGACAGCGCTGAACTCAGTGCCAGGCCGATGTCGGTGTCGGACAGACCGCGCCCGATGTTGCCGGCGGTGATCGCGGCCTGGATCACCTCGGGTTTCTGCGTGAACTCGAGCGTGCGGATCGGCAAGGTGCTGAACAGCACCATGCCGAAGCGGTCTTCAGGGCGCTGCGCGGCGAACTCCGACAGCAGCTGGCGCGCCACCTTGCCCTTTGAGTCGCGGGTCGCCGCGGCGTTGCGGCTGGTGTAGTACTCCAGCGCCTCCGGGCTGTTCGGACGCGTCCCGGGCGGCGGACCCCCCTGCCCGCCGGCGAAGCTCTGGTCCATGCTGCGACTGCGGTCGAGCACCAGCACGATCTCGGCGCCCTTCCCCACCTTCTGCACCGTGTACTCGGGCCGGTACGGCCCGGCGGCGCCGACGATCAGCGCGGCCAGCGCGCCAACCGCCGCCAAGCGCAGTGCGGCGTTGATTGCGTCGGACGCGCGGTCGCGGGGCATCAGCGCGAGCCAGGCGTTGGCCAGCGCGCGCTGCGGGCGCGCCCACAGCGGTAGCAGCGAAAGCGGCAGCAAAGCCAGCAACCACGGGGTGTCGAAGTTCATGGTGAACTCATGCCGCGCCTCGTTCTGCATCGCGGCATTTGCGGCAGAACTCGGTCAGCCAGGCGCCGGCCGAGGCGCTGTCCGACATTGCCGCAGCTCCGCCGAAGAACTCGGTCCGCGAGCGCTGGAAAAACACTGCCAGATCGCCACGCAGTCCGGCGAAACGGGGATGCGCGGCGATGAAGCGGTCGATCGTCTGCTCGAACACCACCTCGCCCGCGGTCTGGTTCAGCGCGTCGTGCAATTGCTGGAAAGCCAGTCGACGCCTTTCGCTGGACGCGGACTCCGGACCAGCCAGCTCCGGCATCGCCTTCAGCGCGCGCCAGGCCGAGGTGAAAGGCCGTTGCCGGCGCCAGAACCACGGCAGGCCGATGTACACCAGTGCCAGGTAGGCGAGCAGCAGCGCGGCGATCAGGCCGTAGGCCGCGAGCCGCCACTCTCCGGCGCGGGTGTCGATCAGCGGTGGCGGTGCGTCGGGTTGCAGCTCGCCCAGGCCGCGACGCGGCGACACATCGACCGGGACCAGCGGTGACACCGTCAGCGGCCAGGCCTCGACACGCAGGTCCTGCGGTCGCGGCGCACCCTGGAAGCCGAGCACGAACGGCGGCAGCTCCAGCGTGCGCACCTCGCGCGGCGCGACGAACACCTGGTAATCCAGCGTCAGCGTGAGCCGGCTCCCGCTGCCGTCGCGGCCGAGTTCACGCGTCAGACGGCGCAGTTCGATCGACCCGCCGCGGCGCCCGGCGGTCGGCAGCGTCTCCTCGTTGAGCGTGTAGCCCGTTGGCACATGAATGACCACCTGGCGCTGGACGAGGTCACCGATCGTGTGGCCGTAGGCCCGCGGCTCGACGGTGTCGATCTGCCAGGGCGTGCTGTCGGCGGCGAATGCGGACACGGCCGGGGCCAACGCGGCCATCGCCGTGGCCAGCGACAGGACCGCGATCACCCGCCTGGAGCGGTGGCGGCGTGCGGGCTGCGCGCTCATAAATGAAAGTGCCGCGTCACGGCATCCGCATCGAACCCCTGCTCGACGAAGATCGGCTTCACGCGCAGTGCACGGAACAGTGCCAGCAGGTCGTGACGCCGCTCTGCAAAACGCGCAGCCCATTTTTCACGCAACGCCGCACGCCACCAGATCAGCCGCCGCTCGCCGCTCTCGGGGTCGACGCCATAGGCCAGGCCGCGCGGCGCAGCCAGCGTGAACTCGGCCGGGTCCCACAACACGACCGGCACCACGTCGTGCTGGGTCAGGTTGCGCAGCACCTGCTTCAGCTGCACCAGCGGCAGGTGGAAGTCCGACACCAGGAACACCAGTGAGCGCTTGCGACTGAGCTGACGGTGCGCTTCGAGCAGGCCGTGAGCCGAGCGGCCCTCGAGGTTCAGGCTGCGCAGCCGGCCGGCCAGCGCCTGACCGACGCCCTGCACCCGGGTCTGCGGCAGCAGCAGATCGGGTCGCACCTGCTCGTCGCAGCCGACGAAGCCGAAGCTGTCGCCGGTGCGCCAGACCGACCAGGCCAGGCTGTCGGTGAAGTCCGCGAGCACGTCGAGTTTGCGACGCGTGCCCTCGAAACCCATCGACGCCGACAGGTCGGCAACGATCGCCACGGGGATCGACTTGCGCTGGCTGTAGACGCGCACGATCCAGTTGCCGAACGGGTCGCGCAGGCTGGCGTGAAGGTCGAGCCGACGCGGGTCAGGCGCATCCAGCAGCGAGGCGTGGCCGCGAAATTCGAAGCCGCTCTCGCCGCTCCTGCTGCGGTGATGGCCCGGAAAGTGTCCCCGCGCTGGCGCCGCGGTGCGGTAATGGATTTCCGGCACCGCGCCGGAGGGCCGCGCGTCGCTCAAGGCGCGGCAACGCTGGCGAGGATGCCGGCCATCAGCGGCCCGGAGATCTCCTGCCGCCGCAGCTCGAACACCGGTTGGTAACACAGCCGGTGCGCGATCGTCTCGACGAAGACTGCCTGCACGTCTTCGGGCGTGACGTAGCTGCGGCCTTCGAGCCAGGCGGCCACGCGCGCGGCACGCAGCAGCATGCTCATGCCGCGCGGGCTGGCACCGGCGAGCATCAGCTGGTCGATGTCGATGTCGGACAGCGCGATGCCGTACTCACCCGGCACCGCTGTGGCGCGCCACAGGTGCATCGCATAGGTTTCCAGCGTGTCGGACGCCTGCACCGTGCTCTGGATCACCGCGGCTGCCGCATTGAGTTCACGGTAGGCGACCATCGCGCCCTGCAGCGCGCCAACGAGGCGATCGGTGTCGTGGAAGCGCGGGTCGAAGATCAGCCGGCGCCGGTCGGCGTCGGTCGCCGGCGCGTCGATGGTGATCTCCATCATGAAGCGGTCGCGCGCGGCCGACGAGATCTCGAAGGTCTCCTCGCGCTCGACGCGGTTGCGGTCGGCGAAGACGAGCAGATGTGGAAAACGGAACTCGCGGTTGAACGCCGACACGCTGCGCTCGGCCATCACGCGCAGCAGCAGCGAATGCACCTGCGGACGTGCCCGATTGATCTCGTTGAAGAAGAAGATCGCCAGGTCTTCACCGTGCTGGATCAGCGGCCCGTGTTCGACCGCGGGTCGGCCGTCGGCGCTGATGTACGTGTAGTAGATCAAGTCGTTGGGCATCAGGTCGATGGTGCCCTCGGTGCGCGCGAAATCACCGCCCAGCACTTGCGCGAACGCACGAAGCAAGGTGGTCTTGCCGACGCCCACGTCGCCTTGCAGCAGCACGTGGCCACGCGCGAAAACGGCGGTGTTGATCAGGCGGATCACCCGTGACTGCCCGATCACTGCCTTGCCGACTTCCACTTCGAGGGCCAGTGCCCGCTGACGCCAGTCGGTCAGCAACGCGTCGTTTCGATCCATGCGACACCTTGTTCAAGCAGGACAAAGGCTCGCAGGATGCGAATACAGCGAGCAGCCGCCGCGCGGCGGCGCCCGGAGTCTAACCAAGGGCCGCGTCCGGTTCAGGCCTGGGGCTTCATTCGCCGATTCCGGCGAAGCGCAGTCGCACTCCGATCCAGGCCGCACGCGGCGCGTTCGGGCCGACGAACTGCTCGGCCACCGCCGCCTGCAGTTCGTTGCCGTTGCCGGTGAACGAGTTCTCTCCCAGCGCCCCGGCGGTGGCGACCTCGCGGTCGAAGACGTTGGTGACCTTGGCGAACACCTCCCAACCGCTTCCCAGCGTCAGGTTGGTGGTCAGGTTGACGAGCGCGTAGCCGCCGATCTTGCCCTTGCCGTTGAAATCGGCGCCATCGGGTTGGTGTCTGTTGTTCTCGTTGCCGCGCACGTACTGGCTGGCGTAAGCGCTGACCTGCGTTCCCACCGTCCATTGCGGCAGCACGCGCCAGTCGGCGTTGACCTTCAGGTTGTGCTTGGGCTGACCCGGAATGCGATCGCCCGGGCGCACCTCGATCTCGTCCTGACCCGTGCAGCGCGAGCTGGTTCCGGCGGTGCTGTTGGCCACCGAGACGATGCAGGCCGGCGAGTCATAGGTGGCACGCAGGTAGCTGTAGGCCACTGACCAGTTGACCTCGCCCACTTGCTGCGACAGGCCCAGCTCGACGCCCTTTCGCAAGGTTCGGCCGAAGTTCGAGAAGTAGCCGGTGGCGGCACCCGTGCTGATGAACAGCAGGTCGTCCTTGTTCTCGGTGCGGAACACCGAGGCATTCCAGCGAAGATCGCCTGGAAGGCTGCCGCGCAGCCCGGCCTCGACGGTGCGCGACACCACCTGCTTGAGCGGCGGGTCCGATTGCAGCGCGTTCGGAAGCACGCAGGCGTTCGCAGGGTCCGAGCAGCCGAGTTCGATCGGGCTGGGCGCCCGGTTGCCCTGGCTGTAGCTGCCGTAGGCGGTCAGCGTCGGCGAAACCTGCCAGGTGACGCCGGCCGCGGGATTGAATTTCTTGTAGCGATCCTTGCCGTCGAGCTGGGTGTCGGTCGGTTCGTCGAGCAGGCGTCCCCGGTCGATGGTGCGCACGCGGGTGTCGTTGTAGCGGCCCGACAGCGTGAGCTGCACGTCAGGGCGCAGTTCGATCAGGTCGGTGAAGTACGCGCTGGACGTTTGTGTTCGGCCGGAGATCTGAGCCTCGAGTTGCTGCTCCTCGAGGGGGATCACGCCGCGCGAATCGCTCAGGCTTCCGACGGCCGCCGTCTGCGCGAAGCGCGTGCGCGCGCGGTCGTGCGATGCGCCGAGCGTCAGGCGGTGGATGTCGCGTGCCAGCGTCCACTGCAGCGCGAGGCCTTCGCCGCGCTGGCGGGTGCGGGTGCGGTTCTCGACACCAGCCTCGCTAGGATCGTCGAAGCCGAACTCGAAGTCGTCGTTCAGGTCGCCATTCAGCGTCGAAGTGCGTGTGTGTCGGCTGTAGGCGGTGAGCGCGAGCTGCTGCTGGGCGTCGATGCGTGCGGTGGCATTCAGGCTCAGCATCGTCATCTTGTTGCGAGTCAGGTCGGGCCGCGTGTAGATGCCGTCACGGTTCTGCTTCAGCAGCGACTCGGGCAGCAGCCCGTTGCCGATCATCCGGTTGTCGGCTGCGTTCAGACTCAGGTCCCATGAGTAATCGGTGTCGCGCTGGCCGAACTTGCCGAACAGTTGCCGGACCTTCGATGGCGAGTAGTCGCGCCAGCCATCCTCGTCGAAGGCACTGCCCGCGATGAAAAGGTGGCTGTTCTCGCCGATCGTCTGACCGTGCGAAATGTCGAGGCTGCGGCGCCCGAACGACCCCGCCTGCACCTCGATCTCGGTACCCGGGTGGGTGTCGCCGCTCTTGGTCTGCAACGACAGGGCGCCGCCCAGGGTGTTGAGCCCGAACAGCGGGTTCGACCCCGGCAGCAGCGTGATGTTGGCCAGCGCGGCTTTCGGGATCAGATCCCAGTTGACGGTGTCGCCGAACGGCTCGTTAATGCGCACGCCGTCCAGGAACACCGACAGGCCTTGGGGCGTACCGAGGAGCGGGCTGGCGGTGAAGCCGCGGTAGTTGACGTCGAGCTGGTAAGGGTTGCCTTGGATCTCGTTGACGCTGACGCTCGGCATCTGTGTGGCCAGCACGTCCGGCAGGTTCAGGCTCTGTGTCTGCTTCAGCTTGCGGTCATTGATCGTCTGCACGTTCGAAGGTACCTGGTCCTTCGAGATGCCGAGGCCAGGGAGCGGTGTCACGCGGATGATCTCGACGCGCGGCAATTCGCCAGACGATGATGCGGCGGTCTGGGCTTGGGCAAGCGGCGCGCATGCGGCTACGGCGGCCCAGGCCAGTGGATGCCGGTGGAAACTGGTCATGGCGTGGCGCACA
>JBJXEJ010000134.1:0-29515 GCA_046154125.1 Rhizobacter sp. | reverse complement strand
CCGGCACCATGCTGCCGATGGTCTTGCCCTCGAAGGTGTCGCCCTTGATGCTGTCGAAGTTTTCCTTGTTGATCACGAAGCCGGCTTGCAGCTCCTTGGCGTGCGCCGAGGTCGCACCCAACCCGGTCGCCAGCGCCACCGCCCCACCCAGACCGCCCTGCAACACGCTGCGACGATCAACACCGTTATTATCAAATTTCATATTGAATACTCCTTAAATCAGAACTGACGGGTTACGCGCAATGCCAACTGGCTTGCACCAGAGAACCAACCGAACAACTGGCTGTTCTTGCCATAGCGGTTTGTGGATCCGGAAGAACCAGTTCCATTTTGGCCGCCAAACTGTTGCCTGTTGGTCTTGCCGTCATCCCAGAAAATATCGGCTTCCAGTTTGGCCAACCACTTGTCGCCAAAGGTCATTCCCACAGCCGGGATAGCGAAACCACCGCCGTTGCCCAAATCGAAACCAACTGCGAAGCTTGGGTTGATTTCGTCATTGCGGTAATTCAACACTGTGAATGCCGTCAGGATAGTATTGTTCTCCTTCAAAGGAGCGCCTTCAAAGAACAAGCGCGCCAAATCTTCATTGCGGTGGTAACCCAACACCGAGGTGTTGAACAACTGAACCGACGAGAAAGAAGGACGAGTTGTACCAAGGATGTTTTCGAAGTGCAGGTTCTTGTCTGCACGCAACATCATGGTCAGGGTATCTTTCTTCTTGATTCCACCAAGACCAATTCCAGGATTCACGCCGTCCGCGAAGAAAGCGCCTGTACCTTTGTTATACGGCTGATCCTTGGTGAATGCGACCTCGGCACTCAGCACGGAATCCAAAGCTTCACTGTATCCGCTGACAGTGGCACCAATAACATCAATTTCAGGATGAATCAGATCGCTAACAGCCCCAGTCGGAACTTTGGATGTGCCGTCTTTATTGTGATACAGCGGAGCATAAACTGAATTTGCGACTGGATCAGCTGAGTGTGCCTTCAAGTACGCCAAGGAGTAATTGACGCCGAATGCCTCACCTTGCCAACGAATACCGTATGTGGGTTTATCATTGTCCGGATTTTCACAATTCAGATTGTTGACGTGCGTACCGAGCGCATCAAAGCCACGATACGGAGCCACAAACCAGCGACCACCACGGAAGTCATATGTGTTGCCGATATCAGTACAACGATCCCAACCTGGACGAATGTAGGCAGCAATCAAACCATTGGCTTCAGGGATCCGGATCTTAGTGGAGAGCAAAATGAGGGGCTTGCGCCACTCTTCATTTTCGCCTTCGAAGAACAGGCGCCAGCTCAGATCGTAGCCATGCACCAAGTCCATGGCATGGAAGAAGTCAGACTCACCCCAAACAAGTTGTTGGCGACCGAACTTGACCGTCGTGCGATCTCCAATCGGAGCTTCGATCCAGAACTCGCGGAAGTCGAAATTGTTGTAATTGTCTGTGATGCTCTTGCCACCTGCGGTAGGAAGAGCACCGTTTCCGTTCAGACCATTGGAAACCTTCCGAAGGTCTTCAAGATCCTGCAGGTAATTGGTCTTGTATTCTCTGTCGAGACGGGCGATGACCTTGCCTTTCAAACCACCCATGCTGGCGTCGGCATCAAGCAGAACCGACCCACGCACCATGGAGAGCTGGCCCGCACCATCCCTCTTGCCTTTGTTCTTAGGCAAGGCACGCAGTTCATCGGTGTCCTCCAAATTCATGGAAACCCATGCCCGGGCGTACCCAGAAAGTGCGAATTTGAAGTCGCCGGCAGCAGCTACGGGGGCACCTTCCTCGGCGCTATGCGCGGCTGGCAAACCCATGACCCCCAGCGCCGCAGCCACTGCGAGACTTGGAATTGCTCGCTTGAAGCATTTATCTCTTTTCATGTCTCCATTCCTTCCGTTTTTTACCACACAAGAACTGCCGACATACACCCAATAATTCCCCAAGAAATTACTGGACGTTGCCGGCAACTTTCACACTGCCAAAGCTGAGTCAGCTCGTTCTATCGGATGACGCTTATTGCCTACGATAAAACCGGGCCGGAAAACAAACACAATCGCCGGCATGATGAACAACGCACTGAATGCAGAGATCGAGAGCCATAAAGCGATCAGCAGTCCCATATCTGCCTGCAAACGCACCGAAGAAAAACTCCACAAACCCACGCTGGTAATCAGCGTCAACGCGGTGATAAGCACACCACGACCTGCACTGCGAAGAGATGTCAAGATGGCGGCCTCAACATCTGACGAATGGTGTAGTTCTTCTCGAATACCATCAACTATATAAAAAGTGTAATCCACACCCAAACCAATACCCAATGCGACAACCGGAAGCGTGTTGATATTCATACCGATACCAGCCCACGCCATATAGCTGAACGTGATCGTGTTGGACAACATCACTGGAATCATGAAGAACACGCCAGCCACTGTCGATCGATAGCAAACCGTACAGCACACAACTAAAACCAACAAAGCCAGTGCAATTGCTTCAATCTGACCGGCAAGAATCACTTCATTTACCGCAGCCAGCACACCAACAAGTCCGCCGGCGAGAAGATAATCACCATGCTTGATAGGATTCTGTTTCACATAGTCCTGCACTCGGGCGATGGCAGTTCTGATCGTTTCCCCTTGGTGGTCGCGGAAAAACAACGTTACGGCGCCGTTCTTCGCATCGGCATCTTGGTAGCGATCCATGTCGCCCGGGTCTGATCCAGCGACAAACATGTAAGTCAACTCTGCGTTCTCGTTGGTGTCGTTACCCAATTCCTGGTACATCGGGTTGCCTTCACGAAGTGCACGGCGAACCTGCGGCAAGATGTCAGCGACCGAAATACTGCCACCGACTTCGGGCTGGGACTCCATGTACCGCTGGAAGTTAGTCATGCTCGACAGGACTTCTGGCTCACGAAGAGAGCCCTTTTCCTTGCCTGCAACCACCACGAACATTCGGTCAGATCCTTGAAACTGCCTGTTGATATCGGTAGCGTCCGTGTTGTAAGACGAATCAGGCCAAAGAATTGGTGACCCTGGGTTTGCGTCTCCAACCTTGAGGTTGAATGCATACCAACCCGACAATACAAACACGATCAATGTCATTGCGAGCACGACAAATCGAGCTTTGGTCGTGACTACTTTTGCACAGATCGAAAGTATCGCCTCAAGGATGGGCCTGATATTAATTGGGTGAACGAAATGCACCCTGGGTTTTACAAAGGAAAGCATTACCGGGGTCATGATCAACGCACTAATAATGATCGAGAAAATCCAAACCGTGCCAATGTACGAAATCTTTTCGAGCATAGGAATCGGTGTGAGCGCGACGACCAAAACGCAACCAGCGTCAGCAACGATTGCCAACATGCTGGGCTTGAACAGATTTTGTGCGCTTGCAATGGCAGCTTGAGCCGAACTCTTCGCCCCCCTAACGATTTCATCGTCGTACCGCGAAATCAACTGCACTGAGTTCGATATGGCTTGAGCGGTGATCAGGAAGGCGACGACGATGACCAATGGGTCAAGGTGAAAACCCATCAATCTAGCCGCACCTAGGGCCCAAACAGCACTGATGCTCCCCGCCAGCAGGGGAAGCAGGGTACCGTGCCAGGTACGCGTGATCAACATCAGAATAATGACCAGCGAAGCAATAGCTGCGAAAAAGATTCTAATGGTCTCATCAAGGTAGAAATTTACCCATCCATACAGCACAGGTTCGCCGACAACCCTGATCTTTACGCCAGGGCTTGTGGCCTCTTTCACCTGATTCATGATTTCGTTAAAGGCCTTGCTGTAGTCAATCTCCCCATCCCGGAAGTCGGCCGTGATCAGCGTGGCTTTGAGGTCCAGCGAAACATAGGGGCCATAGACCAACGGATTATTCAAAACCGCAGCCCGTAACTTGGCCATGGCTTCCGCATCCTTTGGTAGTTCGGGCCACATGATGGGTTTAGTTTCAACACCTTCGGTCGAGGCACGGACCTCTTTAATTTTCTTGGATGCGATTGATATAATCTGATAAGTATCAATGCCATTGACTTGCTGAAGACCAACAGTCAATTTCTGTACTTTGGAAAGTACATTTTCGTTGAAAATATCACCTTTCTCCGTCTCCACCATGATGGTGACAAGATTCGATCCGCCAAAAGTTGATTTGAATTTTTGGTTTACTGCAACGTATGGATGATTTTTTGGAAGCAGGTCACTGAATACGGTTTTAACTTCCACCTTTGAGGCGAGGAAACCCATCAATGCTGTCAATATCAAGACAATCCCAATGACTGTCTTTCTATTTTTGATGAAGAAGTCGAATGCGTGCTCGACTTTACCGAACGTAGTATTTTTCACATCTCTCTCCGCAGGATACTATCGACCAACGATGGTCAGCTTGCCATCTTCCAAGATGCCGAGGTTTGCACCGGCTACGTAATAGTGCGAACCACCCTTAACAATCTGGGTGCGCCAAGCGATATCACCTTCGAAGACTTTGCCGAGTTTCCAGTCCTTGGCTCCGGCTCCTGCCGTGAGCATGATGCCCTTGTCACCCACGACAACCCAGCGATCCGTGTCCCAAATGACACTGAACAGGTGCTCACGAGTCAATGGCGGAATGACAGTCCAGGTGGCCCCACCGTCGGCGGTAGTCATCAAGGTCCCGGCCAATCCAACTGCTACACCTTCAGTTTCCGTGCTGAATGCGATCGACATCAAGCTCACCTTGTTCTCGACAGGACTGTCGGTCCAGGTGACCCCACCATCATTGCTTTTCAGCATCGAACCGAATTCACCCACCAATATGCCATTCTTGCCGCGAAAGTTAACTGCGTTGAGTGCACTGTCCTTTTCTGGCAGGACTCGGGTAAAGGTGGCGCCCTTGTCATCTGAGCGGAAGAAACCACCAAACTCACCGACAGCCCATGCGGTGCCATCGAAGATACTGACGCGTAGTAGTTTGTTTGGATTGTCTGATTTCGGCACAGATGACGGCTTCCACGTCTTACCACCATCTGCGGTGTGGAATGCGAGGCCTCGATTACCAACTGCGACTGCAGTCTGTGCATCCCAAGCAGCAATGCCTTGCAAGTTCTCAATGGTTGACGTTTGTTGGCGCATCCAAGACTTTCCGCCGTCTTCGCTTCGGATGATCTTTCCGCCAGTTCCAACCGCCCATGCGACTTGGTCAGTAGGCGCGATGATGCTGTAAAAATTGTCGCGCCTCTCTACAGCCTTTGGCTCGACCTTCTTGATATCTGTGGTGCCCTTGACGAAGAAGCCCGCGTACAAGAGTCCTCCAATAATCACGATCGGAAGTAATGAAGTTATAAAGTTGAGTAGCTTGGCGAAGCCACCTTCCTCTTTTGCTGCCTGTTCAACCACCGTCAGTCTCCTTCGTGTGCCGCTTACGAGTCACTACGTACGGCATTTTTATGATTTAACGAAAAGTCATAGGGACAGCCCATTCAAGAATCTGTCGACTCTTGAAAGGGCCGTTTATCCATCAATGAGCAGACACGCGTGAGCCAAGATACTCGCTCACACATGAAAAACCCCTCATCTTTTGGATGAGGGGTTTAAACAACCTTCTATCAGGCTGCTTTTTCTGGGACTGGAAGTCCCACCCATTCCTTGTAGAACGTCTCGATGTCCGGCTCGAAATCATGGATCACCGGATACCAAGGGGTTGGCGCTTCGACATCGTGCAAAGTACCGCAGCTTGGGCAGAAGTACTCACGATAAACCTGCCAGTTTGTGTCTGGCGCCATCAGTATTGGATAAACCTCAGCCATGGCTTCCGGAGTGTCACGAACATAAATGTTCGCGAACAGCTTCCAGTTTTCCTTGTAACCACAGAACTCGTGACCGCAATCGCACTTGGTGACCCATTGCTTCGTCTTCGCAGACTGCACGATGTACATGTGCGGTGACAGCGGCAAGATGATCTTGTCTGGGAAGGTTACCTTCTTCTGCAGTGCCGTAAGGTACATCGAGAAACGCCCACCATCCTTGGGCATCGACAACATGCGGAAGGTCGTATCCCAGTCGAGAGTTCCCTCGACCAGGTTATTGACTTGTTCCTGCGTATAAGTAGACATTGAAATCTCCAGTATTACTTTGATCGTTCAGTTTCAGAAGATCACTCTTCAACCTGAACCACGGTGCGAACGTCAGGCATCAGCGAAAGATCCATACGGAACTTAGAGCCATACGACGGAACGCCCAGCTCGGTCTCAAGCAGCTGCCAGTCGGCCGGCAGGTTCCAGAACGTACGGAACTGCTTGTCCCACTTGGCAGACAACGCGATGCTCGTAGCGAACATGTGCTGAACGGCTTGGGAAGCATGCTTGCTGATGATGCGGGCACGCTCTTCCTTCATCCATTCACGGGTAGGCACCGATTTAGCAATGCGCTCCTTGCGGATTTCTGCACGACGTGCCTTGGTCTTGGCCGCGTCGATCGAGTACGTACCCTTGGCATCCTTGGAAACCACGGCACCGTAAACGCTCGCAGCGAATTCAGGCAGCAAGAACAGCTGGTTCAAGTCATTCTCGATAGCAGCGACTTCACGATCCAGAGGATCCCCGAAACCAGGACCACCGCGGAGGTAGTTCAGGTACAGGTCGTGGTTGGCGTAGCAATCCTCGGTGGTCATGCACTGCTTGTCGCGCTTGACCAAGGCGGTAGCGTCGATGCTTTGCTCATAGATCGCCTTGCCCGGATCCAGATCGGCACCCAGAGGAATGGCTTCACCATTCTTGATACGACGCTCAAGACCCGTGTTGTGAGCCTCGAAGCGATAGCCGGTCGCCGACGGATAACCGCCCATCAGGCCCCAGTCGCTGTTCATGTAGCCATTGCCCATGAAGAACATGGTCCAGTCTTGCGAGTTCCAGACCATCCGCAGCGTCTCGAAACCGCAACCGCCGCGGTACTTACCATAGCCACCCGAGTTGGCCTTGACAGTGCGGCCCAGGTACAGCAACGGCTCGGCCATTTCCCAGATCTCGATATCACCCATGTCGCCTTCTGGATTCCAGATTGCAGCAGCGTGGTTGAGTCCGTCCTTGACAGCGCAAGCACCAGTACCGCAAGACGAGGCTTCGAAGCTATTGACAGCGTGAATTTCGCCGTCCTGGTTGATACCACCACCTTGCAGCCAGTTCGACGTGTTGGCGTTACCAGCGTTGACTTCTTCCAGGTAGCCGCGAGCGAAGTAGCCCTGGCTCAGACCGCGCCACAGCGCCGACCAGCCGGACACCAGGAAGTGCCATGCATAGGCGTGACCCGTACGACGGTCGTCCGGGTTGCACCACGTTCCCTTAGGCAGGTGCATTTCGGTCGCGAAATACGCGCCGTCATTGATACGCTGCGTTGGAACCAGCGTCTGGCACATCATCACCCAGATGCCGCTCGTGAAAGCGACATGGTGGGCATTGAAGGTGTGCCAGCCCCAACGGCTTGCGCCTTCGAAGTCGAGGCGCCACTTGCCATTGGCCCGGATGGTCATTTCAACCGGCGAGTGCAGGATGCTGTCGAGCTTGGCGAACTTGGACGACACGCCCACGTCTTCGTGGTTGTAAGGCACGTCCACGAAAGCGACCTTGCGGTACACGCCCGGCACAGTCATGGCCTTGATACGCATCATCAGGCCTTGACGACCCTCTTCGATCACTTCGTAGCAGAAAGCCTCGTAGTTCTCGATGCCATCGGCGGCGATGACTTCGTGAACAAGTTCACGAATCATGTGGCAGCCGGCAATACGAGTCTTCTCGTCGAGAATCCAGTACTTCGGCGTGCGAACCGACCGCTGGCTCTCATGCAGCCAATCGCGCAGCGGAGTGTCATTCACACCAGTCTTGCGGCAGGTGATCATGTAGCCGTCGCCGAAACGCGAGGTCTGGCCGGTAGACATCGAACCCGGGGTAACCGCACCAGTGTCGATCACGTGGGTCACGCCACCCACCCAGCTGATCAGACGGCCTTCGTGGAAGACCGGAACGATGGTCTGGATGTCGCATGGGTGCACATTGCCGATGGCACAGTCGTTGTTGGTGAACATGTCACCGTCAGCGATACCTGGGTTGGCTTCCCAGTTGTTTTCGGCCATGTACTTGATCGCAGCACCCATCGTCCCGCAGTGGATGATGATGCCAGTCGAAGTCAGCACGCAATCACCAACGGCGTTGTACAGCGTGAAGCACAGTTCGCCTTCTTGCTCAACGATCGGGCTGGCCGCAATCTTCTTGGCGGTTTCACGGGCGTGAACCAAGCCACCGCGAATCTTCGAGAACAGCTTCTCGTACCCGATTGGATCCCGGTCGCGCAGTTCAAGCTTTGTCAGACCGTTGTAGTGACCAGTTTCCTTGGTGCGCTTCAGAATGTCATCGCGAAACTGCTTCAGCGTCTGACCGTTCTTCAGAAGATCGGCAAAACCGACTTCCTTGTTCGTCATCATATTCATAGGTGTGACTCCTTATTTCTTCGTTTCGATGAGGTGGAACAGGCGGTGCTTGTCGACTCGTGTCTCGAATCCGGTTGGCACCACGAAGGTAGTAGCGTCTGATTCAATGATTGCCGGTCCCACGATGTGGTTACCAGCCTTGAGCGATTCCATCTTCCAAATGACGGCATCAACCCATTTCTTGTGACGATAGAACGGACGGGTCCCGATGCGGGCGTCTGCCGGTGGAACAGGACCTTCGTCCTTGTCTTCAGGCAACACTGGCTTCTGGGTCGGCACCGTTCCGCGCATGATCGCGCCAGTCACCGAGTATCCCAATTCTGGCGAGCGAGCCGAATTGGCGTAAACACGGCCGTACATGTTCTCGAATGCCTCGATGATCTTTTGCCAATCGGCTGCGGTACTGGCGTTGCTGACTGGCGAGATGATTTCCAGGTCGTTCAACTGACCCATGTACTGCATCTTGTAGCCAGGGATCAACAACACGTCTTCTGGCTTGAACCCGTTGATCACGAACTCTTCGACCACCTTGGAAGCCAGCGTTTCCCATGCGCTCTGGAGCGTCTTGCACGCAGCAATCTTTTCAGCGTCCGGGGCGAGTTGAGCCACACCCAAGTCCACAGACTTGTCGTAGCGATACTCGAAGTCGGCACAAGCACAACCGAAAGCCGAAAAACCAGCCGCCCAAGCCGGAACAACCACGTCCTTGAAGCCGACGCCTTGGGTGTAACCGTAAGTGTGGACCGGGCCGGCACCACCGTACGAGAAGCAGACAAACTCAATCGGGTTGTAACCACGTGCGCTGATGTTGGCACGCAGGTACTCGGACAGGGTCAAGTCGAGCAGTTCGATCACGCCTGCTGCTGCGTCTTCGACCGACAAGCCCAGCGGGTCGGCAACTTGCGCCTTGATGTGATCACGAGCGCGCTGCACGTCGAGCTTGATGGCACCACCAAGGAAGTTGTTCGGATTCAGGTAACCCAGCACCACGTGGCAGTCCGAAACCGACACTGTGTCCAGACCGCTGTCTGGCCAGCAGGTGCCAACGCGATATCCTGCGCTGTCAGGGCCCAGCTTGATGGACTTGCTGTACGGGTCAATGCGGACGAAGCTGCCGGCACCGGCACCAACCGAGTCCATTGCAACCAGTGGCAGCGAAAGCACCAGGCGAGCCATGTCCGGGTCGGACTTGATCGCAAAATTTCCCTTGGTGATCAGCGCCACGTCGAAACTGGTTCCACCGATGTCAGAGCATGCGATGTTCTCGTCGCCGAGAGCCTCACCAAGCATCTTCGAACCGATCACGCCGCCGATGGGGCCAGAAACGATGGTCCGAGCCAGTTCCTTGGCCTTCCAGCTGATCGTGCCGCCGTGCGTGGCCATCACGCGCAAGTCGAACTTGCCGCCGTGCTTCTTGAAGCGGTCACTGACCAGCTTCAGCGTGGCACGGGACGGTTCTGCGCCGTAGGCCTCCAGAATCGTCGTATTCATGCGGTGGCTTTCCTTGCGCGATGGGTAGTAATCCACCGAGGCAAACACCGGAATCTCGACGCCGAGCTTCTTCAACTCTTCCTTGACGATGTCGCGAGCGCGCTGCTCGCTGGTACCGTTCTTGTGCGACTGCAGGAAGCAGATCACGATGGCCTTCGAACCGGCATCGACCAGTTCCTTGGTCATCGTGCGGACTTCGTCCTCGCGCAATGGAATGACGATCTTGCCCTGAACGTCGGTTCGCTCGGCAACGCCGCGGGTGCGCGAAATCGGCACCAGGGGCGCGTCGTAGCGGTGGGTGTTCAGGTGAATACGGTCTTCAAGCGCGTAACCAAGGTAGCTCTGCAGAGCGCGACCCATCGAGTGAACTTGCTCGAAGCCACGATTGCACATCAGACCCACATCGAGGCCCTTACGACCCAGAACGCGGTTCAACATCGCGGTACCGGAGTACACGCAAGTCACCAGTTCCGGATACACATCGTCGACCTTGCGACCCCAGTGAGCCAGAGCGTCCACCGATGAGTTGTAAATCGCCAGGGACTCGTCTGCAGGGTTGCTTTGCGCCTTGCCGACCACAAATCGCCCGTCAGCACGGACAAAGAAGGTGTCAGTCATGGTGCCGCCGGCGTCAATGCCCAGCACCTGGACCGACGAATTTTCTGTCGCCATCTTTAAGTCTCCAATAAAAAATCAATCTGGTCTTGGTCACCGGCCCATCCCGGGCCGGAATTCACTGATCGATCCACACGCAATCGAACAGGGAGCGAATCGCAAGGTCGATGCCAGCAAAAAACCCGAACCCGCGCCGCATTCAACCTATTGTTTTATAAAGTTATTTAGAAACACATAGGGTGTACCCGGGGGTCATTTCGAGGTCTTCGCTGGATGGAATTCGGACGGCCCAGAAGGACTTGTCCGTGTTTCGGTCGGGCCGGATTCCCACCTCAAAACAGGGGGGTAATTTGCGGTGTCAGTGCAAACACTGAGGCCATCTTGATTGACATTTCCACAAATCCTCTGATGAATATTGTTTTTCTCGGGGCCTGCAGAAATTTCCGAAAGCCGGGCGGCCTTCTTCTGCGGGCAACCACCAAGGCTCGCTCAACGAGGCGCCTGCGCGGGCCGTTGGCGGGAAAGCTCCCCGGACGCAACCTTCTTGTGTGGTCTCGAAGCCAGCAGCTTGCTGATGCCGGCGTGGTCAAGTAAGTCATTCGACGTATTTCATGGCCCGACTCGCGTCCCTAACCTCCCTCAGTCAGACGGCCGGACCAAGGGTTTAACCGTCTTGACCCATTCAGACCAATCAAACTCAAGGGGGGTGAGTGATGCATGTGAAGCAGGGAAGCAAGAAGCTGCTGTTGGCGGCAGCCGTGGCAGCGAGTTCATTGAATGCGCAGGCTGGGGCGACGATCAATTTCGGCGAGGACAAATCGGTCAGCGTGGGCTTGGGCATGCGCTACAGCTTCACCAGCGCTGAAGACGCTGCGCCGAACGGCAAGGATCGCTCCACCGATTTCAACCTGGACAGCGCACGCCTTTTCTTCGGCGCCTCACTGAACAAGTACATCAAGGGCATGTTCAACACCGAATGGGACGGTGATCAGATTCGCGTGCTGGACGCGGCCGGTCAATTCGCGATCTCGCCAGAGATCAATATTTGGGCAGGCCGACTTCTGTCCCCGAGCGATCGAGCCAACATGGCGGGCGCCTACTACTCAATGGGCGGCGGCTACTGGCCTGGAGTTTCATCGCGATATGGTTACAACGGCGGCATCTTCCGCGGTCGCGACGACGGTGTGGTGGTTTGGGGCAACCTCGCCGACAGCAAACTGGGCTACTCCATCGGCGCGTTTGAGGGCCGAACGTTCGGCATCGGCTCACTGACCCAGTCTCAAGCAAAGAATGCCGGCGTCAAGTCGACCGACGCGTTGATGTACGCCGCCCGACTCCAATACGATTTCTGGGACGCCGAACCCGGCTACTACGGCACCGGCAACTACCTCGGCGCCAAGGACATCCTGGCCATCGGTGTGGCAGGCCGCTATCAGAAGAAGGGCGTCCTGGTGGTCGGGGACAAGGGCGACTACAGCTCCTACAACGTCGACTTCCTGATGGAGAAACGCTTCAAGGGCTCGGGCGCAGTGGCGTTCGAAGCCGCGTATTACGACTACGACACGGACGATGTGATCGAGTCCGAGCAGGGCAAGGCTTACTCGGCCGGGCTGTCCTATATCTTCGAGCAAAACGTGGGGTGGGGCCGGGTGCAACCTTTCCTGCACTGGCAGAGATTCAACCCGGACACCAATATCGACACGAAGCAATACGACGCCGGAATCAATTACGTGATCGACGGGTACAACGCTCAGATCAGTGCGATGTATTCGAATACCAAGGTCGAAGGCAGCCGCAGCCTGGACAAGTTTGTCGTGGCAGTTCAGCTGCAATTCTGAGTACCCACGTTGATTGAGGGTTCACCCCGGCGCGTTCCTAGCCGGGGTGCTTTTTATTGCACGCAAAAAAAATGGCGCAACTTGAAAGTTGCGCCTTTTTCGCATCGCAGGTCGGATCAGTGGCTGATCATCCAGGGCCGCTTGCTGGGAAATGTCTTGGCGCCGCTGGCGGCCTGAACCGTGGCGCCCCGCCTGCTTGTGCCGGTTTTGCAGCACCCGCAACCGGACGGATGCCTCAAGCGAGCGTAGTCGCGCGAACTCTTGGGTTCATTTGATGCCCGCTCGTTGGTCTCGATGGCACTTCGGGTGGCGCCAGCCAACAGCGCAAGCCGCGGTGCGCTGACGAAAACGCGCGGCGAAGCCACGCCGCAGGCAGGACATTCGGCGGGCTCGTTGCGGTCGGCGAGCGCGCGGAAGGCGTCGAAGCCGCCGCAACGTCCGCAGTCGTAGTCGTAGGTGGGCATGCGGCGCTCCGGCTCAGGCGAGGTCGGGTGACAGCGGCATGTCGATCGAGCCGTCGAGGTACTTCACCGGCCCGGCCGCGTTCGGGTTGATGTCGAAGTCGAAGATCTGCGTTGGCAGCCACAGCGTCGCGCAGGCGTTCGGGATATCGACCACACCGCTGATGTGCCCCTGCACCGGCGCCGTGCCCAGGATCGAGTGCGCCTGCGCCTTCGAGTAACCGAACTTGGTCAGGTACTCGATCGCGTTCAGGCAGGCCTGGCGATAGGCGACATGCACATCCAGGTAATGCTGCTTGCCCCACTCGTCGACCGAGATTCCTTCGAAGATCAGGTAGTCGTTGTAGGTCGGCGTGATCGGGCTGGGCTTGAAGATCGGGTTCTTGATGCCGTACTTGGCCATGCCGCCCTTGAGCAGGCTGACACGCATGTGCACCCAGCCGGCCATCTCGATGGCGCCGCAGAAGGTGATCTCGCCATCGCCCTGGCTGAAGTGCAGATCGCCCACGCTGAGTCCGGCACCGTCGACATAGACCGGGAAGTAGATCTTGGAGCCGCGCGACAGGTCCTTGATGTCGCAGTTGCCACCGTGCTCGCGCGGCGGCACGGTGCGTGCGCCCTCTGCGGCGGCCTTGGCCCGGGCGTCACCGGTCATCTTGCCCATGTGCGCCGTCCCCGCTGAAGGTGGAACCGCCAGCGGTGGCACCCGGTTCGGGTCGGTGGCGATGAAATCGCCCTCGCGCTTGTTCCACATGTCCAGCATCGGCTTGTCGGGCAGGCAACCGATCAGACCCGGGTGGATCAAGCCAGCAAAATTGACGCCGGGAACGTGACGCGAACTGGTGAACATGCCCTTGAAGTCCCAGATCGACTTCTGCGCCTGCGGGAAGTGATCCGTCAGGAATCCGCCGCCGTTCTTCTTGCTGAAGAAGCCGTTGAAACCCCAGAGGCTGTCGGGCTTGGCACCGATGTCCAGCAGTTCGACGATCAGCAGGTCGCCGGGCTCGGCCCCCTTCACTCCGACCGGACCCGACAGGTAATGGACGGTGGTCAGGTCGATGTCGCGCACATCGTCGGCGCTGTCGTTGTTCTTGATAAAGCCACCGGTCCAGTCGAACGTCTCCAGGATGAAGTCGTCACCCGGCTTGACCCAGCAGGCCATCGGGATGTCCGGGTGCCAGCGGTTGTGGATGTTCTCGTTCTCGGTGGGTGACTTGCTCAAGTCGACCTTGATCAGGGTGTCGGTCACGGCGGGCTCCTGTTTGTTGTGGCGTTGGGAAACGAAGGGGTCAGTCGGACGCCGGGCCGCCCCAAGGCCGACTGCGACCCCTCGGGGGGCAGCGCCGGAGCGGAGCGACAAGCGTGGGGGTCGTCATTTCTAGACGGAGAGGTACTGCTTGATGTGGGCGACATCGGTGCCGGCACGGGTGGTCTCGTGCACCAGCCGGCCACCCTCGATGACGAACAGGCGGTCGGCGACATCCATCGCGAAACTCAGCACCTGCTCGGACACGATGATCGTGATCTCGCGCATCTTGCGGATCTCGTTCAGCGCCTTCGCGATGTCCTTGATGATCGATGGCTGGATGCCTTCGGTCGGCTCGTCGAGCAGCAGCACCTTGGGGTTGGTGACCAGAGCGCGGGCGATCGCCAGCTGCTGCTGCTGCCCGCCCGACAGGTTGCCGCCCTTGCGGTTGCGCATGTCGAACAACACCGGGAACAGCGCGTAGATCTCGTCGGGGATCGTCTTGTCCTTCGCGTTCTCGAGCCCGGTCTGGATGTTCTCGGTAACGGTCAGCGTCGAGAAGATCATCCTGCCCTGCGGCACGTAGGCAATGCCCTTGGCGACACGCTGATAGCTCTCGTCCTTGCTGATGTCCTGGCCATCGATCGAAATGGAACCCGACTTCATCGGCAGGATGCCGATCAGCGACTTGAACAGCGTGGTCTTGCCCATGCCGTTGCGGCCCATGATGGCCACCGTCTCGTTCTTCTTGGCGCTGAGATCGATACCGTGCAGCGCTTCGCTCTGGCCGTAGCCGACGTGCAGGTTCTTGACGATGAGCATGAGGGGTCTCCTGGGACTTTCAGTGGCCGAGGTACACGTCGATCACCTTCGGGTCGCTTTGGACCTTGTCCATCGAGCCTTCGGCGAGGATCTTTCCCTGGTGCATCACCGTCACCTTGTGGGCGATCTGCTTGACGAATTCCATGTCGTGCTCGATCACGATCACCGCGCGGTTGGCGCAGATGCGCTTGAGCAGGTCGGCAGTCAGCTCTCGCTCACGCGCGCTCATGCCGGCAATCGGCTCGTCGAGCATCAGGAGTTCAGGCTCCTGCATCAGCAGCATGCCGATCTCGAGCCATTGCTTCTGGCCGTGAGACAGAAGTCCGGCCTCGGTGTCGAGCTTGTCGGACAAGCTGATCTCCTCGGCGACCACCTGGACCTTGGCCTTGACCTCATCGTCACACTTGAAGGCAAGTGCGCCGAACACGGATCGCCCCTTGGGATAAGAGACCTCCAGGTTCTGGAAGACGCTCAGGTTCTCGTAGATCGAGGGCGTCTGGAACTTGCGGCCGATGCCCAGTCGCACCCGCTTGTGCTCCGCCATCTTCGTCAATTCGGTGTTCTTGAACTTGATGCTGCCGCTGCTGGAACGGGTTTTCCCGCAGATCAGGTCGAGCAGCGTCGTCTTGCCTGCCCCATTGGGACCGATGATCACGCGCAGTTCGTTCTTGTCTATATAGAGGGTCAGCGCGTCGATGGCCTTGAATCCGTCGAAGGAGACGGTCAGATCTTCGACGGCCAGCGCGAAATCGGTGTTGCTCATCAGGTGCTCCGGTTCGGACGGATGGACTCAGGCCTGCTGGCCGCTGACCCCGGATGGCAGCTTGCCGTCGTGGCCCCGCGGGAGCTTGCTGGCAGGCAGATCGGGATAAGACGCCTGAGCAGCCGCCAATGTCTCGGCATTGAGTCGGCGTTCACTCTGCTTGCGAATCCACCAGGGTTTGATATGGCTCTCGACCAATCCGGCCAAGCCCATGGGGAAAGCCATCGTCACGCCGATGAACAGCGCGGCCATCAGGAACAGCCACAGGTCGGGGAAGCTCTCCGAGAACAACGTCTTGCCGGCGTTGACGAGCAGCGCGCCATAGACCGCACCGACCAGGCTCAGGCGCCCGCCAACCGCCGCGTAGATCACCATCTCGATCGACGGCACGATGCCGACGAAGCTCGGTGACATGAAGCCGACCTGCAGCGCGAACAACGCACCGCCGATGCCGGACAAGGCGGCCGCCAGACAGAAGGTGAAGATCTTGAAGTCGGCGACGTCGTAGCCGGAGAACCGCACCCGGTCCTCCTTGTCGCGCATCGCCAGCAGCAGCGTGCCGCACTTGCTGGTCTGCACCCAGCGGCACAGCAGGATGCTGGCAATCAGCAGCGCCACGCACAGGAAGTACAGGATGTACTTCGCGCTGTCGGTGCGGGTGTCCCAGCCCAGCACGGTCTTCAGATCGGTCATCCCGTTGACGCCGCCGGTATAGCCCTGCTGGCCGATGATCAGCACGGTGACGATCAGCGACACCGCCTGCGTGATGATCGCAAAGTACACGCCGCCGACGCGCCGCTTGAACATTGCGTAGCTGATGATCCAGGCCAGCAGCGTGGGCACCGCGATCACCAGGATCAGCGTCAGCGGCAGGCTCTTGAACGGCAACCAGAAGGTCGGCAACTCGGTGATCTGATTCCAGTCCATGAAGTCCGGGATGCCCGGCGTCGACTGGATCTTGGTGGTGATCGGATCGGACGCTTCCAGCTTCAGGAACATCGCCATCGCGTACCCGCCGAGGCCAAAGAACACCCCCTGCCCCAGACTCAGCACGCCACCGTAGCCCCACACCATCACCAGCCCGACTGCAACGAAGGCATAGGTCAGGTATTTGCCCACCAGGTTCAGTCGGAAGATGTCCAGCGACAAAGGCAGCACCACCGCCAGCAGCAGCGTCAACAACAGCAGCGGCCCCAGGCCCGAACGCTTCAACCCATTCAACAGCATGTTCATTCAGCAGGCTCCGGAAAACTGCGAGGAGTGAGGCAGCGGGCTCATCGGCGCACCTTGACCGCGAACAGGCCTTGCGGACGGATCATCAGGATCAGCACGATCAACGACAGCGTCAGCACCTTGGCCATCGAGCCGCTCAGGAAGAACTCGGAGATCGACTGCGTCTGCGCGATGCCGAAGGCCGATGCCACCGTTCCGAGCAGGCTGGCCGCGCCCCCGAACGTGACAACCAGGAAGGCGTCGACGATGTAGAGCGAGCCCGATGTCGGCCCGGTCGAACCGATGGTGGTGAACGCCGCTCCGGCAATGCCGGCGATGCCGCAACCAATCGCGAAAGTGAGACGGTCCGTCTTCTTGGTGTTGATGCCGGTCGCGTTGGCCATCGCCCGGTTGGCCACGGTGGCACGCACCCGAAGGCCCCAGCGGCTGCGATAGAGAGCCAGCATCACCGCCGCTGTGACGAACAATGTGAGCCCGAGCACGAACATGCCGTTGATCGGGATGTCCAGCCCCGGATGCGGCGCCCACGAGCCCAAAAGCCAGTCGGGCAGCGTCGGGCTGACCTCCTTCGGGCCGATGAAAGATCGGAAGCTCTGCTGCATCGCGAGACTCACGCCCCAGGTTGCCAGCAACGTGTCGAGCGGACGCTTGTACAGATGCCTTATCAACGCCCACTCGACGAACCAGCCGACGATGAACGCAAACACGAACGCCACGCCGATCGCGATCAGGAAGTAGTACGGCATGAAGGTCGGCGCGAACTTCTCGGTCAGCGTCGATGCCAGGAAGATCGTGTAGGCACCGATCGTCATGAACTCGCCGTGAGCCATGTTGATGACGCCCATCTGGCCGAAGATGATCGCCAGACCCAGACCCATCAACAGAAGCACCGCGAACAGGCTCAAGCCAGCGAAGCCCTGCATCGTGGCGATGTTCATGATCTCCGAAAATGTCATCGAGCGACTCCGGTGGTGAATCAGGGTTCAACCACACGCTGCGGATCCGGCTTGGCCGGTCCGCCGGCGTGGTTCCCTCGAGCGGAGCGCCGTCAGGCGCTCCGGGGGCGGGTCACTGATATCCCTTGGGAAAGGGATCGGGCTTGATCAGCTCAGGGGACTCGGCAACCACCTTGAAGGTGGCGTCTGGCTGACCCTGGCCGATGCGTGCGCGACTCCACAGGTGATGGTTTTCGTCGAGCTTCACGTAGCCTTCGGGGGCTGTCTTCAGTTCGATGCCCGGCGAGGCCTTGACAACCGCATCGACGTCGAAACTGCCCGCCTTCTCGACCGCCGCTTTCCACAACCACGGACCGAGGTAGCCGGCCTGCGTGACGTCGCCGATCACCGACGCAGGGCCGTACTTCGCCTTGAAGGCCGCCACGAACTTCTTGTTGTTGTCGTTGTCGAGCGACTGGAAGTACTTCATCGACGAGTAGAAGCCGGCGAAGTTCTCGCCGCCCACACCGGTCATCTCGTCCTCGGTCACCGACAGGGTCAGCAGGAACTGCTTGTCGCCGGTGATGCCAGCCGCCTTGAGCTGCTTGTAGAACGCCACATTGGAGCCACCGACCACCGCGCAGAAGATGCAATCGGGTTTGGCGACCTTGATCTTGTTGATCAGCGAGTTGAAGTTGGTGTTGCCCAGCGGGTAGTACTCCTCGCCGACCACCTTGCCGAGCTTGCCCACCGTCTCGATGTGCTTGCGCGCGATCTTCATCGAGGTGCGCGGCCAGATGTAGTCGGAACCGACCAGGAAGTAGGTCTTGGCCTTCTTTTCCTTGGCGCCCCAATCGAGGCCCCAGATGATCTGCTGGGTGGCTTCCTGGCCGGTGTAGATGACGTTCTTGCTCTGCTCCAGGCCTTCGTAGAAGGTCGGGTAGTACAGCAGGCCGTTTTCCTTCTCGAACACCGGCAGCACCGCCTTGCGCGAGGCGCTGGTCCAGCAGCCGAAGACCGCGGCCACGCGGTCGTTGACCAGCAGCTTCTTGCTCTTCTCGGCGAAGGTCGGCCAGTCGGAGGCACCGTCTTCCTTGATCACCTTGATCTTGCGGCCCAGGATGCCACCCATCGCGTTGATCTGGTCGATCGCGAGCTGCTCGGCCTGGATCGAGCCGGTCTCCGAGATTGCCATCGTTCCGGTGGCCGAGTGCAACTGGCCCACCGTCACCTCGGTGTCGGTGATCGCGAGCTTGGTGGTGTTGATCTTGGCGGTCGGGAACTGCTGGGCCAGTGCCCAGGCGGGGATGCCGGCCATCGGCAGCGATGCGATGCCCTGGATCAGCCGGCGACGCTGATTGGACTGCGGGGAAGATGACTCGTCACGATCGTTCGACATGGGGACTCCTGCGGTGGACTCGAAGGCGGGGCGGATTGCACTTCGCTTGAGTCGCATGGTGCTCACGAACGTGCGCAGGTCGAATACGTCAATTAACGTATCCCCCAGTGCAGCCACGGCCTCAGCATCGGCCTCGCAACGAGGCGGAACGCTTCTTGCCCTCTGTTGGTCTTTCCTGCCCCAGCCTGCCTTGACTGCCGCCACCCAGAAAATCTTCCGCATACGCCGCGACTACAACGCCTGGGTGGCCGACGAGTCGATGGAGGACTACGCGCTGCGCTACACGCCACGCAGCTTCCGCAAGTGGTCGGAGCTGCGCGTCGCGAACACCGCTTTCGGAGCGGTCTCGTTCCTGGCGCTCGAGGCCATCGGCGGCGCGATCGCGCTGAACTACGGCTTCACGAACGCGCTGTGGGCCATCCTCACCGTGGGCCTGATCACCTTCCTGACCGGGTTGCCCATCAGCTACTACGCGGCGCGCTACGGCGTCGACATGGACCTGCTGACCCGGGGTGCGGGTTTCGGCTACCTCGGCTCGACGATCACTTCGCTGATCTACGCGAGCTTCACGTTCATCTTCTTCGCCCTCGAGGCGGCCATCATGGCGCTGGCGCTGCAGATGTTCTTCGAGATCCCGATCGCCTGGTGCTACGTGATCAGCTCGCTGGTGATCGTTCCGATGGTGGTGCGCGGCATCACGTTGATCTCGAAACTGCAGATGTGGACCCAGCCGGTGTGGGGGGTGCTGCTCCTGCTGCCTTACCTCGCCATCTACTGGAGGAACCCGCAGGCCTACTCGGATTTCATGGGACTGACCGGCCGCACCTCGGGCAGCAGCGAGTTCGATCCGCTCATGTTTGGTGCGGCCGCCACGGTGGCGTTCTCCCTTGTGGTGCAGATCGGCGAGCAGGTCGACTTCCTGCGCTTCCTGCCGGAACAGACTCGCGCCAATCGCAAGCGCTGGTGGGCCGCAGTGCTGATGGCCGGGCCGGGCTGGATCATTCCGGGCATGCTGAAGATGCTCGGTGGCGCCTTTCTCGCGTTCCTGGTGCTGCAGCATGAACTGCCAGCGTCGAAGGCGATCGAGCCGACCCAGATGTACCTGGCTGCCTACAGCTACGTGTTCACCGACCCGGCCTGGGTGCTGGCCGCCACCGTGATCTTCGTCGTCGTGTCACAGGTCAAGATCAACCTGACCAATGCGTACGCGGGCTCGCTGGCATGGTCGAACTTCTTCGCACGGCTGACGCACAGCCACCCGGGCCGGGTGGTCTGGCTGGTGTTCAACGTGCTGATCGCGGTGATGCTGATGACGCTGGGCGTGTTCCAGGCACTCGAGAAGGTGCTCGGCCTGTACAGCAATGTCGCGATCGCCTGGGTCGGCGCACTGGTGGCCGACCTGGTGATCAACAAGCCGCTGGGCTGGAGTCCGCCAGGCATCGAGTTCAAGCGCGCGCACCTTTACGACATCAACCCCGTCGGCCTGCTGTCGATGCTGCTGGCCGCAGCCCTCGCTGTCACCGCCTATGCCGGAACGCTGGGGCCGCAGGCGCAGGCCTTCGCCCCGTTCGTCGCGCTCATCACCGCCATGCTGCTGTCGCCGTTGCTCGCATGGTGGACGAAAGGGCGCTACTACGTCGCACGGCCACCGCAGAACCTGGGCCGGCCGGGCCAGCTGCTGAAGTGCGTCGTCTGCGAGAACCGCTTCGAGACCGAGGACATGGCGCACTGTCCGGCCTACAGCGCACCGATCTGCTCGCTGTGCTGCACGCTGGAATCGCGCTGCCACGATCGTTGCAAGACAGGCTCGCGCGCGGCCGAGCAGGTCGAAGGGCTGCTGACCTCGCTGCTGCCCAAGGAGCTGTCGACCCGCGTGAATTTCCGGGTCGGTCATTACCTCGTGGTTGCGTTGTCGCTGTGCGTTCTGGTGGCGGCGCTGATGGCCATGGTCTACACACAGGAAGTGGGGCCAGGTCTGGCCCCCGACACGCAGGCCATGCTCGAGGGGGCGTTCGTCAAGGTGTTCGCGATGCTGCTGCTCGTCGTCGCGGTGTGCAGCTGGTGGGTGGTGCTCGGCAGCGAGAGTCGTCGACTCGCGCAGGACGAATCGAACCGCCAGAACCAGCTGCTGCAGCGCGAGATCGAAGCTCACTCGCGCACGGACGCGGCCTTGCAGGCGGCCCGTGACGTGGCCGAATCGGCCAACCAGGCTAAGACCCGCTATGTGGCCGGCATGACCCACGAACTGCGCACGCCCCTCAACAGCATCCTGGGCTATTCGCAGATCCTGCTGAAGGACGAGGCGCTGACCTCGTCGCCGCGCGAGGCGGTCCAGACCATCCAGCGCAGCGGCGAACACCTGCTGGCGCTGATCGACGGCCTGCTCGACCTGGCCCGAATTGAAGCCGGTCGCCTGCAGCTCGAACCGATGCCGCTGCACCTGCCCGATTTCCTCGACGAACTGGTGCGCATGGTCAGCCCGCAGGCCGAGGCCAAGGGGCTTGCCTTCGTCTACACCCGCGCAGGTCACCTGCCCATCTGGGTCAAGGCCGATGCCAAGCGGCTGCGCCAGATCCTCATCAACCTGCTGGCCAATGCGGTCCGGTTCACCGACACCGGCACCGTGACCTTGCACGTCGACTCGCGCAAGCAGGTCGTGCGGTTCGATGTCGTCGACACCGGCGTCGGTGTGCTGCCGCAGGACCGCGAGCGCATCTTCCTGCCCTTCGAGCGTGGCGCGGCCGGTCGCCGGCAAGGGGGCGAGCCGGGAACCGGGCTGGGCCTGACCATCACCGGTCTGCTCACCTCGTTGATGGGCGGAGAGCTGACGCTCACCAGCACCTCGGGCAAAGGAAGCACCTTCAGCGTGAGGGTGTACCTGACAGAGACCGCCGACCCGGGGCCGCTGCGCGAGGTCCCGCGGCAGATCGTGGGCTACTTCGGCGCGCGCCGCACCTTGCTGGTCGTCGACGACCAGCCGGTGCAACGGCAGATGCTGGCCGGCATGCTGATGCCTCTGGGGTTCGACGTGCGCGAGGCGGCCAGCGGCGCCGAGTGCCTGGCGAGCCTGCACGAATCGGTACCCGACGCCATCCTGCTCGACATCACGATGGACGACATGGACGGCTGGCAGGCAGCCACACGGTTGCGTGCGGCCGGCTACACCGACGTGCCGATCATCATGGTGTCGGCCAACGTGTTCGAGAACCAGGTGCAGCGGCTGCGCGCGGCCCAATGCCAGGGGTTCGTCGCCAAGCCGGTACTCGAATCGGAGTTGATCGCCGCGCTGCATCGCACACTCGGCCTCGAGTGGCGCGCGACCGGTGCGGTGAGCCTGCCGGAAGACATCGATCACGGCGCGACCGAACCGCTGAACCTGCCCGACCGGGTACGTACCGACCTGCTGCGGCTGGCCCGCGTCGGCCATGTGCGTGGATTGCAGACCGCGCTCGACGGCATCGCCGCGGCCGATCCGTCGCTGGCAGCCGCCTGCACGCGGCTGCGTGGCCTGGTCAGCCGCTTCGAGATGGACCGGCTGCAATCGTTGCTGACGGATGAAGAAGCCGAGGTCACCTGACCATGTCACTGACAGCCGAATCCGATCGTCCCGTGGTCCTCGTCGTCGACGATGCGCCGAGCAGCCTCGGCGTGCTCTGCGACACGCTGGAGAGCGCCGGCTATACCGTGCTGGTGGCCGGTGATGGCGAAAGCGCGCTGCAGCGCCTGGAACTGGTGACGCCCGATGCGATCCTGCTCGACGGACTGATGCCCGGGCTGTCGGGATTCGACACCTGCCGCCGCATCAAGGGCACGCCAGCTTGGGCGCATGTGCCGGTGATCTTCATGACCGGTCTGTCGGAAACGGCGAATGTCGTTGAAGGCTTTGCCTGCGGCGGCGTCGACTATGTCGTCAAGCCGCTGCGCGCCCAGGAGGTGCTGGCAAGGCTGCACACGCATGCCCGCAATGCCCGCATCACCCGCATGGCTCGGGATGCGGTCGACGTGGCCGGACTCGGGGTGGTCTTCGTCGACGCGCTGGGTCGCATCGCGTGGCGCTCTCCGCAGGCGGCCGTGTGGCTGCAGGCCCTCGAAGACGGCGCAGGAGGCGGTCACCTGCCGCTCGCGCTGCAGGCCGCGCTCGAGGTCGACAGCACACAGGTCGTGCGAACGCAGACCGACCCGCCGCTTTCGGTGCGCAACATGGGCACGGCGACGCTCGGTGAAACGATGCTGTTGCTGGAGTTGCAACGCGAAGGTGCATCCACCAGCGCATCGCGCCTCAGCAACGCCGCGCTGACACCTCGCGAGACCGAGGTGCTGTCGTGGCTGGCCAAGGGCAAGACCAACCGCGACATCGCCGACATCCTCGGCATGAGTCCGCGCACGGTCAACAAGCACCTGGAACACATCTTCGAGAAGCTGGGAGTCGAGACCCGCGCTGCCGCTGCCGCACTGGCGAGCGGGCACTTGCCGTGATTCGGCATTCCAGCGGGGCGCCCCATCGGCCCTGCACCTCGATGCCGCAACCTGGCACCGGTCTTGTATTCAATTTGCTCGCACCGCCCGCTACCATCCCACGCACCGCGAACCACTCGAACACACGATGGAACTGACCCCGCGAGAAAAAGACAAGCTGCTGATCTTCACGGCCGCGCTGCTCGCGGAGCGCCGGCGCGCCCGTGGCCTGAAGCTGAACTACCCCGAAGCGGTCGCGCTGATCAGCGCCGCGCTCATGGAGGGCGCGCGCGACGGCAAGACCGTGGCCGAGTTGATGAGCGACGGCAAGCTGATCCTGACCCGCGCCGACGTGATGGAGGGCGTGGCAGAGTTGATTCCAGAGATCCAGATGGAAGCCACCTTTCCCGACGGCACCAAGCTCGTGACCGTCCACCAGCCGATCACCTGATTCATTCGACGGAGACACACGATGCAAACAAGACTCGCCTTGCTGATGCTGTCCGCAGCATCCCCGGCCTTCTCTCACGAAGGCCACGGCCTGGGCTCGGGATCGCACTGGCATGCTTCCGACGCCTGGGGCTACCTCGCTCTCGCCGCCGTGGTCGCAGTCTCGGTGTGGGCGGGGCGCAAGAAGTGATTCCCGGTGAACTGCTGACGGACGGCCCGGACCACCCGATCAACGTCGGGCGACGCACGCTCGCTGCCGTGGTCGAGAACAGCGGCGACCGCCCGATCCAGGTCGGCTCGCACTATCACTTTGCCGAGACCAACGGGGCGCTGGTGTTCGACCGCGTCGCCGCGCGCGGCATGCGGCTGAACATCGCGTCGGGCACCGCCGTGCGCTTCGAGCCAGGCCAGCAGCGCACTGTCGAGCTGGTCGATTTCGCCGGCGACCGGCACGTGTTCGGTTTCCAAGGGAAGGTGCAGGGCCCTCTCTGAGCGTTGCCGACGCCGCATCCCACCGTTTCCCAGCAACCGCCCTCTTCCAGGACCTCCATGGCCACGATCCCGCGCCGCGCCTATGCCGAGATGTTCGGCCCCACCACCGGCGACCGGCTGCGGCTGGCCGACACCGCATTGCTCATCGAGGTCGAGGCCGACTACACCTTGCGTGCCGGGAGCTACGGTGAGGAAGTGAAGTTCGGCGGCGGCAAGACCATCCGCGACGGCATGGGTCAGTCGCAGCGGGTGAACGGCCCTGGCGCACACGAAGCGGTCGACTGCGTGCTCACCAACGCCCTGATCCTTGACCACTGGGGCATCGTGAAGGCCGACATCGGCCTGCGCGGCGGGCGCATTGCGGCCATCGGCAAGGCCGGCAACCCCGATGTGCAGCCGGGCATCGACATCGTCATCGGCCCGGGCACGGAAATCATCGCGGCCGAGGGGATGATCGTCACGGCCGGCGGCGTCGACAGCCACATCCACTTCATCTGCCCGCAGCAGATCGAGGAAGCGCTGATGAGCGGCGTGACCACGATGCTCGGCGGCGGCACCGGCCCGGCCACCGGCACCTACGCGACGACCTGCACACCGGGTCCGGCCAACATCGCGCGCATGCTGCAGGCGGCCGACGCCTTTCCGATGAACCTCGGTTTCTTCGGCAAGGGCAACGCCAGCCAGCCGGCGGCGCTGCGCCAGCAGGTCGAGGCCGGCGTGATCGGCCTGAAGCTGCACGAGGACTGGGGCACGACGCCGGCCGCGATCGACTGCTGCCTGAACGTCGCCGAAGAGACCGACACGCAGGTCGCGATCCACACCGACACGCTGAACGAAAGCGGTTTCGTCGAGGACACGATCGCCGCGTTCAAGGGCCGCACCATCCACACCTTCCACACCGAAGGCGCGGGTGGCGGCCACGCGCCCGACATCCTGAAAGTGGTCGGCGAGGCCAACGTGCTGCCGAGCTCGACCAACCCGACGCGGCCGTACACGATCAACACGATCGACGAGCACCTCGACATGCTGATGGTGTGCCATCACCTCGACGCCTCGATTGCCGAAGACCTGGCCTTCGCCGAAAGCCGCATCCGCCGCGAGACCATCGCCGCCGAAGACGTGTTGCACGACCTCGGCGCGATCAGTATGTTCAGCAGCGACTCGCAGGCGATGGGCCGCGTGGGCGAGGTCGTGCTGCGCTGCTGGCAGACAGCACACAAGATGAAGGTGCAGCGCGGCAGCCTGCCGGGTGACACCGACAGGCACGACAACACCCGCGCCAAGCGCTACATCGCCAAGTACACGATCAACCCGGCGATCGCGCACGGCATCTCGCACGAGATCGGCAGCATCGAGGTCGGCAAGTGGGCCGATCTGGTGCTGTGGAAGCCGGCCTTCTTCGGCGTCAAGCCGTCGCTGATATTGAAAGGCGGCTTCATCGCGGCGGCCGCAATGGGCGATCCGAACGCCAGCATCCCGACCCCGCAGCCGATGCACTACCGCCCGATGTTCGGCGCCTTTGGCGGCGCGCTGCACCAGGGCTCGCTGACCTTCATGAGCCAGACGGCGATCGCTGGGGGCATCCCGGACGTGCTGGGCCTGCACAAGCGCATCGCCGCGGTCAAGAACTGCCGCACGGTGCAAAAGCAGCACATGGTGCACAACCACTACGCGCCGAAGATGGAGGTCGATGCGCAGACGTATCACGTGCGCGCCGACGGTGTGCTGCTGACCTGCGAGCCTGCGTCGGTGCTGCCGATGGCGCAGCGCTATTTTCTGTTCTGATTCCACTCAACCAAGGTTGGAGCGCGAGCGCTGTGTCGGGGCGCTGTGTTGCGTTCACGTCCCCCAATCCGGGCTGCGACCGGCGCAGCGAAGCAAAGGAGGAAGGCCGGATCGGCCTTACCTGACGCGTTTCGGTGATGACCCGGCCTGGGGGACATGAGCGCAGCCGGTCACCCCTCGCCCTCGACAGCACCGCGCCAAAGTGGCTGCGGGGAGATTTGTTTCACTTCGTCAAGCCGCTGCCGGAAACGCGATCAGGTGGTCCATGTCGAGGCGGATGCCGATGGCTTCGCCGATGCGGTGGTTGTGGTGCGACGGCACCATCGACTGCACGCGGGTGCCGCTCGCGAGTTCAAGCGTGTACAGAATCTGTGCGCCCCTGAAAGCCTTGTGCCGCACGACACCCTGCACTGGGCTGGTGTCGTCGTGCAGCACATCGTCGGGACGCAGCAGCACGTCGATCTGGCTGCCGATGCGGCAATCGCTTCCATCGGATGCGTAACGGATGGTGTCGGTGGCCGACACCACGCCGATCTCGATCGCGAGTTGTCGATCGGCGACCACCGTGCCGCGCACGAAGACGCCCTGCCCGATGAAGTCGGCAACGAAGCGGCTGGTCGGCCGGTGGTACAGGTTGTAGGCGCTGTCTATCTGCTGGACGCGGCCTTCGGACATCACCGCGATCTCGTCGGCCATCGCGAACGCCTCGTTCTGGTCGTGGGTCACGAACACTGCGGTGGTGTGCGTGGCCTTCAGGATCTCGCGCACCTCGGCAGCGAGTTGTTCCCGCAGTTCGACATCGAGGTTGGAGAACGGCTCGTCCATCAGCAGCAAGCGAGGCTGCGGCGCGAGCGCACGGGCCAGCGCCACCCGCTGCTGCTGGCCGCCGGACAGCTCATGCGGATAACGGTGCGCCTTCGATCGCAGGCCAACCATGTCAAGCAAGCGATCGACACGCGCCTGGTCGTCGTCGCTGCCGCTCGTGCCGAAGGCGACATTGCTCTGCACGTCGAGGTGCGGGAACAGCGCGTAATCTTGAAACACCATTCCGATGCGGCGCTGCTCGGGTGGCACATGCCGGCCCGGGCCGCTGACCACCGCGCCGGCGATGCGGATGTCGCCACCCGCCAGCGGCTCGAAGCCTCCGATGCAGCGCAGCACCGTCGTCTTGCCGCATCCCGAGGGCCCGAGCAAGCAGCAAATGCGGCCGGCGGGCAGCGCCAGGCTCAGGCCATCCACCGTGGCCCGCTCGCCGTAGAGGTGACGCACATGGTTCAGGCTCAGAACGGGAACGACGGTGGCGGTGGTCATCGGTGCGGGTCAGGGAACGGCAGAAAGGCGCAGACCGGAGGGCCAGTGTCGGCAGGCTGACAGGCACCGGCCGACACCCGGCCGTACACTGCTTGCGAATCAATCGCGTTTGCGACGCATTGGTGATCATATCTGCCGCATGACTGTCGCCCTCCCCGCCACCTCGTCCCCCCTCGCCCCACCCGACGCTCGATCGCGTCGGCAACGCGTCGGCTGGCTCAGTTTCGCGGCGCTGGTGGCGGCCCTGTTCGTCGCGCTGCCGATCATCTCGGTCGGCACCAACGTCTTCTCGCCGGGCACCGGCGGCACCTGGGCGCACCTGGCTTCGACGGTCCTGCCGGACTACATCGCGACGACGCTGTGGCTGTGCGTCGGTGTCGGTCTCAGCGCTGCGGTCATCGGCGTCGGCACTGCGTGGCTGGTCACGCATTTCGATTTCCCGCTGCGCCGCACCTTCGAATGGGCGCTGGTGCTCCCGCTGGCGATGCCGGCCTACGTGATGGCCTACGCCTACACCGACCTGCTGCAGTTCGCCGGGCCGGTGCAGGGCTGGTTGCGTGCGACGATGGGCTGGGCGCGCGCCGACTACCGATTCCCCGACGTGCGCACGCTCGGCGGCGCGGTGGTGATGTTCTCGTTCGTGCTCTACCCGTACGTGTTCATGCTGGCGCGCTCGGCCTTCATGGAGCGCGGCGGCGCAGTCATCGAGGCCGGCCGCTCGCTGGGCATGTCGCCGTGGCGAAATTTCGTGCGGGTCTCACTGCCGATGGCGCGGCCGGCGATCGCAGCCGGCATCGCGCTGGCGTTGATGGAAACGCTGGCCGACTACGGCACGGTGTCGTACTTCGCGGTGCAGACCTTCACCACGGGCATCTACCGCGCCTGGTTTTCCCTGGGCGACCGGGTGGCTGCTGCGCAGCTGGCGATGTGCCTGCTCGGCTTCGTCGTGCTGCTGCTGGCGCTGGAGAGACAGTCGAGGGGCTCTGCACGCTTTCACGGCAGTGGCCTGCGGAGGCGCCCCACGCGGGGTGCTCCGCTGGCAGGCTGGCGAGCCGCAATCGCGATCGCCGCCTGCGTGCTGCCCTTATTGATCGGTTTCGTGCTGCCCGGCGGGGTTCTGCTGCACATGGCATTGACCGAGGGCGATGCGCAGTTCGGCACACGATTCTTCACGCTCGCGGGCAACAGCGTGCTCGTCTCCGGTCTGACCGCGCTGCTCGCCGTGGCGCTCGCGCTGCTGGTCGCGTATGCCCGGCGCCTCGATCCACGGCCGCTCACCCGTGCCGCACACTGGGCGGTCGGCCTGGGCTACGCGCTGCCGGGCTCGGTGATCGCGGTCGGTGTGCTCATTCCGCTGGCACGGCTGGACAACGCGTTGGCACAGGCGCTGCACACGAACTTCGGCTGGAACACGGGGCTGCTGTTCACCGGCACGATTGCCGCGCTGGTGTTCGCCTGCCTGGTGCGGTTCATGACTGCCGCGCTGCAGACGGTCGATTCGGCGCTGCACCGCGTGACGCCGCACATGGACGATGCGGCGCGCAGCCTGGGCCTGACACCGGCACGCACGCTGCGGCGAGTGCACCTGCCGCTGCTGCGCCGTGGGCTGCTGACGGCCGGCCTGCTCGTTTTCATCGACGTGATGAAGGAGCTGCCCGCGACACTGGTGATGCGCCCGTTCAATTTCGACACGCTGGCCACACAGGCCTACACGCTGGCGTCGGACGAGCGGCTGGCCGAAGCGTCGACGGCGAC
>JBJXEJ010000133.1:0-51684 GCA_046154125.1 Rhizobacter sp. | reverse complement strand
CAAGGGTATCAACAAGGCCGGTGGCGGCCTGACCGCGCCGGCTTTGACCGGCAAGGACATGGAAGACATCAAGACCGCGATGAGCTTCCAGTGCGAGTACCTGGCCGTGAGCTTCCCGAAAAGCGCCACCGACATGGAGATGGCGCGCCAGCTCGCCAACTTGGCCGGTGAGCCCTACAAGCACAAAGCGGCGCTGATCGCGAAGATCGAGCGCAGCGAGGCGATCCCGGTGCTGGAAAGTATCCTGAAGGCGAGCGACGGCATCATGGTCGCGCGCGGTGACCTGGCGGTCGAGGTCGGCAACGCGACCGTGCCCGCGCTGCAGAAAAAGATGATCAAGATGGCGCGCGAGCTCGACCGCATCGTCATCACCGCGACGCAGATGATGGAGTCGATGATCGTCAACCCGGTGCCCACGCGCGCCGAGGTCAGCGATGTCGCCAACGCGGTGCTCGACGGCACCGACGCGGTGATGCTGAGCGCCGAGACAGCGGCCGGGAAGTACCCGGTCGAGACGGTCGAGATGATGTCGACGATCTGCATCGAGGCCGAGCGCGCCGAGGAGATCTCGCTTGATGCCGGATTCACCAACAAGCATTTCGGCCGCATCGACCAGTCGATCGCGATGGCCGCGTTGTTCACCGCGCTCCACCTGGGCTGCAAGGCGATCCTGGCATTGACCGAATCGGGATCGACTGCGCTGTGGATGAGTCGCCACAAGGTCCACGTGCCGATCTACGGGCTCACCTCTCAGGTCAACAGCCAGCGCAAGATGGCGCTGTATCGCAACGTGCGCCCGCTGCTGATGCCCAGCTGCACCGACCGCGACCAGGCCCTGGCCCGCGCCGAAGCGTTGCTGGTCGAAAATGGTGTGCTGAAGCCGGGTGACACTTATGCGATCACCGTCGGTGAGCCGATGGGGTATCCGGGCGGTACCAACATGCTGAAGGTCTGCCGGGTCGCCTGAGTGTCAGCCGGCGCCGAGCCGCCTCAAGCCGGCTGAGCGTTTCCTCGACGGGCGGGAACGCTGCGAGGTGGAGGCTTTGTCAAGTCAGGCGACGATGCTCTCGACCATGGCAGCGACCGCAGGGCTCATGTTGATCGGGGACAGGTTCAACGCCGGCTGGTGTCGCGGCAGCACCCGGAACAACTCGTCCGCGAAGCTGTGGCCGATGTGCGGGATGCCGCTGAAGTCGAGTTCGGCGAGCTGGAAGTGTGTCAGCCGCGAGGCCACCAGCCGGGCCTGCGCGCGCGATTCGAGCCCCACCTGTGACGTCACCGCAAGCTGCAGCGGGACGGCGGTGCGTTCGAATCGCACGCCCGCACCGTCCAGGCTGTGCGCGTGCATCACCGACTCCAGCGTGCGCGGGGTGTCGAGGGCTATCGACGCGTAGACCGACGTTCCCTGGCGGTTCATCGGTTGACCTGAACGCCAGCCGGTGCCTTCCCAACTGCGGTGCTGGAACGCCTGCTCGTTCGCGTGCAGGTCGAACACGTCTGCCAGGCGGGACGTGAAGTACAGGCCGTGGCCGGTATGGCGTTCGGGCTGCGTCGTCAGCTTGCCCTTGCTCAATTCGAGCATCGCGATCTGAGGATCGTCCAGCGCGAAGGTGTGGCAGATCTTGTCGAACACGCCGCATCCGTCGTCCGAGACCAGCAACTGCACATGGCTGGGCGTCTGGCGCAGCGACACAGTGACCCCGGTGCCGTCACTGTGGTCGATGGCGTTGTTCAGCAATTCGCAGAACGCATGCTGGGTCAGGCGCTGGACATGCGGTGGCAGCGCAAAGTAGCGCGTGAAGTCGCGGGACCAGGCCAGGTCTTCGCTGAGACCGTCGAGCGGGTAGTGGCGCACGACCTGACGCAGCAAACCCGGGCCGTAAAGGACTTCCTTTGCGCGACCTGTGCGGGTCAGCCACTGCAACTCGATCAGTTGCCCCAGGCGCCTCAATGCGGTGCTGCGCTGCACGCCCGTCAACTCCACCAGCATTTCAGGGAGGTCTCTCGGGTGGTCGGTCGCAGCGGCGGTGATCCAGGTGGTCAGCGCGGTCAGATCGATATGGGCCATGGTCAGCTCCGGCGTGGACAGCGTACAAGCGCTTACATACTTCAGTGTGTTCTTTCTGTGACGCCTGCTTGCTTCGGAAAAGGGCTGACTTTTGCGTGCTTATTGCGTCGATGCAGTTTGGATGGCCGAAAAGGCCGCCTCGATACAATGCGGGGTTTGCAGAGGACCACCGCCGAATCGGTTCTGGCGGCCGCGCTGCCGCAGGCTCGCAGGCACTCCTCTCGGGTTCCATCACTCCACGGGAAACGACCATGCCACTCGTCTCGATGCGCCAGTTGCTCGACCACGCTGCAGAAAACACCTACGGCATCCCGGCCTTCAACGTGAACAACCTCGAGCAGGTGCAGGCGGTGATGAGCGCCGCCGACGAGGTGGGCGCGCCGGTCATCCTTCAGGCCAGCGCCGGGGCACGCAAGTACGCCGGCGAGCCCTTCATCAAGCACCTCATCCAGGCGGCGGTCGAAAGCTGGCCGCACATTCCACTGGTCATGCACCAGGATCATGGCCAGAGTCCCGATGTCTGCCAGGGTGCCATCAATCTCGGCTTCAGCTCGGTGATGATGGACGGCTCGCTGCAGGCCGACGGCAAGACCATCGCGAGCTACGACTACAACGTCGATGTGACGCGCAAGGTCGTCGAGATGGCGCACAAGCTCGGCATCACCGTCGAAGGCGAACTGGGCTGCCTGGGTTCGCTGGAGACTATGAAGGGCGACAAGGAAGACGGCCACGGCACCGACTCGACGATGACGATGGACCAGTTGCTGACCGACCCGGAA
Source organism: Rhizobacter sp. (assembly GCA_046154125.1). GTDB lineage: Bacteria > Pseudomonadota > Gammaproteobacteria > Burkholderiales > Burkholderiaceae_C > PBB1. Next base: position 48,837 of record JBJXEJ010000133.1, on the reverse strand, counting down.
GAGGCCGCCGATTTCGTCAAGAAGACCCAGCTCGATGCTCTCGCGATCGCGATCGGCACCAGCCACGGCGCCTACAAGTTCACCCGCAAGCCCACCGGCGACATCCTCGCGATCGGGCGGATCAAGGAAATCAACAAGCGCATCCCGAACACCCACCTGGTGATGCACGGCAGTTCCAGCGTGCCGCAGGATCTGCTGGCCATCATCCGCCAGTACGGCGGTCAGATGAAGGAAACCTACGGCGTGCCTGTCAGCGAGATCCAGGAGGCGATCAAGTTCGGCGTGCGCAAGATCAACATCGACACCGACGTGCGTCTGGCGATGACCGCTGCGGTGCGCAAGTACCTCCATGAGAACCCCGACAAGTTCGATCCGCGCGATTTCCTGAAGCCGGCGCGCGAGGCGGCCAAGCAGATCTGCAAGCAGCGGTACATCGAGTTCAACTGCGCCGGCCAGGCCGCGAAGATCAAGCCACAGACGCTGTCTGTGGTGGCTGCGCGCTATGCCAGGGGAGAACTGGCTCAAACGGTCGTCTGAAGCCCGTTGACCATCAGCACACGAAGAAGCCACCCGATGACGGATGCCCTGCTCGAAAGCCGCCTGCACTCGCTGCCCCTGCTTGCGCGAGGCAAGGTTCGCGACAACTACGCCGTGGGCGCCGACCGGCTGTTGATGATCGCGAGCGATCGGCTCAGCGCCTTCGACGTGGTCATGGGAGAGCCGATCCCCGGCAAGGGCCGGCTGCTCACCGAGATGGCGCTCTTCTGGTTTGATCGCCTGAAAGGCATCGTGCCGAACCACCTGACCGGTGACTCGCCCGAGAGCGTCGTCGCGGCCGATGAGCGCGCTCAAGTCGTCGGGCGCTCGATGCTGGTCAAACGTCTCAAGCCTTTGCCGGTCGAAGCGGTGGTGCGCGGCTACCTCGCGGGCAGCGGCTGGAAGGAATACCAGCAAACCCGTTCCGTCTGTGGCGTTGCCCTGCCCGACGGGCTGGTCAACGCGTCAAAGCTGCCGCAGCCCATCTTCACTCCCGCCACCAAGGCCGAGATGGGCGACCACGACGAGAACATCTCGTTCGAGCGCATGGTCGAGATCATCGGTGCACCGATGGCCGCCAGGGTGCGCGATGTGGCCATCGAGCTGTACGGCCGTGCCGCCGAGTTCGCGCTGACCAAGGGCATCATCATTGCCGACACCAAGTTCGAGTTCGGCCTCGATTCCGACGGCACGCTGACCTTGATGGACGAGGTCCTGACCCCCGATTCGTCGCGCTTCTGGCCCCTCGAGGGCTACGACGCAGCTTTCGGTGCGGGCCTCAATCCACCGAGTTACGACAAGCAGTTCGTGCGTGACTGGCTCGAGCACGCCATCGTCGACGGCGCTTCGTGGAACAAGCAGGCACCCGCTCCCGCGCTGCCGGCATCGGTGGTGGCTGCCACCGCTGCGAAGTACCGGGAAGCTCTTCAGCGCCTCACCGCATGAAGGTTCCGCCGTCGCCCATGCTGGCGCGGCTGGATGCCGCGCTGGCTGCGTCGGTGCACGCGATCGATGTGGCGTGCGCGCGTGCCGAGCGCGCCGGCTTTCTGGCTCGGCAGGGCTTCTTCGACGAAGCCAACGCCGAGTTGACGATCCTGCGCACCGAATTCGCTCGGCAGCCGTCCGCCTTGGTGACGGTATGGATCTGCATCGTCGAAGCATGGATCGAGCAGAACAGCGGTCGGGTGTCGGCCAGTCGCGACAAGATGTTGCGCGCCCAGGCGCTCAGTGCCGCTGCCAGGCTGACGCCGCTGCAGGCGCTCAGCGCCGCCTGGCTGGCGCACCTCAGCTTCGTCCAGGACGACATCGACGACATGGCGAAGTACCTGACGATGACCTTTCGGCTGGCAGCGCCCGATCACCATGCCGCCCGTGCGCGCGCTTCGATCGTGGCGGCGTCGGCTTACCACCTCGCCAACCGACTCGACCTCGCCCAGCCCTGGTACACCCGTGCCCGCGAGCATGCCCAGGCAGAGTCGGACGATGCGGCGCTCGGCGTCATCACCTTCACGATTGCGGGGCATCGCAGCAACCACGCGCTGAGGGCGACGATATTCGGCTGCGTCGATACCGAGGAAGCGCGAAGGGCGGAGGCCTGGGTCGCGGCCTCGTTCAATTTCGACCACTGGGTCGGTACGGTCTACCAGGACGCCTACGTGCAGATGCTGCGCGCCACGGTGTATTCGGCCCAGGGCGAGCATGCCAAGGCCCTGGCTGTCTACAGGGATCACCTCGACGACGCCGACCGTCAGGGGCTTGCGAGCATGCGGGCGACTCATCTTGCCGATCAGGCGTGGTGCCGATATCACACCGGTGACGTGTCGGGCGCGCGCAGCGATGCCGAAGCCGCAGCTGCGTTGATCGATCCGGGCATGAGCATCGAGGACATCGCGGTTGCTCACGGTCGACTGGAGCAGGTGTTTCAGGCGCTCTGTGAGACCGATGCGTCACTGCACCATCGACAACTCGCGCGCGAACACTGGTCTCGTCACCTGGACATGCAGCATTCGGTGATCGACGTTCTCGACCGGACGCTGCAGTCAGTCGTCCGATAGCTGCGGCCGCGTTGCCGTCACCAGCGCGTCTGTCGCTCAGAACAAGGCCATGCTCAACTTGCGTCGGTACTGGTCGACGAGCGGATCTGCGGGCGCGGTGTTGAACTTGCCGGCAAGTTCAAGCGCGCCCTTCGGTGCGCTGGTCTCGGCCTTGGCGGCGGCCGGTTTGCTCATCACGGTCAGCACGGCGACGTAGGTCTTGCGTGCCAGTTCGCCGTTCCAGGTCTTGTCGCGCATCACGATTTCCAGCAAATCGTCCATGGCCTCCGTGAAACGCTGGGCGGCGAAATGCAGTTGCGCCAGTTCGAATCGTGCATCGAAGTCGCGGCGGTTCGCGGCGATGGCAGCTGTCAGCATGTCGGGCGAGCGTGACGTCACTGCCTTTTCGCACGCGTCGAGCCAGAGTCCGCAGGCTGCGAGGCGGGGATCGAGCAGCATGTTGCCAGCCACCGGGTCGTACGTGGTGCGTGCCTCGTCGATGCGGCCCGCCGTCAACAGCGCGCGCAGGCAATCGAAGCGCGCGTTGTCGTTGCCCGGGTCGATTGCGACGGCTTCCTGCAACTTCTCGATCGCACCTTCGGTCTCTCCGTCCGCCAGCATCGCCTCTGCGGCTTCCACGTCCTCCTCTGCCAGCAGCTCTTCCGGTGTCGGCACGTGCTTGTCGAGAAACTGGCGGATCTCGGCTTCGGGCAGCGCTCCGACGAAGCCGTCGACCGGCTGTCCGCCCTTGAACATCACGCACAACGGGATGCTGCGCACGCCGAACATCTGCGACAGCTGACCGGCGATGTCCGGCTCGGTGTCTGCGTTCAGTTTGGCGAGCTTGAAGCGGCCAGCGTAGGCAACCTCGAGTTTCTCGAGCACCGGGCCCAGCGATTTGCAAGGTCCGCACCACGGCGCCCAGACGTCCAGCAGGATCGGCTGGTCGGCCGAGGCGTGGATCAGGTCGGTTTCGAAGTTCTGGAGGGAGATGTCGATCATGGCGGTGTGTCAGGTACGAGTCGGCGGGAGTCTGCGCATCCGGAGATGAAGCAGCGACGCCTACAATTCAAGGCTTCGAAAAAAGCGGAGCAAGGCCATGAGCGCGCCTGCTGTGGTGGGTGTGGTGATGGGGTCCAGCAGCGACTGGGAGACCTTGCGTGCAGCCACGGAGATTCTGACCGAGTTTGGCATTCCGTTCGAGGCCCGCGTCGTCTCGGCGCACCGCATGCCGGACGACATGTTCACCTATGCCGAGTCGGCAGTCGCGCGCGGCCTCAGGGCCATCATCGCCGGGGCCGGCGGCGCCGCGCACCTGCCCGGCATGCTGGCCGCCAAGACCACAGTGCCGGTGCTCGGCGTACCGGTTGCCAGCCGCCACCTGCAGGGGGTCGATTCGCTGCATTCGATCGTGCAGATGCCCAAGGGAATTCCGGTGGCGACGTTTGCGATAGGCGCGGCCGGGGCTGCCAATGCGGCGCTGTTCGCAGTGGCGATGTTCGCCGTGGGTGATCAGGCCCTGCGTGCCCGACTCGACGCCTACCGCGCCCGGCAGACCGAGGCGGCCCGCGCGATGACGGCTCAGCTGACATGACGCCTTTCATCGCGCCAGGTGCAACGCTGGGCGTCATGGGTGGCGGCCAGCTCGGCCGGATGTTCGTGCACGCCGCTCAGCAGATGGGGTACTTCACCGTGGTGCTTGATGCCGACCCGGCAAGTCCCGCCGGTCTGGTTGCGCAGCACCACATCAAGACCGACTACCTTGACGAGCAGGGACTGGCGCAGCTGATGCAGCGAAGCGCTGCCATCACCATCGAATTCGAGAACGTGCCTGCCGAGGCGCTGATGACCCTGGGCGCGCACCGCCCGGTCGCGCCCGGCTCGGAGGCGGTCGCGGTTTGCCAGGACCGCGCCGCAGAGAAGCGGCACTTCGCGCGCTGCGACGTGGCCTGTGCGCCGCATGTGGTGATCGACAGCGCCGCGCAACTCGATGCCGTGCCTGGCCACCTGCTGCCCGGCATCCTGAAGACCACCCGCCTCGGTTACGACGGCAAGGGGCAGGTGCGTGTGGAGACCCGGGCCGAACTGACATCCGCGTGGGAATCGCTGGGCGGCGTGTCGACGGTGCTTGAAAAGCAGCTCCCGCTGGCTTTCGAGGTCAGCGTGATCGTCGCGCGCAGCGCGGCCGGGCACGTGGTTCATTTCCCGCTGCAGCAGAACCTGCACCGCGACGGCATCCTCGCTGTCACGCAGGTGCCAGCGCCCGATCTGACTCCCGCGTTGCAGCAGTGCGCGATCGAGGCGGCCGAGCGTGTGGCCGAATCGCTGGGCTACGTCGGTGTGCTCTGTGTCGAGTTCTTTGTCCTGCAGGATGGCAGTCTGGTTGCCAACGAGATGGCGCCGCGTCCGCACAACTCCGGCCACTACACGGTCGATGCCTGCGACCTGTCGCAATTCGATCTGCAGGTTCGCACGCTGACCGGTGCTCCGTTGACGGCTCCGCGGCTGCATTCGCCGGCAGTGATGCTGAACCTGCTCGGTGACCTGTGGTTCACTCCCGGCGCCACGCCAACGAGCGAGGAAGCTCGCGAGCCGGACTGGGCCGGTGTGCTCGGGCTGCCTGGCGTGCACCTGCACCTTTACGGCAAGGCCACGCCGCGGCGAGCTCGCAAGATGGGTCACCTGACGGTGACGGCCGCCAGCACGGACGACGCGCGGCGCGTTGCGCTTCAGGCGGCCGCCGTGCTCGGCCTGCCCGCATTCTGATTCGCCCGACGGCGTTTCACCGGACCATGTTGCTGGACGGATATGACCCCGTCGCGATCGCCGAGGCCGCCGATGCGCTGGCCCATGGCGAACTGGTCTCCTTTCCGACCGAGACGGTGTATGGCCTGGGCGCACGTGCCGACGACGACCTTGCGGTCGCGCGAATTTATGAGGCGAAGGGCAGGCCGGTCGGTCACCCGCTGATCGTGCACGTGGCCGATGTGGCGGCGGCACGTTCCTTTTGCGCCATATGGCCCGATCTGGCGCAACGGCTGGCGGCGGCGTTCTGGCCGGGCCCGCTCACGGTCATCGTGCCCCGGGCCGAGGGCGTGGCCGAGGCCTGCGCTGGCGGGCAGCCAACGATCGGCCTGCGTTGCCCGTCGCATCCGGTGGCCCTGGCGCTGCTGCGGGCGGCGGCCGAGCGCGGCGTGCCTGGTGTCGCGGCCCCCAGTGCCAACCGCTTCGGTCGCTTGAGCCCGACGCAGGCGGCGCATGTCGTCGCCGAACTCGGCTCCGGGTTGCTCGTGCTCGATGGCGGGCCTTGCGAGATCGGCATCGAGTCGACCATCGTCGATTGCTCGCGCGACCGCGCGGTGCTGCTGCGACCCGGTACGCTCACCCGCTCGGTCATCGAGACGGTGCTCGGCTGCCCGCTCGAAGACCGGGATGCTGCGGCCCCGCGCGCACCCGGCACCCTCGACGCCCACTACGCTCCTCGGGCCCGCGTGAGGCTGATGAACACCGACCTGCTGCGCTCCTCCATGGAGCTGCTGGCCGACCCGGCGGGGGGGCTTCCGTTGAAGCTGGCGGTATATTCGCGCCTGCTTCCGCCGGCCGGCGCGGTGGCAATCCACCGGGCCTTGCCGGCTTGCGCGGACCAGGCTGCCCACGAATTGTTCACCGTTCTGCGTCAGTTCGACGACCTGGGCGCGGAACTGATCTGGGTGGAAGAACCTCCATCAACCGCCGAATGGGATGGTGTGCGGGACCGCCTGGTGCGTGCCTCGGCGACCTGATGCCCCCCGGGCCGATCTAATCCTTTCTCGTTGGAGACCGCATGAATTTCAGAGTCGATCGATGGAGCGCCGCCGCGCTGCGCAGCAGCCTGCTGGCCGTGACGATGGCAGGGACGCTGCTGCTCGCGTCGTGCGGTGGTGGCAACGGCAATGAAAACCAGTCGGTGAAGTTCAAGGCGGCACGGCTGATCGTGTTTGGTGACGAGAGCAGCCTGCTGCTGCCGTCGTCCACGCCCACGGCCATTGATGGACGGAAGTACGCCATCAACGGGTTCACGCCCAGCACGACTCCGGCCAATTCGACGCCCGATTGCTTTGTCAACTCGCTGTGGGTGCAGTTCATCGCGGCCAAGTACGGCCTCGTGTTCGCTGAATGCAACCCGAACGGCACCGCTGCCACCGCGCAGATGAAGGCCACCTACGGCGCGAAGGTGGCCGATGTGGTCGCGGCGCTCGACGCGTTCTTCGCGGCGGGAGGCAGTCTCGGCAAGCTCGACCTGGTCACCATCATGGTCGGCAGCCACGACATCATCGAGCTCTATGACAGCGTGTCCACCGCGGCCCAGACCGAGGCCGCCGTCCTGGCCGAGGCGGACCGCCGCGGACAGCTGCTCGCCAGCCAATTCGACCGCCTCACGAACAAGAACAACACCGCCGGCCGGGCGCTCTATGTGCCGGTCCCGGATCTCAGCGAATCGCCGTTCGGCCTCGGTGATGTGGCCAGCCGCCCGGAACGTGTCCGGCTGCTGAAAGCCATTTCGGAATCCTTCAACAATGCGCTGCGTGCCAAGATCACCAACAACGGCCGCAGCATCGGCCTGCTCAACGCCTTCCAGCGGTTCCGCAACATCGTGCGCGCCGTGGACGATGGGGACAACCCATTCAATTTCGTCAATGTCACCGCTGCCGCGTGCACCGTTGCATTGCCCGATTGCACGTCGCTGACGCTGCAGCCTGCCAGTGGCAGTGTCGAGGCAGCGACCGACCTCACGTGGCTGTGGGCGGACGGCACGCACCTGAGCGCCGGAGGTCAGGACGTGCTCGGCGGGGATGCCAACGATCTGCTCGACACCCTTCCGTTCTGAGTCGACAGCGTTTCAGCGCGGCGGGCCGGCCCGATTGCCGGCCCGCCGGCCTCGCAGTTTCATCACCAGGATCGACGTCGCCAGGACCAGCGTGATTGCGTTGGCCACGACGATCGGCCACGCGCCGAGCACAACCCCGTAGGCCAGCCACAGCGCCACGCCGACCGTGAAGCTCGCGTACATGCCGAGCGAGATGCCGCTCACATCGCCGGTGCGAAAGCTCAGCCACGCCTGCGGCACGAATGACGCCGTCGTCAGTGCCGCTGCTGCGTAGCCGAGCAGATCGATGACGCTGGGCGCATTCACGGGCGTGCTTTCACTTCGGCGCCTCGCCCTCGGCGTACCCGTCGTTGGCGGTCCACTGGATCAGTGCGTCGAGCGCCGGCCGTGCGGCTCCGGCGTTCGCATGATTGACGATGCCCACCACGACGTAGCGGCGTCCGCTCGGCGCCAGCAGGTAGCCGGCCACTGCGGTCACATCGCGCAACGATCCAGTCTTCAGGTGCGCGCGGCCGGGCAGTGCCTTGGTGCGCCGCAAGGTGCCGTCGACGCCGCTGACGGGCAGTGAGGCCATCAGCTCCGACATCTGCGGGCTGGCCGCCGCGTCTTGCAGCAACCGGGCCAGCAGCTGGGCGCTGACGCGGGTCTCGCGCGACAGGCCCGATCCGTTGTCGATCACCGCCGCGCGGCCCGTGTCGCCATAGCGCGATGCCAGCCAGCCGCGCATCACCTCCCGCGCACCCTCCGGTGTGCCGAGCCCGCGCTGCGTCAGCGCGAGCGTCAGGAACAGCTGCTGCGCCATGACGTTGTTGCTGAACTTGTTGATGTCGCGGATCACCTCGGACAGCGAGGGTGACGTCAGCTCGAAAGTCGGCGGCGTGCCCGGTGCCGTGCCGTCGCGAACGCTGCCGCTCAGCCGGCCGCCCATCTCGGCCCACAGACCGGCCAGCAGCTTCTCGTTGTACGCGGCGGGGTCGGCATAGGCGACCGGCCACTGCTTTTCGCCGCATGCCGGTGAATAGATGCCCTTGAAGCGCAGCCGTTGGGGATCCGAGAAGTCGGCCTGCAACGCACCGCGCCAGTCGGCGCACAGGGTCGCTCCGACGCCGGCTGCAAGCGGCACGCGGGTGTCGGCGCGCACGCCGGCCAGCGCGGGTTCGGTGGAGATCACCGCAACGCCATGTGCCGGGTCGGGCGTGAAGGTGAAGGACACCGACTTGTAGTTCAGCAACAGTGCATCGGCGCGCACGTTGTAGGGACGAAGCGGTTCGCCATCGAACTCTGCCGGATTCTGCTCGGGCACCTCGAAGGCGCTGCGGTCGAGCACGATGTCACCGTGGATGTCGCGCACACCCATTTGCTGCAGCCTGCGCAGCAGCAGCCAGGCGCGCTCGATCACCAGCTTCGGGTCGCCGCTTCCCTTGATGACCACATCGCCTTCGAAGACACCGCTGCCGCCACTTGGAAAGGCGCCCTGCAGCCAGACCGGAGTGGTCCACGTCCACGCGGGGCCGAGGAGATCCAGCGCGGCGTAGGTCGTGAGCAGCTTCATCAGCGACGCGGGATTGACCGCCACCTGCGCCTGCCAGGACAGGCGCGGCACGCCGTTCCGGCCCAGCTCCTGCACCACCACCGACAACGCTTCGCGCGGCACTCGCGCACGGTCCAGCGCGGTGGCCACGTCGGCCGGCAGCGACCGTGTCGAGGCCGAAGGCGGCACTTGCGCCGTTGCGGCAGCGCTCCCGAATGCGAGCAGAAAAACGGGCATACAGGCAGACATCGACGTGCGCGAAAGCATCCGGGAATGATCGCATGGGCATTTGGGCCGCGATGTCGAATCCTTGCCGCTGAAACGGCGCGTGGACCGCAGCTAGACTCTTTCGGTGACTGCTTCCCTGACCTCCTGCCTGGCCTTCGACACCGCCACCGAGCACCTGAGCATTGCGCTGCGGGTGGGCGACGCGGTCTGGTCCCATCAGGGCCCGGGCGGAGCGCAGGCTTCAGCCACTCTGATCCCCGGCATCATGGAGTTGCTGGCCCGGGCGGGCGTTGGCTTGCGCGAAATCGATGCCATTGCCTTCGGTCGCGGTCCTGGAGCATTCACTGGCTTGCGAACGGCCTGCTCCGTGGCGCAGGGCCTGGCTTTCGGTGCAGACAAGCCGGTGCTGCCGGTCGACACGTTGCTGGCCGTCGCCGAAGACGCGCGCACGGACGGTGCGGTCGAAGACGTGTGGGTCGTGATGGATGCTCGAATGGACGAGATCTACGCGGCGCACGCCGTGCATGAGGCGGGGCGATGGCGCTACGTCACTCCGCCCTTCCTCTGCACTCCGCAGGTCCTGAATGAGCGCTGGCGAAGCGAGCCCGCGCGCGCGATTGCAGGATCGGCGCTGGTCGCGTTCGGCGACCGACTGGCTTGCGGCGATGCGCAGCTCCTGCCGAAGGCCTTGCCCCGCGCTTGCGCGATGCTGCCGCTGGCCGTCGCTTTGTGGGAGCAGGGTGGGGCGGTCGATGCAGCGCTGGCTTTGCCGCTGTACCTGCGTGACAAGGTAGCCCAGACGATGGCCGAGCGTGCCGCCGTGAAGGCGCTGGCTGAATCGGCTGCAGCTGCGGTGACCGCGACCCTCGGCGAGGTGCCGACATGAACGCGGTGCTGCGTCGCTGGAATCGGCTGCAGCCCATGACGCGGGCCCACCTCGACGAGGTGATGGCGATCGAGGTCGAGGCCTATCCCTTCCCGTGGACGCGCGGCAACTTCATCGATTCGCTGGCGTCGGGGTACCCGGCGAGGGTGCTGTTCGACGGCGGCCGGCGCGATCACGTCATCGGCTACTTCGTCGCGATGGAAGGCGTCGACGAAATGCACCTGCTGAACCTCACCGTGGCCCCTTCCGAGCAGGGTTTCGGGCATGGCCGCGCCATGCTGGATGCGCTGCTGTCGATGTGCCGCGAGCTGAACTTGCCGCAACTGTGGCTCGAGGTTCGCGTCAGCAACGTGCGGCCGCGCGAGATCTACCGACGCTACGGTTTTCGCGAAGTGGGCGTGCGACGCGCTTACTACCCGGCCGCCGACGGGCTGCGCGAAGATGCCTGCGTGATGAGCCTCGACCTGTCCGGCGGCCACCTGTGACCTGGAGCGAACGCCAGCGGGCGATGCTCGCCGAGATGGGCATCCGCGTCTGGGAGGGGCCCGCGGCGCATGAGCAGGTCGTGGCTGCGGCAATCGAGTCGGTTTTCGCGCCTGCCGAGGCGGCCATCCAGGTCATGTCCCTCCCCGGGCCGGTCCGCGCGAGCACCAAAATCGCCAGCGATGCTCCGTCGCCGACGGCGCGCACCTCGACGATGGATTGGTCCGAGCTGCGCGAGGCGGTTGCTTCGTGCGCCGCCTGCACCCTGTGCGAAAGCCGCAGGCAGACGGTGTTCGGTGTCGGGCACCCGCGGGCGCACTGGATGATCGTCGGCGAAGCACCAGGCGAAGAGGAGGATCGCCGCGGCGAGCCGTTCGTCGGCCGCTCTGGCCAGCTGCTTGACAGCATGCTGCGCGCGATCGGGCTCGGACGCGAGGCCGGCGAAACTCCCGACCCCGCGAAGCAGGTGTTCATCGCCAACACCCTGAAGTGCCGTCCGCCCGGCAACCGCAATCCGCTGCCCGATGAACTCGCGCGTTGCGAGGGATTCCTGATCCGCCAGATCCAGCTCGTGCAGCCCAGGATCATCCTTGCGATGGGGCGATTCGCGGTGCAGAGCCTGCTGCGAAGTTCCGCGCCGATAGGCCAGCTCAGGGGCCGTGTGCATCGCTATCAGGACGTGCCGCTGGTCGTCACCTATCACCCGGCCTATCTGTTGCGCAACCTTTCCGAGAAGGCACGTGCGTGGGACGATCTGTGCCTCGCCCTGGATACCGTCGACGACTCCGAAGGCGCGGCGCTGGACGGTTCACCCAGCGGTGGCTGACGATGCCGCGCAGACTGTGCGCGAACTGCGCTGGCTGCTGCTGTCACCGCCGTTGCTCGACACCGCGCCTGGAGCGCACTCGGCCGGGGTGCAGCAGTTCGGCGCGGCCGAGCGGCAGTCGATATCCGAGTGGCTCGATGCGATCGAGCGCGATCCAGCCGCGCTGACCGACTTTGTCCACCCGTCACGCAGGCTCGGTGTCGAAGGCAGCGATGTCCCGAACCCGACACGCCCGCTTTCCCCGCGTCTGGGCCGACGTGCCGAACGGCTCATGGCGTTCTTTCTGCGTCACGGTCCGACACACCATCTGGTGGCCGCGAACATCCCGCTTCGCCTCGTGTCTCCGCTGGGCGAGCGCACCACGGTCGGTGAGATCGATTTCCTTCTGCACGACCGCGCAGGCCACGCCTGGCACTGGGAACTGGCGGTGAAATTCTTCCTGTGCACCGCGACCGGACCGCGGTCCACCGTTGCCGATTTCGTCGGTCCCGACCGTGCCGAGACGTTCGACACCAAGTTGCGCAAGATGTTCGATCGCCAGCTGCGGCACCAGCCACCACCGCCCTGGGACACCGAGTCCTGGACGCCAGCTGCCTGCACGCGAGGCCGCCTTTTCTACCGCCACGACTGTCAGGTGCCGATCACGCCCGGGCTGCATCCTGATCACCTGCAAGGCCGCTGGATCGAACGCGTGCGGATTGGTGAGCTCCCTGCTGCCGATCAGCCGGTGTGGCACCCGGTGCCACGCAACGACTGGATGTGCCCGCGAGGCGCGCTGGCGTCCGAAGGGCGGGACCTCGGTACCCTGGGGCGATTCATCGAAGAAAGCCGGCCGGGCCTCGCGACCCTGGTGGTGCGAGGCGATGTCCCGGATGCCCTGCCGGTCTTCGTCGTCAGCGAGGCTTGACGGGCCTGGTCCAGAACGCCGTCGACTGCTGTCGGGTCCTTGCGAGCGTCAGCTGGTTGGCAGGTGCGTTGTCGGTGATGGTCGAGCCGGCGCCGATCGTCGCGCCGGCGCCGACCGTCAACGGCGCCACCAGCACGCAGTTGCTGCCGACCTGCACGTCGTCGCCGATCTCGGTGTGGTGCTTGCTTGCGCCGTCGTAGTTGGCGGTGATGCTGCCGGCGCCGAAGTTGACCCGCGCGCCGACCGTTGCGTCGCCGAGGTAGGCGAGGTGGTTGGCCTTGGCGCCGTCCGCGAGCGTTGAATTCTTCACCTCGACGAAGTTGCCGATGTGCACCGCGGCGCCCAGCATCGCGCCAGGTCGCAGTCGGGCAAAGGGTCCGACCAGCGTGCCCCGGCCGACGCTGACGCCCAGCGCGTCGCCGTCGATGTGCGTGAAGGGGTGGATCACCGCATCGTCTGCGATCAGCGCGTTGCGGATCACGCAGTTCGCGCCGATCTGCACCCGATCGCCCAGCGTGACCGTGCCTTCAAAGATGCAGTTGACGTCGATTGCCACATCGGTCCCGCATTGCAGGTCGCCTCGCACGTCGAGTCGTGCCGGGTCGGCCAGCCGCACGCCGGCGCTCATCAGCGCATCGGCCCGGTCGTGCTGGCACAGGCGTTCCAGTTCGGCAAGCTGCTGCGGGCTGTTGACGCCCAGCACCTCGGCGGCGCGTCGCGGCTGTGCGGCAACCACGGCCACGCCATCGGCGACCGCGAATGCCACCACGTCGGTCAGGTAGTACTCGCCCTGCGCGTTGCGGTTGTCGAGGCGTGCCAGCCATCGCTGGAGCTGCGCTGTCGGCACCGCCATCGCGCCGGTGTAGACCTCGGCGATCGCGCGCTGTTCGGGGGTCGCGTCCTTGTGCTCGACGATGGCCTGGACGGTCGATCCACCGCTGGCGTTGGTGCCACGCACGATGCGGCCGTAGCCGGTGGGGTCGGCCAGATCGACCGTCAGCAGCGCGAGCCGTGCGCCGCCGCAGGCCTCCACCAGGGCGCGCAGCGTCGCGGCCTCGATCAGCGGTGTGTCTCCGTTGAGAATCAGCGTGACGCCGTCGGCATGCAGCACGGGCGCGGCCTGTTGCACCGCGTGGCCGGTGCCGAGTTGCGGAGCCTGGCGAACGAATTGCAGTTGTGGCGCTCTCACAGCGGCTTCCACCTGTTCGGCCCCGTGCCCGGTGACCACGACGATGCGGTCGGCGGCCACTTCGACGGCGGTGCGAAGCACGTGCTCCAGCAAGCTGCAGCCCGCCAGTGCATGCAGCACCTTGGGGCGGTCCGACTTCATCCGCGTCCCTTTTCCGGCCGCCATGATCACGATGTCCAACGCCATGTCCTGTCCCCCTGGTTCAAATCCATCCGGCTTACCGGCCGCGATTATCTTCGGCGCCCCGAGCCCCGCTCGCCTGCGGCGATGGTCGGTGCTGCGGCTGGCTGTCGTTCTGTGTGCGGTGGTCTGGCTGACCGGCTGCAGCGCAGTGCGCCTGGTCTACAACCAGGCACCCGACATCACGTACTGGTGGCTCGACGGATATGTCGACTTCAATGAACAGCAGTCGCTGCGCGCGAAAGAGGTTCTCGGCGACTGGTTTGCCTGGCACCGACGCACCGAACTGCCGCAGTACGCGGCCCTGTTGTCCCGTGCGCGAGCCGAAGTCGCCGGTCCGGCGAGCGCTGAACAGGCCTGCCGCTGGTTTGACGAGCTCAACCTGCGTTTCGATGCGGGCTTCGAGCGGGCGCTGCCCGGGCTGGCCGATGTGATGCGGCGCCTGTCACCGGTGCAGATCGCGCACCTGGAGCACAAGTACGCCGACAACAACGAGTCGCTCGCCGAGGACTACCTGCAGGACCGTCCCGAAGCCCGAGTGAAGGCGCAGTTCAAACGTGCGCTCGAACGGATCGAGATGGTCTACGGGCGGATGAGCAGCACGCAGCGCGACCGCATCGCCGAGCTGGCATTGCAGACACCTTTCGATCCTGAGCGCTGGCTGGCCGAGCGCAAGCGGCGCCAGCAGGACACCTTGCAGACCCTTGCACGTCTGAACGCGGAACAGGCCACGGTCGAACAGGCGATGGTGGCGTTGCGGATGCTGGTGCAGCGCTCGCGCGCCTCGCCGAATGACGATTACCGCGCGTACCAGCAGCATCTGGTGCAGTTCAACTGCGGCTTTGCAGCCCAGGTGCACAACCTGAGCACGCCAGATCAGCGTGCCAGGGCGGCCGATCAGCTCAAGGACCTGGAAGGCGACGCGCGCGCACTGGCCGCCAAGGCCATGCCCTGATCGGACTCAGCGCATCAACGGCGTCGTGATGCTGCGGGCCTTGGGTTCATCGTTTGGAAACGGGGTCAGCGCAGCCTGGAACATGGCGCCCAGCAACGAAGGCGTCAAGGGCTGAAGGCCGTCGCTGCTGGCCCGCGCTTCGTAAATGGCGGTGCCTGACTTGCGATCGCGGATCAGTACCGCCACCTCGCGCGCGTAGCGGCGCAGGCCTTCATCGAAGCCGATGCCGAAGCCGCGACCGAACGCCAGACCACCGCCGAAGCCGCCGAACCTCGCATAGTCGAGCCGCGACCGGTACGGCCCGCCGTTCCACCAGAAGGGGTCGTCGAGACTTGACCGGTACACCTCATCGGCGCGTGCCGCCAGTTGCACCGTGACATCGGCCATGCCGACATCGCCGGCGGGCTTGAACCCGGCACCTTCGAGGGCGCTGCGGGCGGCGTCCTCGAGCCGCTGCTGCTTTTCGGGCTCGCTCTGCTGGGACGGAAGCCGCTCGAAAACGTAAGTGCCGGGCTGGCGATCAGCGGGCCAGCCACCGAAGGTCGATACCTCGCTGCTCAGCGTGGTGTTGGCGCAGCCGGCCAGCACCAAAACGGAGCTCAAACCTAGCGCGAGCAGGCACAAACGGAGCATGACAGGTCTCCCATCAGGAATCGGCAGGCCTCCGCAAGGAGATCACCGCGTCAACGCCGGAGTCGGCAACCGGGCCGCAGTCCTCGTCGTCGAAAGCGCGGTCGCCATTCACATCGGCAACGCCAGTCGCTTGGAGCTCGGTGAAAGGGAACAGGTTCCGATCGGCCAGGTGAGACGGCACGATGTGGCCCATCGCGCTGAAGACGTTCTCGACACGGCCCGGATGGCGCTTGTCCCACTCGCGCAGCATCTGCTTGATCTGCACGCGCTGCAGGTTGTCCTGGCTGCCGCACAGCGTGCACGGGATGATAGGGAACCGTCGGTGCTCGGCCCAGCGCTCCAGGTCGGTCTCGGCCACATAGGCCAGCGGGCGGATCACGATGTTCTTGCCGTCGTCGCTGACCAGCTTGGGCGGCATGCCCTTCATCTTGCTGCCGAAGAACATGTTCATGAACAGCGTCTGCACGATGTCGTCGCGGTGGTGTCCGAGCGCGATCTTGGTCGCACCCAGTTCGCCCGCCACGCGATACAGGATGCCGCGCCGCAGCCGCGAACACAGCCCGCAGGTGGTCTTGCCTTCGGGAATGACGCGTTTGACGATCGAATACGTGTCCTGGCTCTCGATGTGGAATGGCACACCGACCTTCGCCAGGTAGTCGGGCAGCACGTGCTCGGGAAAGCCGGGTTGCTTCTGGTCGAGGTTGACGGCCACCAGTTCGAAGCGGATCGGCGCACGTTTCTGCAGGTTGAGCAGGATGTCGAGCAGCGCGTAGCTGTCCTTGCCGCCCGACATGCAGACCATCACCCGGTCGCCATCCTCGATCATGTTGAAGTCGATGATGGCCTGGCCTGTCAGCCGATGCAGGCGCTTGCTGAGTTTGTTGATCTCGGTCGCGAACTTTGCCTCGGCAGTCGTCTGGATCACTGGCTGGGGGGCGGTGAGCACGTCACTCATGGAATCTCCATCGAACAAACGAAAGCGCCCGTCAGGGAGCATCGGCCTTCAGGCCGAACACCTGGCAGCCGACCGACTCGCAGTCGGGATACACGTCGGGCTTCTCGGTCGACACCAGCGCAGCCCTGACATGGGGGTGTGCGAGCATGGCCACCAGCAGGTCGTCGCACAGGGTTTCCTGCAATTCGATGTGACCGCGCGCCACACGCTCGGCGATGACTGTGCGGATGAAATCGTAGTCGACCACCTCGTGCAGTGCATCGCTTGCGGGAGTCGACAGCGCCAGCGGTACGTACAACTCGACGTTGAACAGCACCCGCTGAGGCGCCTGCTTCTCGAACGAGTGCGCGCCGATGGCGACTGCCACGCTGTGGTTGCGCAGGAAGAGCCGGCGGCAGTGGGCGAGTTTCGGGTGCAGCAAGGGATGCGTCATGGCACTTCAACCGGCGATGGTCTGCTGCGCGAGGAACATCACGTCGCGCGGCTGTCGTTGAAGGTGCTGCCCGCCATCCACCAGCAGCGTCGTGCCGGTGATGGCCGGGCTCTGGATCAGGAAGCGCACGGTGCGTGCGATATCACCAGGCGTCGACGAACGCTGCAGCGGCGTCAGCGTGTGTGCCCGCTCGAACTCGGCGTCCGTCATCGGCCCCGACGTCATCGTCACGCCGGGTGCCACTCCGCACACCCGCACTCGCGGGGCCAGCGCCTGCGCCAGCATCACCGTGGCGGCTTCGAGCGCGGCCTTGGAAAGCGTGTAGGAAAAATAATCGGGGTTCAGGTTCCAGAGTTTCTGGTCGATCAGGTTGACGACGCAGGCGGTCGGGTCGAGCTTGGTTCGGTGGCTCAGGTGGTGATCGTGCAACGCCTGCGCCAGCAGGATCGCCGGCGCGGTGTTGGCCTTCCAGTGCAGGTCCATCGCCGCGTGGCTGAAACTCGCTGGCGCGTCGTACTCGAACATCGCAGCGTTGTTGACCACCACATCGACCCTCCCGAAATGCGAGATCACCTGCGGCAGCAGATCGAGGCAGGAGGCTTCGATCGACAGGTCGGCATGGAAGGCGTGCGCCATGCGACCCAGCGCCTGCAGCTCCGACACCGTCTCGTGTGCCTCGTCGGGTTCGCCGCGGTAGTGCACGGCGATGTCGAAGCCATGGGTGGCCAGATCAAGCGCGATTTCGCGACCCAGCCGACGCGCCGCACCGGTCACCAGCGCGACCGGGGCTGCCGCAGCGCTCGATTCGCTTGTGGCCGACGGCCGGGGATCGGACATGGTTTCTACAATCCGGGCGATGCCCAACGAACAGCCGTCGAGTGTATCGACGCCCCTCGACACCGCCAGCAGCACGGGGATCACCGCCGTGATCCGTGATGCACTGGTTCAGCAGGGTGGCTGGCTTCCGTTCGATCGCTTCATGGCGCTGGCACTCTATGCGCCGGGGCTTGGCTACTACGCCAGAGGCGACCGCCAGTTCGGCGTGCTGCCGGCGTCTGGCAGCGATTTTGTCACCGCGCCCGAACTGTCACCTCTGTTCGGTCGGGCGCTGGCCCGCCAGGTCCTGCAGGCGCTGGACGGCAGCGGCACCGACGAGATCTGGGAGTTCGGCGCCGGCTCGGGTGTGCTCGCCCGCGAGTTGCTCGACACGCTGGGCGCGCGAATCGCGCGGTACACCATCGTCGACCTGTCGGGCACGCTTCGCGACAGGCAGCACGCTGTGCTTCATCTGCATCTGGACCGGGTGCGCTGGGTCGATGTGTTGCCCGAGGCGATGCAGGGCGTGATCGTCGGCAACGAGGTGCTCGACGCGATGCCGGTGCAACTGCTCCACTTCGACGGGATCAGATGGCATGAGCGTGGGGTGGTGCTGCGCGATGCAGGCGAGGCTCCTGCGGCCGAATCCGGTGCGATGTCGACCTGGACCTGGGCCGACCGCGAAACCGCGCTTCGTCCGGCGGTCGACGAGGCCCATGCGGACTTCGCACCCGGTACGGTGACCGAGATCCATCAGCAGGCCGAAGCGTTCATCGCCACCCTGGCCGACCGACTGGAACGCGGGGCGGCTTTCTTCATCGACTACGGTTTCCCCTGTGCCGAGTACTACCACCCGCAGCGCATTGGCGGCACGCTGATGTGCCACCGTGCCCACCTCGCCGACACCGACCCGCTTGCCGACGTGGGCGCCAAGGACATCACCGCGCATGTCAATTTCACCGGCATCGCCGTTGCCGGGCAGGCTGCTGGCCTCGATGTGCTGGGTTACACGAGCCAGGCTCGTTTCCTGATGAACTGCGGCCTGCTCGATCTGCTGGCGCAGGCCGATATCCGCACCATCGCCAATGCGCAGAAGCTGCTGACCGAGCACGAGATGGGCGAACTGTTCAAGGTGGTTGGCTTTGCCAAGCGATGCGACCCCGCATTCACCCGGTCCCCGATTGGATTCGCCCATGGCGATCGAACGCACACGCTGTGAATTCGGCCTCCGCTCAACTGGCGGACGGCTGATGCGGCGTGCCGTCCACGGGGTACCCGCGTGATCCGGTGGCTGATCGCGATCTTCCTGATCCTCCTGATTTTCGGTGGACTGCACCGCTGGCTGGAAAAGATCGGTCTGGGTCGACTGCCTGGGGATTTCAGATTTCGGCTCTTCGGCCGAGAGTTCTTCCTGCCCATCGGCAGCAGCGTGCTGCTGAGTTTGATCGCGCTGGCGTTGGGGAAGATCCTTTGAGTCGACGCCAGCGCATGCCATCGTGTGGCCCAAGCTGCGTCCTGTTGCGGCGCAGCATTCGAGCGGCGCCCCGTTACCCCACCAGGACGTCGCTGATCTGGATGATCGGGCTCAAGTCCGTGTAGTTCGGGATGTCGCCGAGGATTTCGGTGGCATGCGGACCGAAGCCGGCTTGAAATGCCTCGACCGATTCGCACAGCAAGTGCCCGGCCGCGATGTACACCGCAGGGCTGTCGGGCGTGCCGCCGGCGATTCCCTTGTCGACCGAGTAGGACTTGAGGTGACTGCCCATCAGCTTGGCCACCATGGGCATGTGCGTCTTGCAGTAGTAGCCGTGATCGAAATGCGTGCCGGGGGTGTTGGCGTAGAAGACGCTGACCTTGATCATGTTCTTGTCCTGTTATGGAGTTGCTGGGGTTCCGTGCAGCTTTCGGCCGCACCGCCCATCGTGCCTGAGAAGCCACCGTTCGGGCAAGCAGGTCCTGAGAGTCAAGGTTCCGGTGTGGATCCGATCCGGGATTCGAGCCGGCTGTTTCCTGTCGCCTTCTGTTACCAATGCTTGCGTGAATATCCTGCGAGCGTGTGAAAATTGTCCGCAGATGATCCTTTGTTTGAACGGTCCAATCTTGGTGTTTTCGCTCAGCGGTTCGCCGTTTGCCTCAACTCTCCTGAGGGTTCTCTCGTGCTCAGCAATTCGATGATCGGTGTGTCTTCCGAAGCGCATCACGCCTTGCGCGCTTTCCTGCCGAGTTCTTACGAATGCGATGAAGTTCACCGATGCGAGATCCGCGAGCGCTCCTACAGCATCCGATGCGCGGACTCCTTCTCGCGGCGCAGTTCGGCCAGCATCCTGATCAACAGGATGTATGCGTCGCGCGGCTACCCCAGCGCGCCGTTGCCTGACGATCCCCCTCCGACCCGAATCACGCTGGTCGCCAGCGAACACAACACCACCGTCGGCACGATCACCGTCGGGTTCGATTCTTCGGAGGGGTTGAGAGTCGATGCCCTGTTTTCCGAACAAGCCGATGCCCTGCGCGACGCCGGCCGGGCCATCTGTGAATTCACGACATTGGCCGTCGACAGCATGGTGCATTCGCGCCGCGTGCTGGCTTCCCTGTTCCATGTCGCCTACATCTGCGCCCACCGGGTGATGGATTTCGACGACCTGCTGATCGAAGTCAATCCACGCCACGTTTCCTTCTACCAGCGCATGCTGGGCTTCGAGGTGATCGGTCCGGAACGATTCAATCAGCGGGTCAAAGCGCCGGCTGTGCTGATGTCTCTGGATTTTGCCCATGCGCGCGAGCAACTCTCCCAATTCGGTGGCAGACCGGAATGCGTGCGCAGCGAGCGCTCGCTTTACCCGGACAGCTTTTCGGCTGCGGAAGAGGCAGGTATCGTCAATCGCCTGATGCCGATCTATCACAGCATGGCGTTCACTGCCAGACGGTTTGGTTCTCCCAGCTTGTTGCGAGCCTGAACTCTAGTATTCAGTCGTTCGGCTCGTCGGCCGCTGCGTCGTCTGCAGCCCTCACCCGGACCGCATGAACGGCGGCTGCAATGGCCGGTCCTCGCTGACCTTGCGCCGTGGCTCGCATGGCCACGGCTCCTGCGTCGACAGCGGCTGCCCTCACGAACGCCCGCTGCAGTCTCGGATAAGACGGCAGGCGCATCGGACCTTCGTCGGCCTGGTCCGCGCATGCGATGCAATCGCAGGACAGCAGCATCAGCGCGAAGCGCTCTTGCCTGCGCCAGGCGTCCAGACGGTCGAGCAGCTGCACGAGCTCCTCGGCATCCATGGATGAACTGCGCCGCACGGCGGCGTGTTCACGTGCGACTCCCTCGGCGACCTCCCGGCAATCCGAAGGGACACGCCAGCGGTCGCAGAGGAGTCGCAAGGAGCTTGGCGCAGAAGGGTTCGCGGCCGATGCATTCGGAAGAATCCCGCCCATCCGGTGAGTCAGCACAGCGAAGCGCACTGCCAGTGGTGTGGCACGTCGAGCGCTGAGATCGATGGCGCGACGCAGCAACGCGGCGCCCCTGCTGCCCTGCCGCCAGTCGGCGTCGACTTCCGGCAGCAGCCGCACAAGTGCGCCGCAGTTGTGCAACACGTCGAGCATCCGTGACGGGTGTGCTTCCATCAGACCTCGCGACAGCTCCTGCCACACGCGCTCGGCGACCAGCGCGTCCACCTCACCGGCACGCACCATCTCGCACATCAGCGCCTGAGTCTCGTCTGCCACCGCGAAATCGCCGAAGCGTGCCGCGAATCGAGCCACGCGCAGGATGCGCACCGGGTCTTCAGCAAAAGCGGGCGACACGTGCCGCAGCAGCTTCGCATTCAGATCGCGCTGCCCGCCATAGGGGTCGGTGATCACGCCGGCGTCGTCCTGCGCCATCGCGTTGATCGTCAGATCCCTGCGTTGCAGGTCCTCTTCGAGCGTCACCCCAGCATCGGTGTGGAAGACGAAACCGTGGTAGCCGGGCGCGGTGCTGCGCTCGGTGCGAGCCAGCGCATATTCCTGTTTGGTTGCCGGGTGCAGGAACACCGGAAAATCCCGGCCCACCGGCATGTAGCCGGCCGAAATCATCTCATCGGGTGTGGTCCCGGTGACGACCCAGTCGACGTCGCTGACGGGTCGTCCCAGCAACGCGTCCCGTACAGCGCCGCCGACTTTCCAGACCTTCATGTGAACAGTGCAGACGGTGCGTCGGTCAGCGTCGATGTGCGCTGGCGCGCAGGGGTTCGAGGCGTGCCACGCCGGCATGGCCTGCCAGCAGCGGGCACATCACGGCTTCGATCGACGCCGGCTGGATGCCGAGCGCTTCGAGGCCTGGCACGTCGCCGCTCAGCACATTGGGCACACGCATCGAGTCGAGGTTGTCGCCCGACATCAGCGGCTCGCCGGGTAGCCACCCCATGACCCGTGCCTGCAGTCGTGCGATGGCGTCGGGCAGAGCGATCACCGGCCTTTCGTGACCACTGCAGCGCCCGGCAAAACGAACCAGCGCCTCCAGGGTGTAGACCGTGGGACCACCGCACTCGACCACCTGACCAATCGACGTTCGGTCGTCGATCGAGGCCACGATGGCTGAGGCCACGTCCTCGACCCACACCGGCTGGAAGCGAGCAGCAGCGCCTGCCAACGGCATCACCGGCGCCAGCGCCTGCAGTCGTGCGAACAGGTTCAGGAAACGATCGTGCTCGCCGAAGATCACCGACGGTCGCAGCACGGTCAGATCCAGCCCGGCGGCACGCAGCGCCGCCTCGCCGGCCGCCTTGGACCGCAGGTACATCGACGGCGCATCGGCCGAGGCGCCCAGCGCGCTGACGTGCACGACCCGCGTCACGCCGCTGGACTGACAGGCGGCAGCCAGCTTGCGCGGCAGCTCGACATGGACGCGCTGGAAATCGGATTCGCTTCCGTGCAGGATGGCGATCAGGTTGATGACCGCGTCGCAGCCGACCAGCAGACGCGTCAATTCCGCGGCGTCGTGCACGTCGGACTGAATCAGCTCGACGGTCGGCAGTGTGCGGATGTGTTGTGCGCGTTGCGGGCGCCGGCTGGGCACGGTGATGCGGTCGCCCCCGCCGCCCGAGCGTTCAACGAGCTTTTCGCAGACGCTTCGCCCGACGAAACCGGTACCACCCAAGATCAAGACATTCGACACGGGCAACAGCCCTCCAGCGTTGAGACGAAGCGTCCGATTCTGCGCGGTCAGGGGAGATCCTTGTCGACGCCGGGTCCGCCGGGCTCGCGTGGTCCGATCGCCTTGCCGAGCCGGGTCGACAGCGTCACTGCATCGCCGCCCAGCAACGCGGCGTAGTAGGCGGCATTCGACAGCACCTTCTTGACATAGTCGCGCGTCTCGCTGAACGGGATGTTTTCTGCCCACACGGCTGGCTCCAGCGAGGGGCCTTCGCGCCAGCGACGCGAGCGGCTCGGGCCGGCGTTGTACGCGGCGGCGGCCAGCGGCTGCGAGCCGGCGAAATCGTCGAGCACCAGTTTCAGGTAACCGGTGCCCAGCTTCAGGTTCATGTCGCGGTCGGCGATCTGATCGCGGCGGTAGTCGAGTCCGATCCGCTTGGCGGTCCAGCGCGCGGTGGCCGGCATCACCTGCATCAGGCCTGAGGCGCCGACGGCCGACTGCGCGTCCATCACGAATCGCGATTCCTGACGAATCAGCCCGTACACATAAGCGGCGTCGAGCCCGATCTCTTTCGTGCGTGCGAGCACCTGCTGGCGGAACGGCGTCGGGAAACGCTGCTGCATGTCGATCTCGGTGCGGGTGCGGTCGCTGGTGTTGATGCAGCGGTCCCACAACTCGCGGTCACAGGCCCGTTGCGCCGCCGCTAGCAACTCGCGATCGTTCATGCCCAGCAGGCTGTAGTTCCATTCGCGCACACCTTCGCTGCGCAGGCCGATCGAGATCAGCAGCAGCGACCGGTTCAAGCCCGGGTGGCTGGCGGCGGCCTCTCGCTCGGCGGTGGTCGGCGAGGGCGGACGTGTCGGCAGCGACATCGTCAGTCCCAGCTGCTCGCTCGCCAGCTTGCCGTAGAAGTGCAACTGGCCGGCGATGCCGCCAAGCATCGCGCGCGCCTGACTGCGCAGCCCCTCGCCGTCCTGGGAGTCCTCGGCCAGCGATTGCAGGCCGCGAGCTTTCCAGTAGACCCAGGTCGGCTCGCTCTGCTCCGCAGTGCTCATCGCGTCGATGCCCTGCACCACCTGTTGCCAGCGGCCGACACCCTGGTTGGCTCGCAGTGCAGCACGCACCTTCCAGCCCAGCGTGTCGTCGGGCCATTCGTTCACGACGGACCCGGCTCCTTTCGCCGCGTTGGCAGCGAGGTGCTCGGCGCGCTGGAACTGTTCCGGGGCGTCGCTGGAAAGCCTCATCGCCGACTGCTTGGCCGTGGCTGCCCAGGCCCAGGCGGCAAGATCGCCCGGCAACGCACGCTCCCAGCGTTCGCGCAGCGTCGCTGCGGCGGCGTCGGGGTCGACGGCGGCCAGCTTGATCAGGGCCAGCGTCGCCAGCTCGGCGTTGCCGCGTCCGCTGGCCTGTGCCTTGTGTGCCAGATAGCGGGCAGGTGATTCGATGAGCGCCTGCACCGCGCTGTCTGCCTGGGGCAGGACAAGCGCGACGGCCTGCGCTACCGCTCGCGGCCGGTTGAACTCCATCGCGATGCGCGCCTTGCGCCATGCATCGGCCGGCCCGAAGACCTTGGTGCTCAGCAGCGCCGAGGCGAGCAGGCCACAGCCGTCGTCGGCATCGCGCTGCGCGAACCAGGCGTTGCGTGCTGCGTCCCGCACGTCTTGACCGGACAAGTGCTCGGTGAGCAGCCGATAGCAGGTGACCTCGCGGTCGTCGTTCATCCTGAAGCGCGGGAATTCGACGCTGAAGTTCGTCCAGTCACGGCGGCGACCCAGCTCGAGCAGCCAGTCGTTGCGCAACCGGTCTTCGACGTAGGTTCCGCTCCAGCGGCTGTAGAAGGCGTCCAGGTCGGACTGCTGCAGGGTGCTGAGGCGCACATTGGCGTCCCAGTAGGCCACCCACATCGCCAGCGGGTTCTGTGCAGATGCGGTCGCGTCGCGCAGCGTGGCGAGCTTCGAGCGGTCGCGCCTGCGGTAGGCGTCGCGGGCTTCGAGCACAGGATCTGGCGCCGATCGTGCGCTGGAAGGCGCTGCTCCTTGCGCGCGGGCAGCGGGTGCCCATGCCAAGCTGCCAGCGATGCCGAGAAGGACCAGGCTCACACCACACAGGCGCCAGCGTGCATTCGCTTGCACGGCTCCGCATGCCGAGTGCCCCGACTCATATGCTGAAATCGGTGAGTCCGACAGGCCTGTCCCCACCGTGCTACCTGCGCTGTCGCTCACGAATGCTTCACTCCACATCCAGCCGATTTATCCATGTCCGAGTCCTCCGCCGATGCACCAACCTCAGCCCGCAGGGCGCTGCGTGCGCGATTGCTGGCGGCTCGATCCGAATTGGCCGCCGATCCCGGCTGGCCGACGTTGCAAGCCGACCTTGCGAGTCATCTTATGTCGGTGCTGCGACAACTCGCCCCGGAAAGACTCGGCATTTACAGCGCAGTTCGATCTGAATTCGATGTGGCGGCGGCTTGCGTGTCCGATCCGGAATTGTTCGACACGCCTCTGGCATTGCCGTTCTCGTTTCGCAACCCGAACCGCATGGACTACCGCGACTGGGATCGGCAGCCGCTGACCCTGCGAGACGAGTGCCGCATCCTCGCCCCCGACGGGGGGCCGGCCGTCGTTCCTGACGTGGTCCTGGCGCCCTGCGTCGGCTATACCGCAGCGGGCTGGCGACTCGGCTATGGCGGCGGGTACTTCGATCGATGGATGGCGGCGCATCCGCATGCGACGGTCGTCGGCGTCGCCTGGTCGGTCGGCGAGATCGACGAGGGTGATTGGGTGTCTCAGGCCCATGACCGAGCACTGGCCTGCGTGGTGACCGAGCGCGGCGTGGTCTGAGCCCTGCATCGGCCCCGGACCGCTGGAAATGCGTCCTCAGGGACGAGCCGCAGCGCGCCTGCGGCGAGGAGCAGCGGCCTTTGCCGTTCTGGCGCGCAGCGCGGCCTCCAGTGCCAGTCGCGCCCAGGGCCGCATTCGAGCGGGGCACTCCATCGCGTCCGCCGGCACCGACCAGTAGCTCATCTGCATCACCTTGCCGCGGGAGACATAAGTGAAAGGCTGGCAGCCGGCCGCCTCGAACGCCACGCGGCTGGGCGCATCGGCTTTGAGGAAGAGCTGCTCGTCGGCCACGATCGCGACAAACAGGCCATCGAGGTACAGCCCGTACCCGCCGAACATGCGCTTTGCGTGCGGCAGGCCGAGCGGTTCCAGCAGATCGAGGCAGTGGGAGATGAATTCGTTCGGTTGCACACTCAAAAGCCCTGTTTCGATGATGCTCTGCAGTGCGTGCCAGTCTTGCACAATCCATTCATGAGCTCATCCGACCCTGCCGAAGTGTCCGACGCCCCTGACGAGCGCGCCGCCCTCCGTGTCAAGCTGATCGCAGCCCGACAGGCGTTGCCCGACCGCCTGGAGCGCGCGGTGCAGTTGCAAAGCGTGCTGCGCGTCTGGCTGGTGCGCCGAAAAGAAGCCGCCATCGGCGGCTACTGGCCGATCAAGGGCGAGTTCGATCCGCTGCCCGCCCTGTACCGCTGGGCCGAGAGTTCAGACGAGCGACGCATCGGTCTGCCAGTTGTCGACCGCGTGGCCGGCACGCTGCAGTTCCATGTCTGGTACCCCGGATGCCCGATGGAGCCCGACGCCTACGACATCCCGAAGCCCAAGGGCACCGAGACCTTTGATCCGGAAATGGTGCTGTTGCCCTGTGTCGGGTATGGACTCGAGGGCGTGCGCCTTGGTTACGGTGGTGGCTTCTACGACCGCACTGTGGCCGCTCTGAAGCCGCGGCCCTACACCGTCGGGCTTTGTTACTCGAATGGTTTTCTGCCGATGCTGAAGGCACGCGCAGACGACCTGCCGCTCGATGCCCTGCTGACCGACGACGGTGTCGTCTGGCAGCGCTGACCGCACACCGGAGCATCCGATGGCTGCCGTGTGGCTTCAGGCGCTGAAAGTCATTCCCTGGGGCACCGTGATCGACGCCGCCCCGGGGCTGGCGAAGAGCGCGCGGGGATTCTTCAAGCGGACCCAGGAAGCAGCCCAGGCCGCATCCGACAGCGCGACCGAACCTTCTGCCAGCATGGAGGACGGCGATCCACTGGACTCCGCCACGCGCCGCATTGCTGCGCTGGAAGCCTGCCTCGCGCAAGCGACCGAGCGTCAGCAGGTCGCGGCCGAACTCCTCGACTCGCTGGCAGCGCAGGACGCCCGACTGGTTGAGGCGATCGATGCGCTTCGCAAGCGCGTCCAGGTACTTTGGATCGGTTCGGTCCTGATGGCCGTGGGCCTGGTCGGGTCATTGATCTGGGTCGCTTCCATCGCGCGTTGAGGCGCCGTGACGCTGTTTCCCGGGAGCTTGTATGGAAGAGTTGACTCGCACCGCATGGAACCGTCTTCGCGTCGGCAAGGTGCTTCGCATCCTGGCACTGGGCCTGGCCGTGATCGGCTTGCCGAGTGGGGCGCACGCCGCCGACGTCATCGTGCCTGCCAGCGAGCCGTGGGCGCTGCACGGTCGCGACCTCGGCGGGCAACGCCATTCGCCGTTGTCCGAGATCAACGCGTCCAATGCCGACAAGCTCGTGCCCAAGTGGACCTTCCACAGCGGCGTGTCGGCCACCTTCCAGGCCACGCCGATCGTCGTCGACGGCTTGATGTTCGTGTCGCTGCCGTTCAGTCATGTGGTCGCGCTCGATGCGACGACCGGCCGCGAACTGTGGCGCTACAAGCATGTGCTTCGGTCGAAGCAGTTGTGCTGTGGCCCGGCCAGCCGCGGCGTGGCAGTGGCCGGCGGCAAGGTCTACCTGGGCAGCGTCGACGGGCGGCTGATCGCACTCGACCAGAAGTCAGGAGCCCTGCTGTGGGATGTGTCGGTGGCCGAGTACGCCGGTCGCACTGAAGCGACCGCGCAACTGGGCGAGGACGATTCGATGTCCAAGGTGGGTGCCTCCGGTTCCACCGGGGTCGGCATCGGGGCGGCACCGATGGTGCACGACGGGCGGGTCTACATCGGTATCACCGGCGTGGGCTACGGCCTGCATCCGGATCAGGGACTGGCGGTGGTCGGCGTCTCGGGCCAGTACGGCCAGCCGGGCCTGATGGCCGCCTTCGATGCGCAGACCGGCAAACCGGTCTGGCGCTTCGACATCACGGGCCCGGGCTGGGAGGGACCCTACCGGGATGCCACCACCGATGGCCTGCCGACCCATCGCAACATCGCCGACGAGAAGGCCCGCGCGGCCGCCCGCGCCGACGCGTGGAAGTTTGGCGGGGGCGCCATCTATGTCACACCGGTCATCGATGTCGAGCGTCAGCTGCTGATCTTCGGTACCGGCAACCCATCGCCGAACATGGCCGACGCCTCGCGCCCCGGCGACAACCTCTACACCTCGTCGCTGGTCGCGCTCGACCTGCGCAGCGGCAAGCTGCGGTGGTACCAGCAGCAGATTCCGCACGATCGCTGGGGCTACGACGTGGCGAGCCCGCCGGTGCTGTTCGACCTCGAATGGAACGGCCAGCGCGTGCCCGCGATCGCAGCGCCCAGCAAGCTGGGCTGGGTCTATGTGCACGACCGGCGCGACGGGCGCTTTCTTTACAAGTCCGATGCGTTTGTCCCGCAACGCAACATGTTCACGCCACCTCAGCCCGGTGAAGGCGTGCTGGTGGCACCCGGTATCGCCGGCGGTGCGAACTGGTCGCCGTCGTCGTACGACGAGTCGCTCGGCCTGATCTTCGTGCCCGCGTCGCACCTGCCCACGCGCTACATCGCGCACGAGGTCAAGCGGCCGGACGGCAGCGTCATGCAATACGCCAGCACGCAGAACGGTGACGAGCAGGGCGGCACGCTGACCGCGCTTGACCTGCGCCATGCGGGGCAACTGCGCTGGCAGCTCAAGACCGATGAGCCGATGATCGGCGGCGTGCTCTCCACTGCAGGTGGTGTGCTCTTCAGCGGTGTCGGCAAGGGCGTGTTCGCCGCGCTCGACAGCGCCACGGGCAGGCGACTGTGGTCACAGCCCTGTGACGCTGGCGTCAATGCGCCGCCGATCACCTACGCGGTGGATGGCAGGCAATTCGTCGCGGTCGCCGCTGGCGGCAACTCGCTGTTCGGGTTCAAGACCGGCGACAGCGTGGTGGTGTTCGGCCTGCCTGACGATCCGAAGCAGTGAGTAGCGACGCCGATCGCTACGAGGTCGTGATTGAACCGCAGGGCTGGCGCTTCGAGGCTCGCAGCGGTGTCTCGCTGGTCGAGTCGGCACGACATGGCGGCTACGTGTTGCCCACGTCATGTCGCAACGGCACCTGCCGCGCCTGCATGTGTCAGCTGCTCAGCGGTCGGGTGCGCCACCTGATCGAATGGCCCGGCTTGAGCGCCGAGGAGAAGCGCGACGGCTGTGTCCTTCCCTGCGTGGCCACACCGGAAACCGCACTGCGCATCGAGGCGCCGGGGGCGGCCGAGCTGCCGATCAATGCACCTCCGTTAGCGTGACCAGCGACTTCACGGCAGCCAGCAAGGCCTCCTCGGCCTGATCGGTGAGGCGGTCGCTGTCGGTCTGCCACGGGTCGACCATTGCCTCTGGCTCGACGGTCGGCACCAGCACGAGCTTCAAGCCGGCGCCAGCGATTCCGAAGTGTTCGCGCAGGCCCACCGCCCACAGGCGGCGTGCGGCACGGGCCAGTGCGCGATGGCGTGGGCTGCGGTGTTCGTCGAACTCGATGGCGATCGACGAGGCCGCGACTTCGACGCCGACAGTTGCCGGACTGCGATCAGCCGCGCTTGCCAGCCGCGACCAGCCATCGACCAGCGCCGACGCCAGCGGCAGCGGCAGCGGCAGCAAAGGATCGATGTCGAGGCGTCCGCATGGCGGCCCGCGGGTTGCCGAGCCGCAGCGCGCCGATGCGCCCTGCTCGGTGATGCCCAGCGTGTACGGGAAATGACCTGCGCGGTTGACCAGCATCAGCGCGCTCAGCAGGTCGCCATGATCGCGGCTGCCGCTGCCGTCGGAGGTCGACAGGGCGGAGTCGAGCAGCGTGCGCGCCTCGGGATCCATCGTCGCCAGCCGCCTGGCGGCGATGTCGTTGACGGCGTCTACCGCCTTGGTCTTGTCCGGTTTGTCTTCGAACAGCATGCGGGCGACCTCTCGCAAGTGCTGGATGTCACGCGCAAGCTGCGCCTGCGTCCGCACCCGTTCGCGGTATCGGCGAATCGCCGCAATGACGTCGATCGGGATCGGGGTCACTCGACCTTCAGTTTCGCGATGGCCGGGTCCGACGCAGGTGTCTGCATCTTCAGGTCGCGCAGTGCGCGCGTCACCAGCGTGGCGACCATCAGGTTGCGGTGCGTCTTCGAGTCCGCGGGCACGACGGTCCAGGGCGCCCAGCTCGTGCCGGTCGCCGAGATCGCGTCGGCATAGGCCTTCTGGTAGTCGTCCCAGCGCTTGCGCACCTCGAGGTCGCCGAGGCTGAACTTCCAGTTCTTCGTCGGGTCGTCGATGCGCTCCTGCAGTCGCACGCGCTGCTCGTCCTTCGAGATGTGAAGCATGAACTTCAGCACCACGGTGCCGGTCTCGACCAGCATGCGTTCGAAGTCGTTGATGTGGGCGTAGCGCTGCTTGGTCTGCTCGGGCGTGATCCAGCCGTTGACCACCGGCACCAGCACGTCTTCGTAGTGGCTGCGATTGAACACGATGATCTCGCCGGTGGCAGGCACATGCTGGTGGATGCGCCACAGGTAGTCGTGCGCGAGCTCGTCCTCGCTGGGTGCCTTCCAGCCGATCGCGTGCACGCCCAACGGTGTGGTGGCGCTGAAGACGCCTCGCACCGTGCCGTCCTTGCCACTGGTGTCGAGCCCTTGCAGCACGACGAGCAGCCGTCGCTTGCGATTTGCGTAGAGCAGGTTCTGCAGCTCGTCCAGTTCAAGCGCCAAAGCCGCCACCATGGCCTTGTCGGCAGCCTTGTCACTGCTGGAGCAGGGTTTGTCGGCCGGATCGATGCGTTTCAGGTTGAACGGCTTGCCCTTGCCGGCGGCGTCGAACCGGTAGGCGTCCAGATCGTTGTCTGACACTGGCATGGCGGTGGTTGCCGGCGCGCGGGCCGACTGGAGCGGCAGGGTGGTATCGAGTTTAGTGCGCGGAACCGCGCGGGTTTGCCGTCACAATCGCGGCCGATGAATGGGTTGCCTTCCCTTGACACGCCGCCGATGTCCCGCGCTGGCAGACGCGCGCCGGAGTGGCGGCAATGAGCTTCCTTGCCGTTGATGTCGGCAACACCCGGCTCAAGTGGGCGCTGTACTCGGCGGCCCGGCCCGGAGCCGAGCTGCTGATGCATGGGGCTGTCTTCCTGGAGACCGTCGACCAGCTGGCGGAAACCGACTGGAAGCTGCTGCCGCGGCCTTCGAGCATGCTGGGTTGCGTCGTCGCCGGCGAAGGAGTCAAGCGGCGTGTGTCGGAGCAGATCGAAGATCTCTGGCACCTGGAGCCGCGCTGGGCTGTATCGACGGCCCGGGCTGCCGGCGTCAGCAACGGCTACGATCATCCGAACCGGCTCGGCACCGACCGCTGGGTCGCTCTGGTCGCTGCACGCCAGAGGGTGCTGGCCTCCGGTGTGCCGCGCGCCGTGCTGGTCGTGATGGTGGGAACGGCGGTCACTGTCGATGCTCTGGATTCCGAAGGGCGGTTCATCGGCGGATTGATCCTGCCGGGCTTCGGCTTGATGCTGCGCGCGCTGGAGATGGGCACTGCCGGCCTGAAGGCGCCGACCGGAGAGGTGGTCGATTTCCCGACCAACACCAGCGACGCGCTGATGAGTGGCGGTGCGCATGCGATTGCCGGAGCGATAGAGCGCATGCACCGTCGCTTGCTGGCCCGCGCGGGTCATGCACCGATGCTGCTGATGACCGGTGGCGCGGCCGTGAAGCTGGTGCCGATCACGGATCTTCCGTTCGAGACGGTCGACACCCTGCTCTTCGAGGGACTTCTGACCCTGCAATCGCAGCGCGTTTCGGCGTAGCTTCGGCCGCTACAGGATGTAGCGCGACAGGTCCTCGTTGCGTGCCAGTTCGGACAGCTTGGCATCGACCTCGGCGGCGCCGATCACGAGGGTGTGACCGCTGCGGTTCGGCGCATCGAAGCTGACCTCGTCGAGCAGCCGCTCCATCACGGTGGACAGGCGGCGGGCGCCGATGTTCTCGGTGCGCTCGTTGACGTCGTAGGCGATCTGAGCCAGGCGTCGGATGCCGTCGGCCGCGATCTCCAGCGTCACGCCTTCGGTGGCCAGCAGCGCCTGGTACTGCTTGACGAGACTGGCGTGTGTCTGAGTCAGGATCGCCTCGAAATCTTCGACGCCGAGCGATGCCAGTTCGACGCGGATCGGGAAGCGACCCTGCAGCTCCGGAATCAGGTCGCTGGGCTTCGACAGGTGGAAGGCGCCCGACGCGATGAAGAGGATGTGATCGGTCTTGACGATGCCGTACTTGGTGGTGACCGTCGTGCCCTCGACCAGAGGCAGCAGGTCGCGTTGCACGCCCTGACGCGACACATCGGTGCCACTGGCATCGCTGCGCGAGGCCACCTTGTCGATCTCGTCGATGAACACGATGCCGTTCTGTTCGGTCTGCACCAGCGCGGCGGTCTTGATGTCGTCCTCGTTGACCAGCTTGGCGGCTTCCTCGTCGACGAGCAGCCGGCGCGCCTCGCCGATCTTCAGCCTGCGGGTCTTGCGCTTGTGACCGCCGACGTTGGCGAACAGGCCCTTGAGCTGCTCGGCCATGTCTTCCATGCCGGCCGGTCCCATGATTTCCAGGGTCTGCTTGGCTTCGGCGAGATCGATCTCGATGTCCTTGTCGTCAAGCGCGCCTTCGCGCAGCCGCTTGCGCATGACCTGCCGCGCAGTGTTGTCGATCGACGCCGGAGTCGATGGGGAGGCTCCTCCGACCTCGCTGCGCGGCGGCGGCACCAGGATGTCGAGAAGACGATCCTCGGCGGCGTCTTCGGCGCGCGTGCGCTGGCGGCGCATCGCGCTCTCGCGCTGCTGCTTGATGGCGGTCTCGACCAGGTCGCGGATGATCGAGTCGACGTCCTTGCCAACGTAGCCGACCTCGGTGAACTTGGTCGCCTCGACCTTGATGAACGGCGCATCGGCCAGCCGTGCAAGGCGGCGCGCGATCTCGGTCTTGCCGACGCCGGTCGGGCCGATCATCAGGATGTTCTTCGGCGTGATCTCGCTGCGCATCGGTTCGTCGACCTGCTGACGCCTCCAGCGGTTGCGCAGGGCGATTGCCACCGCGCGCTTGGCCCCGTGCTGACCGACGATGTGGCGGTCCAGCTCGGAGACGATTTCCTGCGGCGTCATGCTGCTCACGTGCGTCCCCCAGTCGCCACCTTCGGCCCGGGAGACCCGGGTTTCGGTGTTGCTTGACCAGAACGTTTCATAGCGTCTCGATGGTGTGGCTTTGGTTGGTGTAGATGCAGATGTCGCCGGCGATTTCGAGCGATTTCTTCACCACGTCGTGCGGAGACAGTTCGGTGTGCGCGATCAGTGCGCGAGCTGCAGCTTGCGCGTAGGCGCCACCGGATCCGATCGCGACGATGCCGTGTTCGGGCTCGAGTACATCGCCGTTGCCGGTGATGATCAGCGAGGCGGTGGCATCGGCGACGGCCAGCATCGCTTCGAGGCGGCGCAGCACGCGATCGGTGCGCCAGTCGCGGGTCAGTTCTATGGCGGCGCGCACCAGGTGACCCTGGTGCTTTTCAAGCTTGGATTCGAAGCGCTCGAACAGCGTGAACGCATCGGCGGTCGCACCGGCGAAGCCGGCCAGCACTTGATCCCGGTAGAGCTTGCGCACCTTGCGTGCCGACGACTTGATGATGATGTGGCCGAGCGTGACCTGCCCGTCACCGCCCAGCGCGACCTGCGTGCCGCGCCGCACGCTGATGATGGTGGTGCCGTGAAAGCTGGGGGGAGCGCTGCTGTCGTTCATGCGAAGGTAGATGCGGGTTGGCGCTCTGGGGTTCAAACCCGCATGGCGCAGGCCGTAAGGCAGCGGATCAGACCGTGCGAACCTTTACCGTAGCGTGCTCGTTGATGCCCATCGCACCGAAGAACAGCGCCACCAGGCGGTGCGCTTCGATGAAGGTCACCGAGCGGTTTTCCGCGCGACGGGCCAGCACCCAGTTCAGCAGGTCGCCAGCGGCGATGAAATCGACACGGATCAGCCTGGAGCAGGTCACGTTGATCACGGGCGCCTTGCCGAGCTGTTCGGTCATCTTGCACAGCAATTCGCTGATGTCGCCGACCAGCTGGCCGGAAAGCTCCACGGTCGACACCTGCACCATCACGGCGTCATCGAGGATCTGAGATTCAACGAAACCGGTCGATACCTCGCTGACCGCCGACATGGAGTGCGACAAGGTGCTGTGGCCCGAGCCGCTGAGCCGCACCTGGCACTGGGCGCGCTCCCATGACGGCGGCGACATCTCGTACGTCACGCAATAGTCGATGGCAGCTTCGTCGAACTGATCGGGACGGTTGGTCATGCGCAGCGCGTCCAGGCGCAACTGCCAATACACCGGATCGGCGTCGCGCACGCCGGTCGGCGCAGCTTCCTGCACCACCTGCAACAGGCGATTGCCGTTGAGCCAGCGCATGTCCAGCGTCTGTGGCATCCAGAGGCGGAACAGTTCGCTCAGCCGCGCGGCGGCCTCGGCATCGATGCCGCGCAGCGCACCCCAATCGAACACCCAGGGCAGCGGCATCTGCAACGTCTGCGATCGCAGCTGCGTCACGGTGTCGGTGTCGACCCACTCCGGGCTGGTCCAGCCGACCTGGCCGTCGATCCGTCCGCGCGGCTGACGCTCTTCACTGACGGCCTCCGCGACGCGTTGAGGCATCGAGAACCACTGTGGTGCCGACCAGCCGAACTGCTGCGCGTACTCGAGCGCCAGGCTCTCGAACTTGGGCATCTGCCCGGTCGCGCGGTGCATGTCGAACAACGCGAGCCAGGTCTCGGCGTGCTGCGCGCGCGGTCCGTTGGCGTGGGTCAATTGCGTCAGAGATTGCTCGCACAGGTCGAAATCGGCGTTCGCGAAGGCGATCACCGCTTCGTCGAGCTCGGGATCGTGGGCGATTTCGTTGACGCCTGCCGCCGCGAACGGGTTGTCGAATACCGAGGCGTCTTCACGTACGCTGAATGTCAGGGGTGCGTGTTCCGCCGGAACTGGCTCGGAGCCTGCACGTCCAGGGGGCGCCGCAGCGTCGGACTGCCTTCTTGCGGCATCTTCCAGCGGTGCAGCCTCGGTAGGGGCTGCATAGAACTCCTCGGGCCGGCGCAGCGAGCCGATTCGGCTGTTGCCCACCATCTGCTGCTCGATCTCGTCGATCTTCGCCTTCATGCCCGAACCGCGGCCGCCTCCGTCCGGCAGGCGAGGCAGCGAGTCGCCCATCGCCGCCGAACCGCCCAATGCCGCGAGCTGATCGGGTGTGAGGCCCTCGCGGCGCACCTTGCGCAGCATGTCGAACTCCCGCTTGCGCACGAAATCGTTGCGCCGCTTGCGCTCGATCATCGCCTTCAGCTCGGACTTGGCGAGGTCGTTTTCGATCGATCCGGCCGAGCCCGACCCAAGCTCATGCCATTCGGTGGACGGGTTGGCCACGAACTTCACGACCTTGCGGAAGAAACTGGTCGTGTCTTTGGGATCCGCCATGGGGTCAGTGCCTGCTACCGTTTCCCGAGCCGAGCGCTGAGCCGACGCAAGCCGGCGATCGCCCCAAGGGCCACGAAAGGGCTGTTCCGGAGACCCGGGGCCAGAAGCGAAGCGACTTGGGGACGCATGTCAATCGCCGAACATCTTCTGCTTGAGCTCCCGGCGCTGCTGGGCTTCCAGGGACAAGGTCGCCGTGGGACGCGCAATCAGCCGACCGAGCCCGATAGGCTCACCTGTCTCATCGCAAAAGCCGTACTCGCCGCTTTCGACGCGGTTCAGCGACTGCGCGATCTTCTTCAGCAGCTTGCGCTCGCGGTCGCGGGTTCGCAATTCGAGGGCGTGCTCTTCCTCAATGGTCGCGCGATCAGCCGGGTCGGGCACGATGGATGTGTCTTCCCTCAGGTGCTCGGTGGTTTCGCCAGCGTTGCTGAGCAGGTCGTCCTTGAGCTTCTTCAGGGTCGCCCGGAAGAAATCAAGCTGCTTCTCGTTCATGTACTCGCTGTCCGGCATCGCCAGGATCTCGGCTTCGGAAAGATCCTTGCCTGCCTTGGTCTTCCACGCATTGGCCAGCTTCGGATCGGACTTCTGCACCACGCGCGGCGTGTCGACGCCAAGGTTGTTCATCTGACGCGTCGGTGGACGGGGCGGTGCGAAGCGATCGGCGAAGCGCGAGGTGGGCGGCGGCAGCGGAGCAGTCGGCATTGGGGCACCGTAACGGGACTTGGCCGATGACTTGGCACGGGGCGCCTTGGCAGGAGCAGCAGGAGCCACGGCTGCGGCTGCAACCGGAACACTGGCCGGTGCGGGTGTCGCCTCTTTGACGACAGCCTGGGAAGGGGTTTTCAGCATGGAATTCAAAGCGGGTTTCTCGGCGGCCACAGCGGATCGTGCCGCCTTGGCTGAAGTGACATTCGAAGCGGGTGGGGCAGGCGTACGTTTGGGCGGCGCCTTGGCCTGCTTCGCGGGTGGCAGGACCGACGCTTTGGGCGCGGGCGCTGGAGATTTTTTTGCGGTCGAGGGCTTCGCCGGCGGCTTCTCAGCTGCCTTCTTGGATACGGGCTCGGCTCGGGCGCTGGTGGGCGCAGACTTGGCCGGGGATCGGGTCACAGGAATCTCCTCGCAGCGGGGTTATACCGCCTCAGCGCGAAATAGAGCGCGACTTTTGCACCACGTCGATGCGATCGGTCCGAATTGCAAAGCGGGGCGGATTGTAGCCACGCCGCCGAAGCCGTGGTGCGATTACACGAGGCACTGCTCCAAGCCCTGCAGCAAAATGTCCCGCGGCAGGTCGATCCCGATGAACACCATCTTGCTGCTCTTCTTCTCGCCTGGCGCCCAGGCGGGGCCGAGGTCGCTGCCCATCAACTGGTGCACTCCCTGGAAGATCACCTTCTTGGGCGACCCCTTCATGTTCAGCACGCCCTTGTAGCGCAGCATCTTCGGCCCGTAGACCTGCACGATCGAGCCGAGGAAGTCCTCGAGCTTCGCCGGGTTGAACGCCTTGTCGGAGCGGAACACGAAGGACTTCACGTCGTCGTCGTGCGCGTGGTGGCGCGCGGCGTGGCTGGGGTGATCGCAGTGTTCGCCGTGTTCATGGTCGTGATCGTGGTGCTCGTGGACGTGCGTGTCCGCGTTCAGGAAGTCCGGATCGATGTCGAGCTTCGCGTTCAGGTTGAAGCCGCGCAGGTCGAACACGCTGGAAATCGGCACCTCGCCGAAGTTCACGCGGGTCTGCGGTGCCCGCGGGTTCATGTGCTTGATGCGGTGGGCCAGGGCATCGACGTCTGCCGCGTCGACCAGGTCGGTCTTGCTGATGAAGATCTGGTCCGCGAATCCGATCTGGCGCCGCGCTTCCTGCCGGTCGTCGAGCTGCTGGTCACCGTGCTTGGCGTCGACCAGCGTCAGGATCGAATCGAGCAGGTAGCTCTCGGCGATCTCGTCGTCCATGAAGAAGGTCTGCGCGACCGGGCCGGGGTCGGCCAGCCCCGTGGTCTCGATGACCACGCGATCGAACACCAGTTCGCCCTTGCGTTTTTTCTCGGCCAGGTCGCTGAGCGTCGTGCGCAGGTCCTCGCGGATCGAGCAGCAGACGCAGCCGTTGTTGAGCTGGATGATCTGCTCACCGGTGTCGCGCACCAGGATCTCGTTGTCGATGTTCTCGTCGCCGAACTCGTTCTCGATCACCGCGATCTTCTGCCCGTGTGCCTCGGTCAGCACGCGCTTGAGCAGTGTGGTCTTGCCGGAGCCGAGAAAGCCGGTGAGGATGGTGGCGGGGATGAGAGCCATGCTGCAGTTGTCCTGAAAATTCGTGGTGGGCATGTCGGGCCGGAAGCTGACCTTTCAAGCCAGCACGGTTGTTAAATGGTGTTCGGGTAAGCTGCACCGGTGTTTCACTGTCCGCCCTGGCGCGATGTCTGACCCCCACCCGGCGCAACCAGCCTCGTCCGGCCGAAGCCGGAATTCTCCGCGACGAACCGCCGTCAGCGACAAGCGCAACCTGTTTCAGCGGCTGATCGAGTTCATGTCGCCAGGCGTGGATTCGCGCGACGAGCTGATCGAGGCCCTGGCAGATGCCGAACAGCGCGAGCTGATCGCGCCCGAGTCGCGCATGATGCTCGAAGGCGTGATCCGCATGGCTGACATGACGGCCGGCGACGTGATGGTGGCTGCACCGCACATGGATCACCTCGACATCGATGCGCCCTACGACGAGTTGCTGCACCTCGTGATCGGCACCGCGCATTCGCGCTTTCCGGTCTACGAAGGCCAGCGCGACAACGTCATCGGCATCCTGATGGCGAAGGATCTTCTGAAACTGCAGCGCTCGCCCGACCTGAACTTGCGCACGTTGCTGCGTCCGGCGGTCTTTGTGCCCGAGTCGAAGGGGCTCAACGAGTTGCTGCGCGACTTCCGGTCGAACCGCAACCATCTGGCGATCGTGATCGACGAGTTCGGCAACACCGCCGGG
Source organism: Rhizobacter sp. (assembly GCA_046154125.1). Taxonomy (GTDB): domain Bacteria; phylum Pseudomonadota; class Gammaproteobacteria; order Burkholderiales; family Burkholderiaceae_C; genus PBB1. The sequence continues at coordinate 10,585 of JBJXEJ010000133.1, read as the reverse complement.
CTGATCACGATCGAGGACGTGCTCGAGGAAATCGTCGGCGAGATCGAGGACGAGTTCGACGACAAGGACGGCGAATCGAGCGTCTACACGCTGGCCGACGGCAGTCACCGGGTGGCCGGCGACGCCGAGATCACCGCCGTCAACGAGGCTTTCGGATCGGTGCTGCCTCACGACGACTTCGACACCATTGGCGGGCTGATCGCGCACGAGATGGGGCGCGTCCCACGTCGCGGCGAGGCAGTTCCGCTGGGCGGACTGCTGTTCAGCGTGATGTTGACGCGCGGCGGCGCGGTGCGCTGGTTCAAGGTCACCCGCGCGCCGGAACAAACCTTCGAGTCCGACGGCGCTTGATGCGCGGGTCGGTATCGGGCTCGGCGTTGTCACGCGGGTTGGCGAGTGCGCCGGCCGTCCTGCTCGCCGGCGCGACCCACACGCTGGCGTTCTCGCCGTTCGAGTGGTGGTGGCTGCAACTGCTGTCGCTTGGCGTTCTGGCTCATGCGACCTCGCAGGCAACTCCGAGCCGCGCAGCCGGTCTGGGTTGGCTGTTCGCGGTGGGGTGGCTGGTCTCGGGTTTCTGGTGGCTCTACATCAGCATGCATCAATACGGCGGCATGAACCCCGCGCTGGCTGTGCTGGCGGTGCTCGTGCTGGCTGCGTTGCTGGGGTTGTATTACGCAGCAGCGATGGCGCTTTGGGCACGATTTCGCACCGGCCGTCCGGCCTGGGATGCGTTGCTGTGGCCAGCCTGCTGGCTGGCGGCCGAACTGGCGCGTGGCCTGATCTTCACCGGCTTCCCGTGGATCGCTTCGGGCTATGCGCACGCGGTCGGACCGCTCGCCGCCTGGGCGCCCTGGATCGGCGTGTACGGTCTGTGCGCACTGGCTGCGGCGCTGGCAAGCGCTGCCGCGCTGTGGTTGAGCGATGCCCGGATGCGTGTGCGGGCTGGCATCGGCCTGGTCGTCGCCGGCGTCGCGTTGGCGGCCCATCTGCTGCCCGACCGGTTCACGCAGTCTGCGGGCTCGCTGCGTGTCAGCCTGCTGCAGCCGAATGTCTCGCAGGACATCAAGTTCGATCCCGAGCGGCTCGAAGCGCAGCTGCGCGGTCTGGTTCGACAGGTGTCTGCCGCGCGTGGCGCGCTGGTCGTGACGCCCGAATCGGTGCTGCCGCTGACACGCGCGCAGCTGAGCGAGGGCTACTGGGCCGCGTTGCAGTCGGCGCTCGGTGGCTCGTCGCCCGCAGGCGGGACGCGCGCTGCGCTGATCGGGTTGTTCGTCGGTGACGATGCCTCGGGCTACGTCAATTCGGTCGTTGCCCTGCCTGCCATTGCGGCTGCCGGTGGCGCCGAGTACCTCTACGGCAAGCGGCATCTGCTGCCGTTCGGCGAGATCATCCCGCCGGGCTTTCACTGGTTCGTCGACCTGATGAACATCCCGCTGGTCGACCAGGCACGCGGCCGCAGCCACGAGCCGTATGCCTTCGGCGGCCAGAGGCTGCGGCCTCTGATCTGCTACGAAGACCTCTTCGGCGAGGACATCGTCGACAGCGTCGTCGGGCCCCAGGCGGCGACCGTGTTCGTCAACGTCAGCAACCTGGCCTGGTTCGGTCGGCTGCTGGTGCAGGACCAGCACCTGCAGTTCTCGCAGATGCGCGCGATCGAGTTCGAGCGGCCTGTGATCCGCTCGACCAACACGGGCGCCACCGCGGTGGTCGATCACCACGGAAAGGTCACCGCGCGACTGTCACCGGGAACCGAAGGCATTCTCGAGGCCACGGTCGAGGGCCGCATCGGCGAAACGCCTTATGCGCGCTGGTTGGCGGCATTCGGCCTCTGGCCTCTGATCGTCTCGGCGTTCGCTGTCATCGTCCTGTCGGCGCGTTTCGGAGGCCGCTCATGGGGGCTCCGGGCCCCCCGCCCGTAAAATCGGCTGCTGCGTTCGCTTTCACGCCGAGTTCGGTTGCGTCGCGCCCACCACCCCAACACACTGCCCATGCTGACCTTCCAGCAAATCATCCTGCGTCTGCAACAGTACTGGGACGCCCAGGGCTGTGCGTTGCTGCAACCCTACGACATGGAAGTCGGTGCGGGCACCAGTCACACCGCCACCTTCCTGCGCGCACTCGGCCCGGAGCCGTGGAAGGCGGCCTACGTGCAGCCCAGCCGCCGCCCGAAGGACGGCCGCTACGGCAACAACCCGAACCGCCTGCAGCACTACTACCAGTACCAGGTCGTGCTGAAGCCCGCGCCCAGCAACATCCTCGAGCTGTACCTCGGCTCGCTCGAAGCGCTCGGTTTCGATCTGAAGGTCAATGACGTGCGCTTCGTCGAGGACGATTGGGAGAACCCGACGCTCGGCGCCTGGGGCCTGGGCTGGGAGGTGTGGCTCAACGGCATGGAGGTGACGCAGTTCACCTATTTCCAGCAGGTCGGCGGCATCGACTGCCGGCCGATCACCGGCGAGATCACCTACGGCCTGGAGCGGCTCGCGATGTACCTGCAGGGCGTCGACAACGTCTACGACCTGACGTGGACCAATCACGCCAACGGCTCACGCATCAGCTACGGCGACGTCTACCTGCAGAACGAGCAGGAGCAGAGCGCCTACAACTTCGAGCACAGCGATGTCGAGTTCCTGCTCGGCGCATTCGGCAGCCACGAGAAGCAGGCCAAGCACCTGATCGAATCGCAGCTCGCCTTGCCGGCTTACGAGCAGGTGCTGAAGGCCGCGCACACCTTCAACCTGCTCGATGCGCGCGGCGCGATCAGCGTGACCGAGCGCGCCGCGTACATCGGCCGCATCCGCAACCTCGCTCGCGCCGTCGCTGCGAGCTACCTCGACAGCCGCGCGCGGCTCGGTTTCCCGATGGCCCCGCGCGCCTGGGCCGACGAAGTCACCGCCGCGCTGGCGCAGCAACGCGACAAGAAAGCGGCCTGATCCCATGACCACGACAGCGAACTTGCTGGTTGAACTTTTCGTCGAAGAACTGCCGCCGAAAGCGCTGAAGAAGCTGGGCGAATCGTTTGCACAGACGCTGGCCGACAGCCTGCGCGCGCAGGGGCTCGCTTCGGAGCATTCCGCCGTGACGCCGTTCGCGTCGCCGCGCCGACTTGCCGCGCACATCAGCGCGGTGCATTCCGCCGCGCCCGACAAGGCCGTGTCGCAGAAGCTGATGCCGGTCGCCGTGGCCCTCGCGACCGATGGCTCGCCCACCCCGGCGTTGCTGAAGAAGCTGGCCAGCCTGGGCGCCGACGCGTCGGTGGTGCCGCAACTCAAGCGCCAGTTGGATGGCAAGGCCGAGGCCCTCTTCTACGACAGCATGGTGCCCGGTGCGACGCTTGCGCAGGGGTTGCAGAAAGCGTTGGACGAAGCCATCGCGAGGCTGCCGATCCCGAAGGTCATGAGCTACCAGCTCGAGACCGGTGTGCAGCCCGGCTGGAACAGCGTCCATTTCGTGCGGCCGGCTCACGGCCTGGTCGCCTTGCATGGTGCCGAGGTGGTGCCGGTGTCGGCGCTCGGGTTGAACTCGGGCCGCGACACGCACGGGCACCGGTTCGAGGCCGCTGTGGACCCGGTCGTGCTGCAACACGCTGACCGCTATGCGGAGCAGTTGCTGGAGCAGGGCGCGGTGATGGCGAGCTTCGCGCAACGCCACGGCGAGATTGCCCGCCAACTGCAGCACGCCGCCGCGCGGCAGGGCCTGACACCGATCGACGACGAGGCGCTGCTCGACGAGGTGACCGCACTGGTCGAGCGGCCGAACGTGTTGCTCGGCCGCTTCGAGGAAAGCTTTCTCGAGGTACCTCAGGAATGCCTGGTCCTGACGATGAAGGCCAACCAGAAGTACTTCCCGCTGCTCGACGCGGCTGGCAAGCTGACGAACCAGTTCCTGATCGTCAGCAACATCACACCGGCCGACCCGAGTGCCGTGATCGGCGGCAACGAGCGCGTGGTTCGTCCCCGGCTGGCCGACGCGAAGTTCTTCTTCGACCAGGACCGCAAGCGCACGCTGCAAAGCCGCGTCGAAGGGCTGGCGAAGGTGGTCTATCACAACCGTCTGGGCAGCCAGGGCGAGCGTGCCGAGCGCGTACGCGCCATCGGGCACGCCATCGTTAACCAGTTGCGCATGGCGACCTTGCCCTACACCGTGGACGCGCAAGACGAGTTCGCGGTGCTCGACAGCAAGGTCCAGCAAGCCGCGCAGCTCGCCAAGACCGACCTGCTGACCGACATGGTCGGCGAGTTCCCCGAGTTGCAGGGCGTGATGGGCGGCTACTACGCGCGCCACGAAGGGCTGCGCGACGGCGTGGCCATCGCCATCGAGGACCACTACAAGCCGCGTTTCGCCGGCGACGCACTGCCGCGCAACCACACCGGCACGGTGCTCGCGCTGGCCGACAAGCTGGAAACGCTGGTCGGCCTGTTCGGCATCGGCCAATTGCCCACCGGCGACAAGGACCCGTTCGCGCTGCGCCGCCACGCGCTGGGCGTGATCCGCATCCTGACCGAGAAGAATCTGCCGCTGGACCTGCCAGCGCTGCTTCTGGCTGCGCTGCCGGCCTTCGGCGATCTCCTGACCGAACCGACCGAGGCGTTGCTCGGCTTCTTCGCCGACCGTCTGGCCGTCAGCCTGCGTGATCAGGGCTACAGCGCGCAGGAAGTGGAAGCGGTGCTGGCCTTGGCGCCCGCCCGTCTCGGGGACGTTCCACGTCGCCTCGAAGCGGTACGCGCCTTTGCCGCGCTGCCCGAAGCTCCTGCGCTCGCGGCCGCCAACAAGCGCGTCGGCAACATCCTGAAAAAGTCGCTCGGGGCCGACGCGCACGTCAATCCCGCACTGCTGAAGGAACCGGCCGAGCAGGCGCTGCATGCAGCCATGCAGACGGTCGTGCCGGCTGCCGATGCGCAGTTCGTTGCGGGCGATCACACCGGGTCGCTGCAGACGCTGGCCGCGCTGCGGGCGCCGGTCGACGCGTTCTTCGACGGCGTGATGGTGAACGCCGAAGAGACGGACCTGCGGCTCAACCGGCTCGGATTGCTTGCGCAGCTGCATGCTGCGATGAACCGCGTTGCTGACCTGTCGAAGCTGGCCTCCTGAAATGACCCTGGCTCCACGCTCGCTGCCCCTCGAGGGGGCGAATCACTGCCATCGGAAGGCCGGGTGGCTCTGACCATGGCCCCGACCCATTACAAGCTCGTCATCCTCGATCGTGACGGCACGATCAACGAGGACCGCGACGATTACGTCAAGTCGCCCGATGAATGGGTGCCGTTGCCGGGCGCGCTGGAGGCGATCTCGCGCCTGAACCATGCGGGCTGGCACACGGTGCTTGCGACCAACCAGTCGGGACTGGGTCGCGGCCTCTTCGACATGGCGTCGATGAACGCGATACAGCTGAAGCTCAACCAGGCGCTGTCGCTGCAGGGTGGTCGCATCGATGCGGTTTTCTTCTGCCCGCACGCGCCGGACGATGGCTGCGATTGCCGCAAGCCGCTGCCGGGTTTGATGAAGCAGATCGCCGAGCGCTTCGGTGTCTCGCTGGACAACACGCCGATGGTCGGTGACAACCTGCGCGATATGCAGGCAGGTGCTGCCGCCGGTTGCCCGACGCATCTGGTGCTGACCGGCAAGAGCGCCGGCCTCGAAGGCCAGCCGCTGGCCGATCTGCTCGACAAGGTGCCAGGCACCTGCGTCCACAACGATCTCTCGGCCTTTGCCGACTGGTTGATCCGCCAGGAGCGCAGCCACCGCGCCGACACCGGTGAGTCGGATTCCGGCTTCGGGGAGTTGCACTGATGCAGCGCTTGTTCTGGGCGGTGCGTTCGTTCCTGTTCCTGCTCTACATGGCGGTCAGCGTCGTGCCGTGGGCAACGGTGGTGCTGATCGTGTCGATCTTCACCCGCGGCGATCGCGTCTACTGGCTGTGCGCCGGGTGGTTGACGCATTCGATCTCGGCCGCCCGCGTGATCTGCGGCGTGCGCCACCGAATGCACGGCCTCGACCACCTCGCCGAGGCCAACCGCGCGCCCGCGGTGATCGTGCTGCCGAAGCACCAGTCGACCTGGGAGACCTTCGCGTTTCCCGGACTGATGCCGCACCCGCTGGCCTATGTGTTCAAGCGCGAGTTGCTCTACATCCCGTTCTTTGGCTGGGCCATGGCGCGCATGGACATGATCCACATCGACCGCACCCGGCGTTCCGAAGCGTGGCGACGCGTGGCCGAACAGGGTGCACGGCACATGAAACACGGCTCGTGGGTCATCATGTTTCCCGAAGGCACCCGCGCCGAGCGTGGCCAGCAGGGCGAGTACAAGGCCGGCGGCACGCGGTTGGCGGTCACCACGGGCGCAGCGGTGCTGCCGATCGCGGTGACCTCGGCGCGCTGCTGGCCGCGCAAGTCGTTCCTGCTGCGCCCAGGTGTGATCGACGTGTCGGTGGGTCCGCTGATTCCGTCGGCGGGCCGCCGGCCCGACGAGCTGATGCGCGAGGTAGAGATCTGGATCGAGGGCGAGATGCGGCGACTCGACCCGCAGGCCTACACATCCGTGCCGACGTCGCCTGGCGCCCCGGCACAGGCGATGCCGTCCTCCGGCCACCCCACACCGGGACCATAGACTTCCGTCTCATGGCCCGCTCGCCCCACCGTCCCGATCCCGCGCAGCTGTCGCTGTTCGTGGCGCCGGAACCGACGGCGTCGACCGCGACGCGCACCGACACCGTTGTGACGAAAGCTCCCGCAGCCACAGTCGACGGCGAGGCGCTTTCCCCGGCCGTGTTCCTTCACCCGCAAGGCAGCCGCGAAATCGTCCTCGGCGGGCATACCGTCGGCTACGCGCTCAAGCGCGTGCGCCGGCGCAGCATCGGCTTCATCGTCGGCACCGATGGATTGAGCGTCAACGCGCCCAGCTGGGTCGGGGTGCGCGAGATCGAATCCGCGCTGCGCGAGAAGTCCGGCTGGATTCTCGGCAAGCTGCACGAGCAACGACAGCGCGGGCGGCGTCTCCAGTCCGCCCGCGTCGACTGGCGCGACGGCGTGACGATCCCGTTCCTCGGTCAGAACGTGGTTGTCGTGCTGGATTCGCGAGCCGGTGTGACTCTGTCGGGAGCGGTGCTCGATGCAGTTTCTGGTCCCGTCTCTGACGCAGGCGGCGCAGCCCTGCGCCGGTTGCACATCGGCCTGCCGCCCAGCGCAATGCCCGAGCAGATCCGCGATGCGGTGCAGAGCTGGCTGCAGCGACAGGCCAAACGGGTCTTCGCCGAACGTTGCGATGCCTATGCGGCCCGGCTCGGCGTGAGCTTCCGCCGCCTGAGCCTGTCGTCGGCCCAGACCCGCTGGGGCAGTGCCTCCGCCGACGGCTCGATCAGGCTGAGCTGGCGGCTGATCCATTTCGGGTTGCCGACGATCGACTACGTGGTGGCGCACGAACTCGCCCACCTGCGCGAGATGAACCACAGTCCGAAGTTCTGGGAGGTGGTGCGTTCGGTGGTGCCCGACTACGAGCACACCCGGCGCACGCTGAAGACCGACGTGCTGCCCGTCTTCGGCTGAGCCGCAGTCAATCTCTTGCGGAGGTGCCAGCCTCGCGCACCGGCGAAAAGCGATAGATGCCGCTTGTCAGTCGTCGCATCAACTTTCCTTCGTGCCACAGCGCATTCAAGTGCGCGATCGCCTCGCCCATCGCGAAGGTGGTCTGGTGCAAGTCGAGTTTCCGCTTGAACAGCACCGGCAGCAGGTCGGCGGCGCTGCACGGCGATTGAGCGCAGGCGGACATCACATCGGCAAGGCGGTCGGCATGGTGGGCCTTCAACTGGCCGATGCGGGCATGCAGGCCGCGGAACGGCTTGCCGTGCGAGGGCAACACCAGCGTGTCTGCCGGCAGGGACTGCATCCGGTCCAGGGAGGTCAGGAACAGTGCCAGCGGATTTCCTTCGGGCTCGTCGTGACCCACGCTGACGTTGGTCGAAATTCTCGGCAGCAGCATGTCGCCGGAAATCAGCACGCCGACCGATGCGCAGTGCAGCGCGATGTGTTCGGGCGCGTGCCCGTATCCTGCGATGCAATCCCAGTCGTGGCGGCCGATGGACAGCACGCCGCCATCCATCAGCCGTCGGTAGGCAGACGGCACCTTCGGGACCATGCTGGCGTAGTAGCCGGCCCGGGTGCGGATCAGCTCGATCGACGGCGCATCGACCAGTCCGTGCGCTGCCATGAAGGTCGCTGCCGCATCGCCGCCGGTCCAGTTGTCGGCTCGGCTGCCCAGGCGTGCGGCGGCGTAGTCGGTCGCGCTCATCCACAGCCGGCAGTCGAAGGCCGCGCCCGTGGCCGAGGCCGGCCGACTCCAGCGCTCCGTGAGCCAGTGCGCGAGACCGACGTGATCGGGGTGCATGTGCGTCGCGATGACGCGCAGCACGGGCCAACCTCCGAGTTGCATCGCGAATACCTGCTCCCAGGCATCGCGGGTGCGCTTGTCGGCTATGCCGCAGTCGACGATGGTCCAGCCGGGTGCCGTCCCGTTGGCGCCATCGATCTCGTCGCGCAGTAGCCACAGATTGATGTGGTCGAGCGCGAACGGAAGCGCCATGCGCAGCCATCGGACGCCGGGGCTGACGTCGATGCACGCGCCGGAATCGGGCACGGCGTCTGCCCAGGGATAGTCCAGTTCTTGCTGGGGAAAGGGCGCGTGGTTCACGGTGAGGGGTGTATTTTTCAAGGTATCGATGCGGTCGCCGACGGTCGCTAGACTCGATCCATCCTACTGGGGTGTACACAAATGACCGGCGATTTGAAGGAATTGTTCGAAAGCAACCGGCTGTGGGCCGAGGCCACCGAGGCCCGCACGCCCGGCTTCTTCACGAATCTGCTGAAGCAGCAGGCACCGCAATACCTGTGGATCGGGTGCGCGGACAGCCGTGTTCCGGCCAACGAACTGGTGGGCCTGCTCCCGGGCGAATTGTTCGTGCACCGCAACGTCGCCAACGTGGTGGCGCACTCCGATCTGAACTGCCTGTCGGTGGTGCAGTTCGCGACCGACATGCTGCGGGTTCGGCACATCATCGTCGTCGGACATTCGGGCTGCGGCGGTGTCGCCGCGGCGCTCCACAACCGTCGGGTGGGCATCGCCGACAACTGGATCCGCTATGTGCAGGACGTTCGCAATCAACACGAGGACTGGCTCGAGACGGTCGACAAGGCGCAGCGCGTCGATGCCCTGTGCGAACTGAATGTCATCGAGCAGGCGCGCAACCTGTGCCACACCACGATGGTCCAGGACGCCTGGACGCGTGGGCAGGAGCTGGTGGTGCACGGCTGGTTCTACGGTCTGCACAATGGCTTGCTGGAGGACTTGAAGATGACCGTGTCGCGGCCCGAGCAGGTGCGTGACGCCTACCTCGCTGCGCTGGAGGCATTGCGTGCCCGGCGTACACCAGCCGGTGCGGCGGGTGAGGCCTCGACGGAGGCCAGCTGATGTCAGCCACGATGTTTCCGCCGGCGCTTACCGACGTGCATTCGTTCGACATCGCGCAGGCGATGCTCGAAGGGTTCAATCGCCATTACCGCCTGTTTCGCGAAGCGAGCAAGCAGGCCAAGCGACGCTTCGAGGAGGCGGACTGGCACGGCCAGCAGCGCGGGCAGCGTGATCGCATCGAGTACTACGACGCGCGTGTGGCCGAGGCGGCCGAGCGCCTGCAGAACGAGTTCAAGGCCAGCGAGCTCAGTTCCGAGGTGTGGCAACAGGTCAAGCTGCACTACATCGGACTGCTGACCAACCACCACCAGCCCGAGCTGGCCGAGACTTTCTTCAATTCGGTCACCACCAAGATCCTGCACCGCAGCTACTTCAACAACGATTTCATCTTCCTGCGGCCGGCGGTGTCGACCGAATACATCGAGAACGACGAGCCCGCGTTGAAACCGTCCTATTTCGCCTATTACCCGACCAAGGAGACGCTGCGCGAGACCTGGCGGCGCATCGTCGACCATTTCGATCTGCAGCGCCCGTTCGAGAACCTGGATCGCGACATCGATGAGGTGCTGGCTGCCGTGGAAAAACAGTTGGGCGACTACCGGCCGCGCGCCAATTTCCAGATCCAGGTGCTCAGTTCGCTGTTCTTCCGCAACAAGGGCGCTTACCTGGTCGGCAAGGTGATCAACGGCTACCGCGAGACGCCGTTCGCGTTGCCGATCCTGCACACCGCGGGCGGCCGGCTGGCGATCGACACCGTGCTGTTCGGTGAGGAAGATCTGCTGCTGCTGTTCAGCTTCGCCCGCGCTTATTTCATGGTCGAGATGGAGGTGCCGTCGGCGTTCGTGCAGTTCCTGCGCACGCTGATGCCGCGCAAGCCACGCAACGAGATCTACAGTGCGCTCGGCCTGCAGAAGCAGGGCAAGAACCTGTTCTACCGCGACTTCCTCGCGCACCTGCGTCATTCGAGTGATCAGTTCCGCATCGCGCCCGGCATCAAGGGCATGGTGATGCTGGTGTTCGACCTGCCGTCATTCCCCTATGTCTTCAAGGTCATCAAGGACTTCTACCCACCGCAGAAGGACACGACGCGCGAGCTGATCAAGAGCAAGTACCTGCTGGTGAAG
>JBJXEJ010000132.1:0-34919 GCA_046154125.1 Rhizobacter sp. | reverse complement strand
CGGCAGCCTCTGGCGAGGCGGCCGCCGCGCCGCGCCGCTGGACCCGCCCCGGCCGCGCCACCCCGCAGGCCGCCAGCCAACTTGACCGCGCGGCCTGGCTGCTGTCGCGCCACACCGACCGCTGGGCCGAGCTGCCCAATGCCCAGCACGAGATGCTGTGCGAGCAGCCGCCGCCGCACGGGCCATTTTTTGCAGCGCTGGAGCGGCTGCTGCAGGACCACGGCCCGGTGACGATCGACACCGTGCTGGCCGATCTGGCAGCCGACCCCGACGCGGCGGGCTGCGCCGCACTGCTGGACAGCATCCGCCACGCCCATGCGCTCAACCCGGACCCACCGGCCGCCGATCTGGCCGCCGTGCTGGGCCAGATCGAATGGGCTGAGCTGAAAGATCAGCTCGAACAACTGATGCAATCGGGTGAGTTGTCGGCCTCCGACTTTGGCCACATCCGCGTCATTTATGCCCGACAGTTGGAGCTCAAGCAACTGGCCAGCATGACCGAATGACGGCACGTCTTGACGGGCCCGCCTGACGCCGACGCTTCGCGGGCCGAATCGGGCCACAGCAGGCCACGTCACACCGGCGTTTTTGACGCCCGCCGAAGCGTTCACAGATAATTCCCCGCTGTTTCCAAAGGCTGCGCAAGGCATCCCGCGAGGCCGGTTTGCCAGGCGCATTGCCGGCCCGATCACCGCGCAAGGACCTGCATGACCGCCAAGAAGACCGCCGCCAAGCCCGACGACAAGGCGGCCCCTGCCGCTGCAGCCGGGCGCAAGGCAGCGGCTACAGCCAAGCCGGCCTCACAGGCCACAGGCCGCCCTCCCGCCGCCCGTCCTGCTGCAGCCGCTGTCCCTGCAGGCTCTGCTTCTGCAGCCCCACCAGTGTCCGCACCCCGGGCAGGCAAACCGGCTCAGGACAGCAAACCCGGCGAGCTTGCACCATCGGGCCCGCACAAGGCCAACGCGCGGGCTCAAGGCGCGGCGCCTGCGGCGCCCAAGCGCCAGGGCGGCAGTGCCGAAGACGACGACCTGGGCGACATCGAGCCCGACTTTGCCCCGGACACCGACCCGGAAGCCGAGCTCGAGCCCGAGAACACCGCCGAAGACGGCTCGCCAGCCCCCGCCGCCGACGGCGCCCCTGGTGGCGACCCCGCCGCCACCAAACCGCTGCGCATGAAGGTGTCGCGGGCCAAGGAGCGCGCGCTGATGCGCGAGTTCGGCCTGGACGAAGCCACGCTGACCGAAGCCGAGCTCAGCAAGCGTCGGCTGGAGCTCAAGACACTCATCAAGATGGGCAAGACGCGGGGTTTCCTGACGCACCAGGAAATCAACGACCACCTGCCCGAGAAGCTGGTGGACAACGACATCCTGGAGGCCATCGTCACGATGCTGGCCGACATGGGCGTGGCGGTGTATGAGCAGCCGCCCGACGTCGCCACACTGCTGATCGCCGGCGCCAGCACCCCGACCGCCACCGACGAAGAGGCCGAAGAAGCGGCCGAGGCCGCGCTGGCCAGCGTGGAGAGCGACTTCGGCCGCACCACCGACCCGGTGCGGATGTACATGCGCGAGATGGGCACGGTCGAATTGCTCACCCGCGAGGGCGAGATCGAGATCGCCAAGCGCATCGAAGGCGGCCTGCAGACCATGATGGAGGCCATCTCGGCCTCGCCCAAGACCATTGCCGAGGTGCTGGCACTGGCCGACCGCATCGAGGCCGGCACGCTGCAGATCTCGGAGGTGGTGGACGGCTTTGTGTCGGACGACGAAGCCGACGACTACGTGGCCGAAGAAGACTTTGATGAGTTCGATGAAGAAGAAGACGACGACGGCCAGGGCGGTAGCAAGGCCCTGACCAAGAAGCTGGAGGAACTCAAGACCCAGGCGCTGGGCCGCTTCGACCTGGTGCGACAGCACTTCGACGCGATGCGCCAGGCGTTTGAAGCCGAGGGTTACGGATCGGCCGCGTACGCACGCAGCCAGCAGCAGCTCACCGTTGACCTGATGACCATCCGCTTCAGCGTCAAGACGATCGAGCGGCTGTGCCAGGTGCTGCGCAGCCAGGTGGATGACGTGCGGCGCTTCGAGCGCGAGATCCGCCGCATCGTGGTCGACCGCTGCGGCATGCCGCAAGACCGGTTTGTGGCCACCTTCCCGTCCCATGTGTTGAACCTGGGCTGGGCCCGGCGTGAGGCGTCTGGCGGCAAGCCCTACAGCGCGGTGCTGGCGCGCCAACTGCCCGCGGTGCAGGAACTGCAGCAAAAGCTGATCGACCTGCAACGGCAGGCGGTGGTGCCGCTGGACGACCTGAAAGAGATCAACCGCCGGATGAACGCTGGTGAGCGGGCCAGCCGCGACGCCAAGCGCGAGATGATCGAGGCCAACCTGCGGCTGGTGATCTCGATTGCCAAGAAGTACACCAACCGCGGCCTGCAGTTCCTGGACCTGATCCAGGAGGGCAACATCGGCCTGATGAAGGCGGTGGACAAGTTCGAGTACCGGCGCGGCTACAAGTTTTCCACCTACGCCACCTGGTGGATCCGCCAGGCCATCACCCGCAGCATCGCCGACCAGGCCCGCACCATCCGCATCCCGGTGCACATGATCGAGACGATCAACAAGATGAACCGGCTCAGCCGCCAGCACCTGCAGGAGTTCGGCTTCGAGCCCGACGCGCCCACGCTGGCCGGGAAGATGGAGATCCCCGAGGACAAGATCCGCAAGATCATGAAGATCGCCAAGGAGCCGATCTCGATGGAAACCCCCATCGGCGACGACGACGACAGCCACCTGGGCGATTTCATCGAGGACACCCACAACGCAGCACCCATCGAGGCCGCGATGCAGGCCGGCCTGCGCGATGTGGTCAAGGACATCCTCGATTCACTCACGCCGCGCGAGGCCAAGGTGCTGCGCATGCGCTTCGGCATCGAGATGAGCACCGACCACACGCTGGAGGAAGTGGGCAAGCAGTTCGACGTGACGCGCGAGCGCATCCGGCAGATCGAAGCCAAGGCCATCCGCAAGCTCAAGCACCCGAGCCGATCGGACAAGTTGCGCACCTACCTGGACAACCTGTGACCGCACGGCGGGCACGGGCTGCGGGTGGAGCTCGCTCGTAGAGCGTGCCGCATGTACAGGTCAAGAGTCTTGCCCTGCGGACCCTGAGTCCGCTTACAACACAATCAGGCCCCACCCTTGCGTGGGGCCTTTTTCATGGCGTGTTGACGATAGACTGTGACGCAATTCACAGTCACCAAGGCATGACTCGAAACCTGGAACGTTGCGTGCTGTTCGCCGACCTGCGCGGTAGCACCGGGCTGTACGAAACGCTCGGCAATGCGGTCGCCACGCAGTTGGTGACGCAGAGCATCTCGATGCTCGGTCACGTGGTCGGCGCGCGTGGAGGAACACTGGTCAAGACGCTTGGCGACGGCCTGATGGCGACCTTCATCGACTCCACCTCTGCAGTCAGGGCGTCGATAGACATGCACGATGCGCTGGCACGTGGCGGGCTGGACGAGTCGGTGGTAGCCGCCGGCCGGGCACTGAGGCTGCAGGTGGGGCTGGCATTCGGGGAAGTCGTCGAGATGGCCGGAGACTACTTCGGTGATGCCGTCAACGTCGCTGCACGCCTGCTCGAACATTCGGGAGACAACGAAACGCTGGCCACTTCAACCGTGCTGGACGGATTGGCAACGTTCGACAGGGTCCAGTTTCGCCGCCTCGATCATCTTCAGTTGCGGGGACGCGTCGAGCCGGTCGAAGTGCACGTCCTCGAGACGAGGCATTTCACAGACATGGCGGCCACCGCCTTCGGCGACATCATGATGGCACCGGAGCCCGAGGGAGTGCGGCTCATCTGGCTCGACGTGAACCAGGTCTTCGCCACCGACAGCATGCCGCTCGTGCTGGGGCGCAGCACCCAGGCGACCTACTGCATCGATGACAACCGCGTCTCTCGTTCTCACGCACGCATCGACTGGCACGGCGGCGCGTTCCAGTTGTCGGACCTCAGCTACAACGGTACTTACGTGCGGTTCACCGGCGACACCGAAGTGGTCGCCCTGCGACGTGGCACCTGCACCCTGCACGGCAGCGGCGTGATCGGACTGGGCACCGCACCCTCGGATCCGACAGCGCCCTGCGTTCGTTTCGAAGTGCTGCGTTTTTCCGACACCCAGCGACACCCGCCCACCGAAATCTGACACCGGCTGGCACTCGCCGATAATTGCGGGTTAGCCCTCACGGACGTTGCATGCCATTCGCTCCCGAACCTGTCCACGAACATGGCAAGCCCACCTCGCCCGACACGGCGGTACTCCTGTGCAACCTGGGCACGCCCGATGCACCCACAGCACAGGCGCTGCGGCGCTACCTGAAGGAGTTTCTCAGCGATCCGCGAGTCGTCGAGATTCCGCGTCTGCTGTGGTGGTTCATCCTCAATGGGGTCATCCTTCAAGTTCGACCGAAGCAGTCCGCGGCCAAGTACGCCACCGTCTGGACCGACCAGGGCTCGCCCTTGAAGGTATGGACCGAGAAGCAGGCTGCGATGCTGCAGGGCTACCTGGGCGAACGAGGGCATCGCGTGCTGGTGCGGCCGGCGATGCGCTACGGCGCCCCGGCCATCGCCACCGCGCTCGACGAACTTCGCGCGGCCGGCATCACCCGCGTGCTGGTGCTGCCGCTCTACCCGCAGTACTCCGGCCCCACCACGGCCAGCGTGTGCGATGCCGTCTTTCAATGGGGCAAGCAGGCGCGCCGCCTGCCAGAATTCCGCTTCGTCAACCAATACCATGACGACCGGGCCTACATCGGGGCCCTGGCCAAGCGCGCCTCCGACCACTGGACACATTCGGGCCGACCCGAAAAGCTGGTCCTCAGCTTCCACGGCGTGCCGCGACGGACCCTGCTGCAGGGCGATCCCTACCACTGTCAGTGCCTGAAGACCGCCCGTCTGCTGGGCGAGCGCCTCGGCCTCGGCAAAGACGAACTGGTGGTGACGTTCCAGAGCCGGTTCGGCAAGGCTGAATGGCTGCAGCCCTACACCGAGCCCACGCTGATTGCACTCGCCAAACAAGGCATCAAGCGGGTCGACATCATGTGTCCGGGCTTCACGGCCGACTGCCTGGAGACCCTGGAGGAAATCGCCCAGGAGGCACGCACCGCGTTCCTGAACGCCGGCGGCACGGAATTCAACTACCTGCCCTGCCTGAACGATCTGCATGAATGGCTGGTTGCCCTTACAGGCATCGCGATCAATCACCTGCAGGGCTGGGATTGCACCGTCCAGGCTGACGCGTCCGCGCGAGCGGAACAGCGCGAGCGGGCGCTGGCGCTCGGTGCCGATCGCTGATCGATGTGTCTCCATCCGCCGCTGACCACTTGACCCGCAAGGCACGCGCTTGAGACTCGACAAGTGGCTCTGGGCCGCCCGCTTCTTCAAGACTCGCAGCCTGGCGACCGACGAAATCGGCAAAGGTCGAATCAGCGTCAACGACCAGGCTGCCAAGCCCTCACGAGAACTGCACCCGGGCGACCGCATCGAACTGCGTCAGGGAGTTGACCTCCGCACGATCGTCGTGGTCGCACTGAGCGACATCCGCGGTCCGGCACTGGTCGCGCAGGCGCTCTATGCCGAGACGGCGGAAAGCATTGCACGGCGCGAAAAAACTGCGCAGCAGCGGCGAGAAGCCGCCGAGCCGTCGCTGGCGATAGAGCAGGGTCGCCCGACCAAGCGGGATCGCCGCAAGCTGGCCGACTGGAACCGCTGGAGCGCCTCGGCCGACGGCGAATGAAGCTGCAGATCGGGTCTGCGCGTCGAATCGATGCAAAAGCCCTCTTGAATATCAGGGGATCGGCTTCATGTGGAGGGCTGAAGGGAATTCAGCCGACATGAGCCATAACGAACCTCAGACACCGCTCCACAGCGATCACCCAGCGACCGAAGCCGGCAAATCGGCGCCTCAGGGCAGCGAAGCCATCGATCCGGCGGCGAAACTCGCCGAACTCGAAGCCAAGCACGCCGAGGTGGCAGACGCCTACCTGCGCGCCAAGGCCGAAGCCGAGAACGTTCGCCGTCGCGCCGAGGAAGAGATCTCCAAGGCCCGCAAGTTCGCCGTCGAAGGCTTTGCGGAAAGCCTGCTTCCGGTCAAGGACAGCCTCGAAGCGGCCATCGCAATCCCGGCGGCCACGCCCGAGCAACTGCTCGAGGGTGTGCACGCGACCTTGCGACAGCTGTCGAGCGCACTAGAGCGCAATCGCGTCGTCGAGATCAACCCGGCTGCCGGTGCGAGATTCGACCCGCATCAGCACCAGGCGATCAGCGTCGTGCCGGCCGATCAGGAGGCCAACACCGTGGTCGCCGTGCTGCAGAAGGGCTACCTCATTTCCGACCGTGTGCTGAGACCCGCCCTGGTCACCGTCACAGCCCCGAAGTAGCGGTCGCAGATTGGTAAGCCGTGCACGACTCGCACGGTCACCGCCCTTGAAAAGACACGAGTTATCCACAACTCGACATCAAGACAGTTTCAGTTTTCAGGAGATTTCGACATGGCAAAAATCATCGGCATCGACCTCGGCACGACCAACTCGTGTGTGTCGATCATGGAAGGCAACACCACCAAGGTGATCGAGAACAGCGAAGGTGCGCGCACCACGCCATCGATCGTCGCCTACCAGGAAAGCGGCGAGATCCTCGTCGGCGCCTCGGCCAAGCGCCAGGCGGTGACCAACCCGAAGAACACGCTGTACGCGGTGAAGCGCCTGATCGGCCGCAAGTTCACCGAGAAGGAAGTGCAGAAGGACATCGACCTGATGCCCTACAAGATCGCGGCTGCCGACAACGGGGATGCCTGGGTCGAGGTGCGTGGCCAGAAGATCGCACCGCAGCAGGTCAGCGCCGAGATCCTGCGCAAGATGAAGAAGACCGCCGAGGATTACCTGGGCGAAACCGTCACCGATGCGGTCATCACCGTGCCGGCGTACTTCAACGACGCGCAGCGTCAGGCAACCAAGGACGCAGGCCGCATCGCCGGTCTGGACGTCAAGCGCATCATCAACGAGCCGACCGCAGCCGCACTGGCATTCGGCCTCGACAAGAACGAGAAGGGTGATCGCAAGATCGCCGTCTACGACTTGGGCGGTGGCACCTTCGACGTGTCGATCATCGAGATCGCCGACGTCGACGGAGAGAAGCAGTTCGAGGTGCTGGCCACCAACGGCGACACCTTCCTCGGTGGCGAGGACTTCGACCAGCGCATCATCGAATACATCATTGCCGAGTTCAAGAAAGAGCAAGGCGTCGACCTGGGCAAGGACGTGCTGGCGCTGCAACGCCTGAAGGAAGCAGCCGAGAAGGCGAAGATCGAGCTGTCCAGCGGCGCACAGACCGACATCAACCTGCCCTATGTGACAGCCGACGCGTCGGGTCCGAAGCACCTGAACATCAAGCTCAGTCGCTCGAAGCTGGAAGCGCTGGTTGAAGATTTGATCGAGCGCACCATTGCGCCCTGCCGCACCGCCATCAAGGATGCCGGCATCGCCGTCAGCGCAATCGACGACGTGATCCTGGTCGGCGGCATGACCCGCATGCCCAAGGTGCAGGAGAAGGTCAAGGAGTTCTTCGGCAAGGAGCCGCGCAAGGACGTGAACCCCGACGAGGCCGTGGCCGTCGGTGCGGCCATTCAGGGACAGGTGCTGGCCGGCGACCGCAAGGACGTGCTGCTGCTCGACGTTACCCCGCTGAGCCTGGGCATCGAGACCCTGGGCGGCGTGATGACGAAGATGATCAAGAAGAACACGACCATCCCGACCAAGTTCGCGCAGACCTTCAGCACGGCCGACGACAACCAGCCGGCAGTGACGATCAAGGTCTACCAGGGCGAGCGCGAGATGGCCTCGGGCAACAAGAGTCTGGGCGAGTTCAACCTCGAAGGCATTGCGCCAGCCGCACGCGGCACGCCGCAGATCGAGGTCAGCTTCGACATCGACGCCAACGGCATCCTGCACGTCGGCGCCAAGGACAAGGGCACCGGCAAGGAAAACAAGATCACCATCAAGGCCAACTCGGGTCTGACCGAGGCCGAGATCCAGCAGATGGTGAAGGATGCCGAACTGAACGCCGCCGAGGACAAGAAGAAACTGGGCCTGATCCAGGCACGCAATTCGGCTGACGCGATGATCCACAGCGTCAAGAAGAGTCTGGGCGAGCATGGCGACAAGCTCGATGCCGGCGAAAAGGAAAAGATCGAGGCCGCGTTGAAGGATGCCGAGGAATCGCTGAAGAGCGAGGACCAGGCGGCCATCGAGGCCAAGACCGAAGCACTGATGACCGCCAGTCAGAAGCTCGGAGAGAAGGTCTATGCCGATGCACAGGCCGCAGCGGGCGCAGCCGAAGCCGCGGCAGCTGGCGGTGCGGGTGCCTCCGCAGCGCCTTCGGACAAGCCCGCCGACGACAATGTGGTCGATGCCGAGTTCACCGAAGTCAAAGAAAAGAAGTGAAACGACTTCGATAGGCTCAAGACGCCGGGTTCGCCCGGCGTCCTCGCCGCGTCAGGGTGCTCGAGCGCAGGCCGAGCCTCGACGCGGCGTTCTCATTTGAACCAGACGCTGCGGCGTGACGGATGAACCGATGGCAAAGCGCGATTACTACGAAACCCTCGGTGTGACGAAGAACGCGTCCGAGGAAGACATCAAGAAGGCTTATCGCAAGCTGGCGATGAAGCACCACCCCGACCGCAACCAGGGTGACGATGCCAAGAAGGCCGAGGAGAAGTTCAAGGAGGCCAAGGAAGCCTACGAGATGCTCTCCGACGCGCAAAAGCGTGCCGCCTACGACCAGTACGGCCACGCAGGCGTCGACCCGAACATGGGCGGCGGCGGATTCCGCCCGGGCGGCGACGGCATGGGTGGCTTTGCCGAAGCCTTCGGCGATATCTTCGGCGACATCTTCGGCGGCGGCGCCGCCGGCGGTCAGCGGCGCGGCGGCGGCCAGCAGGTGTTCCGTGGCAGCGATCTTTCGTATGCGATGGAGATCACGCTGGAAGAGGCCGCCGCCGGCAAGGAAACGCAGATCCGCATTCCGGCTTACGAAACCTGCGAAACCTGCAAGGGCAGCGGCGCCAAGCCCGGCACCAGCCCGAAGGTCTGCGGCACCTGCAATGGCTCGGGCGCGGTGACGATGCGCCAGGGCTTCTTCAGCATCCAGCAGACCTGCCCGAACTGCCGCGGCGCGGGCAAGGTCATCCCCGAACCGTGCACCGCCTGCAATGGACAGGGGCGGATCAAGAAGAACAAGACTCTCGAGGTCAAGATTCCTGCGGGCATCAACGAAGGCATGCGCATCCGCTCGGCTGGCAACGGCGAGCCCGGCACCAACGGCGGCCCCCCTGGCGACCTCTACATCGAGATCCGGGTCAAGCAGCACGAGATCTTCGAGCGCGACGGCGACGACCTGCATTGCACGGCGCCGGTCAGCATGATCACGGCAGCGCTCGGCGGGCAGATCCAGGTGCCCACACTCACGGGCAAGGCCGAGATCGAACTGCCCGAGGGCACCCAGCACGGCAAGACCTTCCGCCTGCGCGGCAAGGGCATCAAGGGACTGCGATCGAGCTACCCGGGCGACTTGTACTGCCACGTCACCGTCGAGACTCCGATCAAGCTGACCGAGCACCAGCGCAAGCTGCTGAAGGAACTGGAAGAATCGTTCCAAAAGGGCGGCGACAAGCACTCGCCCAACTCGAAGTCGTGGTCGGACCGGGTCAAGGATCTGTTCAAGTAAGTCGAGGTCCGGGAGCCTGCTCCCGAAGCGTCAAGCGGCCCCTCAAGCGAGCGGCCGGATGTCCGATATCCAGGGTGTCACCTTGGATATCGGATGTCTATGTCTGGATTGCGATCGCTTCACCCGGCTGATGCCGCTCACCCGACAACGCGCGGACCGAGCTCCAACTGCAGTGCCTGCAGGGCCGGGTCAGCCGCGCAACAACTTCGCCCAGGAATCGAACAATGAGAGCCCACGACCCAGAAGTGCAGGCCTGCAAGGCGCTGGTGATCGACAGCAACCCGACCTCGCGCAGCGCGCTCATGAACATGATGCGCGACATCGGCGTGGGTCAGGTCTCTCAGACCAGCCGCGTGGAGGACGCGCGGCGCGAGCTCGAGAACCGCGTGTTCGACATCGTGATCTGCGACTACCACTTCGACAGCTCGCCGATTTCAGGTCAGGAGTTGCTCGACGACCTGCGCAGGGCGCAGTTGCTGCCCTACTCCACGGTGTTCGTGATGGTGACCGGCGAGTGCTCGTACGTGAAGGTGGCCGAGGCGGCCGAATCGGCACTCGACAGCTACCTGATCAAGCCACACACCGCGGCCGCGCTCGAGGAGCGCGTTCTCCAGGCCCGGTATCGCAAGAAGGTCCTGAAATCCATTTTCGAGGCCATCGAGGCCGAGGACTTTGCAGGTGGCGCGCGGCTGTGCATGGAGCGCTTCGAAGCCCGGGGCGAGTTCTGGCTCTACGCGGCGCGCATCGGAGCCGAGCTGTTCCTGCGCATCAACGACCACGATTCGGCGAAGGCCTTGTACGCCGCGGTTCATGAATCCAAGGCCCTGCCTTGGGCCAAGCTCGGCCTGGCGCGGTCCGAGCTGGAGGCCGGCCAGCTTCCCAAGGCAACCCGCATCCTCGAAAGCCTGATTGCCGAGCAACCCACCTACGCCGATGCCTACGATGTGATGGGGCGCGTCCAGCTCGAGCAGGGCAACCTGGCTGCAGCGCTCGAAACCTATCGAGACTCGTCGAGAGTGACGCCCCAGAGCATCAACCGGCTCCAGAAGCAGGGCATGCTGGCCTTCTTCATGGGTCAGACCGAAGAGGCGATCACCGCACTCGATCGCACCGTGCGCATCGGCCTGGCCTCGAAGATGTTCGACTGCCAGACCCTGGTGCTGCTGTCGATGCTGCAGTTCGACAAGTCGGACGGCAAGGAATTCAAGCGCGCGTATGCGAGTCTCGAACTGATGGCCGATCGCCGCCCCGAAAGCAACCGCCTGCAGCGCTTCAAGCGCATCGTCACCGTCTTCCACCGCCTGTTTGCACGCAAGGTCGGCGAGTGTGTGGATCTGGCCCGAGATCTCTCGAACGACCTGCGGCGCGAAGACTTCGATTTCGAGGCGGCCACCAACATGCTGGCGATGCTTTCACGCCTGCGCAGCACCGAGGTCCAGCTGCCCGATGCCGAAATGTGGGTACGTGCCGTGGCCCTGCGCTTCTGCATCTCCAAGGCATCATGCGAAATGCTGTGCAGCGCGGCGGGCAACAACGCCGTCTATTCAGGGCTGATCCGCGAAGGCCTGCACGAGATCAGCACCATGGCCGAAAAGGCGATGACGCACAGCGTCACCGGCTCACCGGCTGCGGCCGTCGACGCGTTGCTGCTCAGAGGATCCGAAACGCTCAACGCGAAACTGATCGAGCTGGCCGGTGCGGTGGTCAACCGCCATGCAGCCAAGATCCCCAATCACGCAGCGTTGGCCGTCAAGATCGAGGACCTGAAACTGCGGTTCTGCACCAAGGGAACCCAGGTCAACCTGGGACAGGGATCGGGACGGTCGGCTGGAGGCTTGATGCTGCGCACCGCATCCGCCGAAAAATCGCCCAACAAAGAATCGTCAGTAGTCGTCTGAACCGGCGCTGCCCGGCGCGAGGTTGTCGAATTTGGTCAGCGGCTTGAGGAAGGTCAGCTTGACGGTGCCGGTCGGCCCGTTGCGCTGCTTGCCGATGATGATCTCGGCGATACCCGGCTCCTTGCACGCCTCCTTGGTGTAGTACTCGTCGCGGTAGATGAACATGATGACGTCGGCATCCTGCTCGATCGCGCCCGACTCACGCAGGTCGCTCATCATCGGACGCTTGTCGGTGCGCGACTCGACGCTGCGGTTGAGCTGCGACAGCGCGATCACCGGACACTGAAGTTCCTTGGCCAGCGATTTCAATCCGCGCGAGATCTCGCCGATCACGGTGGCTCGGTTTTCCTCGTTCGCGCCGCCGCTGCCGCTCATCAGTTGCAGGTAGTCGACGACGATCAGGCCGAGCTTGCCGCACTGGCGGGCCTGGCGGCGCGCCCGGGCACGCAACTCGCTCGGCGTCAGCGCCGGGCTTTCGTCGATGAACATGCTGACGCTGCCGAGCTTCTCGATCGCCTCGGTCAGGCGGCCCCATTCGTCGTCCTTCAGCGCGCCGGTGCGCAGGTGCTGCTGGTCGATGCGACCCAATGAGCCAACGAGTCGCAACGCGAGCTGCGACGCACCCATTTCCATCGAGAAGATGACTACAGGCAGGCCTTCCTGAACGGCGACGTGCTCGGCGATGTTGAGCGCCAGGGCGGTCTTGCCCATCGACGGGCGGGCCGCCAGCACGATCAGGTCGCCAGGCTGAAAACCGGCGGTCATGCGATCGAGATCGAAGTAGCCGGTGCGCACGCCGGTCACCTCTTCTGCGCCGTTCTCGTGCAGTTCGGTCACGCGGTCCAGCAGCTGCACGACCAGCGAATCCATCGTCTGGAATCCCTGACGCGAGCGCGAGCCTTCTTCGCCGATCTTGAAGATCTTGGCTTCGGCTTCGTCGAGGATCTCCGAGACCGCCCTGCCCTGCGGATTGAACGCGCTCGTGGCAATCTCGTCGCTGGCTGATACCAGCTTGCGCAGCACCGCGCGCTCGCGAACGATCTCGGCATAGCGACGCAGGTTCGCCGCACTCGGGACGCTCTGGGCAAGCGCGTTGAGGTAAACCAGCCCGCCGCATTCCTCGGCCTTGCCGAGACCTTGCAACTGCTCGAATACCGTGATCACGTCGGCCGGTCGGGTGGCGTTGACCAGCGCACCGATCGCGGCGTAGATCGCCCGGTGCTCGAAGCGGTAGAAATCGCTGTCGGTCAGCAGGTCGCCGGCACGGTCCCAGGCGCTGTTGTCGAGCAGCAGACCGCCCAGCACGCTCTGCTCCGCCTCGATGGAATGCGGCGGCATTCGAAGTCGGGCGACTTCATCATCGCCGCGGGGCGGCTGGGAGGAAAGCTGAGGCGAGGAGAGAAGCGCTGACATCCGAAGATCATACGAGTGCCCGGCCGGTTCGCCTGTGGACAACGCTGTGTAGATGCTGGGTAAATGCTGGGGAAGATCGCCGAGGACAAAGAGAATGAAAAAGGCCGGCAGAGCCGGCCTTTCGGAGTGTGCGAAGCAGCCAGAATCAGGCGGTTTCGCCCACCACGACCACCTTGACCTCGACCACGACATCGGTGTGCGGCGACACCGAGACCGCGTGCTCGCCGACCGTCTTCAACGGGCCATTCGGCAGGCGGACCTGCGACTTGACCACCTTGAAGTCGATGCGCGTCAGCGCTTCGGCGATGTCGTTGTTGGTGACCGAACCGAACAGGCGCCCGTCGACACCGGCCTTTTGCGTGATGTGAACGGTGCGACCGCTCATCTTCTCGCCCAGGGCCTGTGCGGCGGCCAGCTTGTCGGCCGCAGCCTTTTCGAGTTCGGCGCGCTTCAGCTCGAACTCCTTGATCGCGGTCGCGGTCGCACGGCGTGCAGCACGCGATGGGATCAGGAAGTTGCGGGCATAGCCGTCCTTGACCTTGACAACGTCACCGAGGTCGCCCAGGTTCGCCACTTTTTCCAGCAGGATGATTTGCATGATCGGTGGCTCCTCAGACGCGGTGCTGGTCGCTGTACGGCAGCATCGCCAGGAAACGCGCCCGCTTGATGCAGGTCGTCAGCTGACGTTGGAAGAAGGCGCGGGTTCCGGTCAGGCGGGCCGGCGTGATCTTGCCGTTCTCGCCGATGAAATCGCGCAGTGTCTCGACATCCTTGTAGTCGATCTCGGTCACACCGGTGACGGTGAAACGGCAGAAGCGCTTGCGCCGGAACAGCAGCGATTGCTGATTGCGCTTCGGCTTGCGATCCTTGGAAAACTTACCCTTACCGCGTGGTGGTGGCATATCAAACCTCTGTCAAATTCAATTCAGATCGGGACCGTCGGGACCTTCAGTCCAGTTCGGTCACATGGAACACGACGCCCTTGCCGTTGCGCTGCGATCCCAGGAAGCCGGCAAAGCCGTGAGTGCTTCCGAGTTCGATGCAGTTCAACGCCTTCGTGATGTCGCCCACCGCACGCGCCTTGATTTCCATCGAAACCTGGCGCGGCATCCCGTTTTGCGTCACTTGCGATTCGTGCCTGAGGCTCAAATCGAGTGCCGGCAATCCGGCGGGGGTGTAGCGCAGAGCGCCTCGCTCGACCACCGCTGCCACCAGAACCAGTCTGTTCATCGGGCACGTCCGGTCCAGCCGACATCACTCAGACAACTCAGGCAGCGGACTCCTGCGGTGCGCGACGGTCTTCACGGTCGCTGGTCTTCATCATCACCGAAGGAGCCGTCTCGGCCTTGCTCTTCAGCACGGTCAGGTGGCGCAACACGGCGTCGTTGAAGCGGAAGCCGGTTTCCAGCTCGGCCAGGACTTCCTTGCTGCATTCGATGTTGATGCAGAGGTAGTGGGCCTTGGCCAGCTTCTGGATCAAGTAGGCCATTTGCCGACGTCCCCAGTCCTCGACCCGGTGAACCTTGCCGCCGCCGGCGGTGATCACCCCTTTGTAGCGTTCCAGCATGGCCGGAACCTGTTCGCTTTGATCCGGATGGATCAGCAGCACGATTTCGTAGTGACGCATTGAATCTCCTTGTGAATTCCGAAAATGGAAGCCACCCCGAGCGTCGACCTGGGTGTGGCAAGGCAAGCCCGCGAGTATATCGCGTCGCGAAGGACCGCAGCAGCCATTTTCGTCGGCACGCCGGGCGAACGAGAGCCAAGGCGGCACCGGCTGTCAGTCGGACTTCGGAAAACGCAAGCTGCGGGTGAAAGCGCGGGACTCGACTCGAGGCCGTGGGGTCAGCAGGCTGACCAACACCAGCACCGCGGCGCCCACACTCATGCCGAAGACCCCCGCCGAGATCGGCGAGATGCCGAACCACAGCGCTGGCGGGCTGGTCACCCCGAACAGGCTGCGCATCCAGGGCTCGTTTTGCACCATGTAGTGGATGGTGACCGCGAGGCCAGCGACCATGCCCGCCAGCGCGCCCGGCTGGTTCGCCCGGCTCCAGAACACGCCCAGCACCAGCGCCGGAAAGAAAGCTGCGGCCGCGAGCGAGAACGCGGCGGACACGAGGAAGACGATGTCGGCCGGCCGTTGGGCAGCCACCGCCGCCGCACCCAGCGCCACCGCCAGCAGCGTGACCTTGGACAGAGCGACCCGACGCGCGGCAGATGCTCGAGGGTTGATCATCTTGAAGTAGACGTCGTGCGACAGCGCATTGGCGATCGTCAGCAGCAGGCCGTCGGCGGTGGAGAGTGCGGCAGCCAGGCCCCCGGCTGCGACCATGCCGGAAATCACGTAGGGCAGGCCGGCGACCTCTGGCGTCGCCAGCACCACGATGTCGCCTCCGATGCGCATCTCGCCGAGTTGCAGGATGCCATCCTTGTTGATGTCGACGACCGACAGCAGCGACGGATCGACGCGCGACCAGGTCGACATCCAGGCCGGCAACTGATCGAAACGGGTGCCTACGAGCACATTGAAGACCTCGAACTTGACCAGCACGGCAAGCGCCGGCACCGTCATGTACAGCAGGAAGATGAAGAACAGCGCCCAGGTCACCGAGCGTCTGGCCTCGCGCACCGACGGCGTGGTGTAGCAGCGCACCAGGATGTGCGGCAAGCCGGCGGTTCCGACCATCAGGCACAGCACGAGCGCCAGGAAATTCATGCGCGACTGACTGAACAACTCGCGTTCGGCCGCGCTGCCGTGCGGGTCGCCGGCAAATGGCCGGCCATGCGGCGGCATGCCTGCCAGCGGTCGAGCACGCGCCTCGTTGGACGCGACCGCACGGGTCCAGGCCTCGCGCGCGGCCGCCTCGGTCTTCGGGATGCGCAACAGGGCCTTTTCGGCTGCCTGGATGTCGCCCAGCGGAGCGTTCTCGGCCTTCAGGGCCGCGACCTTCTGGCGGCCGGCGTCGCGCTCGGCGGCCAGCGATTTCGGCACATCGACCAGCCGCGCGGCGTAGTCCTGCGCACGCGCCTTGAAGGCGGCGATGACCTCCAGCTCCTTCGGATCGTTCAGCAGTTGCTGCTCGCGTTCGGTCACCTTGGCCAGCTGCGCGCCATACACCAGCTGCGGGATCGGATTGCCGGTCTGCTTGACCGACAACCACATCACCGGCACCAGGAAGGCAATGATCAGGATGATGTACTGAGCCACCTGCGTCCAGGTCACCGCGCGCATGCCACCGAGGAAGGAGCACACGAGCACCCCACCCAGGCCGAGAAAGATGCCGATCACGAAATCGACACCGGTCAGCCGCGCCGTGATCAGCCCGACGCCATAGATTTGCGCGACCAGATAGACAAACGAGCACAGCACGGCCGCGAACGCGCCGACCATCCGCGGCAGGTTGCCGCCATAGCGTGCGCCGAGGAAGTCGGGGATCGTGAACTGGCCGAACTTGCGCAGGTAAGGCGCGATCAGCAATGCCACCAGGCAGTAGCCACCGGTCCAGCCCAGCACGAATGCCAGCCCGGCGTAGCCCTGCAGGTAGAGCGTTCCCGCCAGCCCGATGAACGAAGCCGCTGACATCCAGTCGGCCGCCGTCGCCATGCCGGTGTAGAAGGCCGGAACTCGGCGTCCGGCCACGTAGTACTCGGTCGGGTCGGTGGTTCGGCTCAGGATGCCGATACCCGCGTACAGCAGCACCGTCGACAGCAGGAAGGTGACGCCGATCCAGTGCTTGGGCATGCCGATACGCTCGAGCATCGCCAGCGCCAGCACGAACAGGATGAAGCTGGCGGTGTAGGCTAGGTAGATGCGATCGAGCCGGCGCCGAAACGGCGCGCTGCCGAGCGGCTCGGCCACGATCAGGCAGCGGCCTCCACGCCGCGGTTGGCCAGGGCATCGGCACGCTCGTTGCCGGGGTCGCCCGAATGTCCCTTGACCCACCGCCAGTCAACGTGGTGCAGAGACCGCAACGCGTCCAGCCGCTGCCACAGCTCCGCGTTCTTGACCGGCTTGCGGTCGGCGGTCTTCCAGCCACGCTGCTTCCAGCCGTGGATCCATTCGGTAATGCCCTTGCGGACATATTCGCTGTCGGTGTAGATCACCACCGAGCAGGTCCGCTTGAGCGATGCCAGCGACTCGATCACCGCGGTCAGCTCCATGCGGTTGTTGGTGGTCATCAACTCACCACCGAACAGTTCCTTCTCGTGGCCCTCGGTCGCCAGCCATGCTCCCCAGCCACCCCGGCCCGGGTTGCCCTTGCAGGCGCCGTCGGTGTAGATGGTGACCAGCGGACGCTGGATCTTCTGTGCCGATTCAGTCATCGGAGGTTGCTCAACGGAGTTCATTCACGCCATCAGTCATGTTCGGCCAACTCCCTCGTCCAGCGCGACGCCTCCCGATGGTGCGGCAGTTGCTGAGTCACCACGGCCGGCGAGGCGTGGGCCTTCAGGCGCTGATCACGCACCAGCCCGACCAGCCGCATGCCGCGCACCCGCTTGACCGCGGTCAGCGCGTAGACCGCACCGAACACGGGCCACCAGCGACCACCGGCGGACTCCATCCATCCGAAGCGCGACAACCACTGGTCCGATCGCATCGGCGGCCGGTAGCAACCGAATCGTCCGGTCTCGACCTCGAAGCTGAGCAGCCGCAACCAGTCGCGCAGGCGGCGGTAGGCGATGAGCTCGCGTTCGCGCGGCAGGAACATCGATTTGCCCCGCCCCAGACCGAGGCGGCGTCTGGCATAACCAGTCTGCTGGCGCATGCCCCAGAGACTGGTGGGGTTGAATCCGATGATGACGACCCGCCCCTCGGGCCTCAGCACGCGTTCGACCTCTCGCAAGGTCAGATGCGGGTCCCGCGCGAGTTCCAGTGCATGCGGCAGGACCACCAGGTCGAGGCTCTGGCTGTCGAAGGGCAAGGCATCGAAGTCGCAATTCAGCGTGACGGCTCGCTGCCCGGACGGCTTCGCCGGAACGGCAACATCGGAACGATGCGGCGCGTCGACGGCCAGCCAGCGATGCGGCATGCGATTGCCCCGCAAGGCATCGAGTTGAGGCAGTCCGAGCTGCAGCGCGTGGAAGCCGAACACGTCGGCCACGGCCTCGTCGAGATGGCGCTGTTCCCACTCGAGCAAATAGACGCCCGGCGGTGTCGCGAGCCAGGCACCCAAACTTATACTGGTCGCGGTTTCCGTCATGAATTTAATCGCACTGCCCGCGTTCACCGACAACTACATCTGGCTGCTTCACGATGGCATCGACGCCATCGTGATCGATCCGGGAGATTGTGCGCCGGTGCTTGACGCGCTCGGCCGCCTCAAGCTCCGGCTCGCGGCGATTCTAGTGACGCACCATCACGACGATCATGTCGGCGGTGTCGCAGGCCTGCGGCCCTTCCTTCAGGGCCCCGTGTACGGCCCTGCCTTCGAGACCATCCCCGAGCCGTGCCTGCGCGTGCGCGGCGGCGAAACGATCCGGGCGCTGGGTCTGGACTTCGATGTGATCGACGTACCCGGACACACCGCGGGACACATCGCTTACTTTCATCCGTCGAAGCCGCAAACCGAAGCCCTGACCGAAGCCCCGTTGCTGTTCTGCGGTGACACGCTGTTCTCGGGCGGTTGCGGGCGTCTGTTCGAGGGCACGCCCGAGCAGATGCACCATTCGCTGAGCGCACTTGCCGCGCTGCCGGGCGACACCCGGGTCTGCTGCGCGCACGAATACACGCTGGCCAACCTGAAGTTCGCCCGCGTCGTCGAGCCTGACAATGGTGACCTCGATCGTTACACCCGGTGGTGCGAGCAGCAGCGCGCGGCCGGCTTGCCCACCCTCCCCAGCCACGTGGCCGAAGAGCGTGCCGTCAACCCGTTCCTGCGATGCGATGTGCCTGCGGTGATCGATGCAGCGCGGCGTCACGGCGCCCGGAGCGATCAGCCTGTCGATGTCCTCGCGGCACTGCGACTGTGGAAGAACGAATTCCGATGACCCGCATGACACTGTTATCACCCGCCCAGCGACGGCTCACTCTGGGCCTCACGCTCGTATTCGCAACCTGGTGGGTCGGTTCAGGATGCGCGTCGCACACGACAACTCCCGCAGCCGCCGCCGTCGGTACGTCGGTGGGTGTGATCGCCCCGGCCGAATCCCCATTGCAATCCGCGCAGTCTTCCGGATCCAAGGAAGCCTCGGCAGATGCGTTGCCGCCGGTGGCTGCCCCGGTCGATCCGATGCGTCCGGAGGTCAGCGTCAATCTCGACGATGCAGCCGCACAAACGGATCTGTGGGTACGTGTTCGGCGTGGCTTCAGGATGCCCGACCTCGACGTCGAACTCGTTCGCGAGCGCGAGCGCTGGTACGCGAGCCGCCCCGACTATGTCGATCGCATGACCACTCGGGGCGGCCGCTATCTCTTCCACATCGTCGAAGAGCTTGAATCGCGCGGGATGCCCACCGAGTTGGCGCTGCTGCCCTTCATCGAGAGCGCATTCAACCCGCAGGCCATGTCGTCGGCCAAGGCCTCCGGAATGTGGCAGTTCATGCCCGCCACCGGGCGCGACTTCGCACTCAAGCAGAACATCTTCCGCGACGATCGACGGGACGTGCTGGCCTCGACCCGAGCTGCCCTGGACTACCTGCAGCGCCTGTATGGCATGTTCGGCGACTGGCACCTGGCGCTGGCGGCCTACAACTGGGGAGAAGGCAACGTGCAGCGGGCGATCGCCCGCAACGAGAAGGCAGGCATGCCGACCGATTACCTGAGCCTGAAGATGCCGGATGAGACGCGTGGCTACGTTCCCAAGTTGCAGGCGGTCAAGAACATCGTCTTGAAACCGGAGTCGTTTGCACTGACGCTGCCTACGCTGGCGAACCACCCGTACTTCCTCGGCGTGCCGATCCAGCGCGACATCGACATCGACCTGGCCGCGCGCCTGGCCGGCATGTCGCTCGAGGACTTCAAGACGCTGAACCCCCAGATGAACAAGCCGGTGATCCTCGCGGCCGGCACTCCACAGGTGCTGCTGCCTTACGACAACGCCAGCGCGTTCGTGCGCCGGCTCGCAGATCACCGCGCGCCGCTGGCCAGTTGGACCGCCTGGGTGGCACCGACGACGATGCGTTCCGGCGATGCCGCTCGCCAGGTCGGCATGAGCGAGGCACAGCTGCGTGAAGTCAACCGCATCCCGCCGCGCATGCTGGTCAAGGCCGGATCGACCTTGCTGGTGCCGCGCAACGAGCAGCGCCACACCGACGTGGCCGAGCATGTCGCCGACAACGCGACGATGGAACTGGCGCCTGACGTGCCGCCGCTGCGCCGCGTGGTGCTGAAGGCCGGCAAAGCCGATTCGGTGGCCAGCATCGCCAGGCGCTATCGCATCGGCATGGCACAGGTTGCACAGTGGAACGGGGTAGGCACCAGCGCCCGCTTCAAGCCCGGCATGTCGATCGTCGTCTACGAGGCCACACGCAAGACCACGTCGACTCGCGTTGCTGCAGCCAGATCGAAGAATCCGGTTACGGTGGCGGCCGCACCGACTCGCGACAAGTCGGTCGCTCGAGTCGCGCAGCGGAAGGCCACGACCAGCACCACGACCCCGGCCCGCAAGACCGTGCGGCTGGCAGCGCAGTGATCAGGCGCCTGAAAACAGCAACGCCACGTTGACGGCCAGGGCAGCGATCCAAGCCAGGCTTCGCAGTCCGGCGCGATCCAGCACGTACAGCGCCACGTAGGCGCAGCGCAGGACGATGAAACTGGCCGCCAGCAGATCGACCCGATGCTGAGGCACACCAATCTGCTGCGCCCACAGCAGCGCGCCGATGAAGAACGGCAACGCCTCGAAGCAATTGGACTGCGCCGCATTGGCACGCTGCCGCCAGCCTTGCTGGCGCGACATCCATTCGCGCGGATGGCGGTTGTCGAAGCCGCCCTCGGACGGGGGTTTCGAGAACGTTCCCCACTTGGCTATGCCAGCACACACGATCGGCATCAAGGCCGCGATGAGGATGCACCAGGTGCTGATGTTCGTCATGGAAAATTCTTAATACGTGATGTCTTCAGCGGCGATCGACCAGAGCGTGCGCAATGGTGCCCAGATCGACGTACTCGAGCTCGCTGCCCACCGGCACCCCGCGTGACAGGCGAGTCACCCGCAAACCCCGCGATTTCAGCACCTCGCTGACGGCA
The DNA here is from genome assembly GCA_046154125.1 of Rhizobacter sp. Classification (GTDB taxonomy): domain Bacteria; phylum Pseudomonadota; class Gammaproteobacteria; order Burkholderiales; family Burkholderiaceae_C; genus PBB1. Next base: position 13,637 of record JBJXEJ010000132.1, on the reverse strand, counting down.
TGAGCGGTCGCTTCGCCCTCGGCGGTGAAATTGGTCGCGACGATCACCTCTTCGACTCCGTCCTCTGCAGCACGAGCCAGCAAAGCCTGCAAGCCGATGTCGTGCACGCCAATGCCGTCGAGCGGACTCAGGCGGCCCATCAGCACAAAATAGAAACCGTCGTAACTGCCGGTTCGCTCCATCGCAGCCTGGTCGGCCGGGGTTTCGACCACGCACAGCAGGCGTGCATCGCGCCCGGAGTCGGCGCAGATGCCACAGATCTCGCTTTCGGTGAAGGTGTGGCAGCGCAGGCAATGCCGCACGTTGGCCACCGCCGCCTGCAGTGAAACTGCCAGCCGCTGCGCACCCGCACGATCATGCTGGAGCAGATGCAGGGCCATGCGCCGCGCCGATTTTTCGCCGATGCCAGGCAGCCGACGCAAGGCGTCGATCAGCGCATCGAGTGCGGGTTCAGCCACGCGGCGTCAACAACTCGGGCCACACGCTGGCGGGAACGCTCAAAACGGAAACTTCATGCCCGGAGGCAACGGCATGCCCGCAGTCAGCTTGCCCATCTTCTCCTGCGACACCTCTTCGGCGCGGCGCAGGCCGTCGTTGAATGCAGCGGCGACCAGGTCTTCGAGCATGTCCTTGTCATCGGCCAGCAGGCTGGGGTCGATGACGATGCGCTTGACATCGTGCTTGCAGGTCATCGTGACCTTGACGAGACCGGCGCCCGACTGGCCCTCGACCTCGATCGTCGCGAGTTCCTCCTGAGCCTTCTTCAGGTTGTCCTGCATCGCCTGGGCTTGCTTCATCAAGCCGGCCAGTTGACCCTTCATCATGGTGCTGTCTCCTTGTTGGATATCGTTGTCTGATCCGAATGATTCATTGATACCGGACCGAGCCCGGCACGATGCGAGCACCGCTGTACTGTGTCATCAGCGCGCGCACGACCGGGTCGTCCTGGATGATCCTTTCGGCTTCGCGCTGGCGGCGTTCGCGCTCGGCAGCATTTCGAGATGCAGGGGTGTCCACGGCCGGTCCGGCCAGCACCTCGATGCGAACCGACGTGCCCAGGTGCTGCGTCAGCGCGGCTTCCAGCTTGTCGCGTTGCGACGCCGACCGCAAGGTCTCGCGCTCGACCCGCAGCACCCAGGTGGCCGGGGACGTGTCGTCGTCGATGCGCACGCACTGCGACTGAAGCGCAAGCTCGCGCACCATCGCGACGATGCTGCCCGACTGCGCCATGGCCTGCACCACCTCGCTCCAGCGGTCACCGACCGACGTGTCGACCGGAGCCTTGGCAGGTAATTCAACGGCCTCGCATTCAGCCACTGCCATCGCGTCCGAGCCGGACACATGGGCGGCGGCCATGGCAGCCGGAGCGGCCGCTGCCACCCGCTCCGGCGCAGCCAGGGAGACGGTCACGCTCTCATCGCCCCAGGCTGCATCTACCCACGGCGGCGGCGTCGGCTCGGCGGCGATGTGCATCGCCGGCGCCACCGTGGCGGCAACGCTGGCAGTGGCCGTTGCAGCAACAGAAACCTCCTCATGGCGAAGTTCATGGCGTGCAGGGGTCGGGGGGCTGCGGTTTGCGACGAACCTCTCGCCTTGCGCAGAAGACGTGGCCGCCGCAGGCGCGGCAGCGGGCTGCGGAACGTTCCGCGGTGAATCGACGCTGCGGGCTCCTGCGGGCGGGCAAAACGCCAGCATGCGCAGCAACACCATCACCAGGCCGCTGTGTTCGTCGGGCGCCAGCGCGAGTTCCGCACGGCCGTGCAGCGCCATGCTGTAGAGCACCTGCTTCTCGTCGGCTGCAAGACGCGGGGCCAGCCGCGTCGCGGCGACGGCATCGGGCTCGCTTGCGTCGAGCGCATCGGGAACCGCCCCCGCCACGGCCATCTGCTGAAGCAGATCAGCGACTTCCTCGAGGGTACCCGTCGCTGACAGGCCCAGGCCGCGCAACGAGTCGGCCTCGGCGAGCAAGGCGCCAGCGTCGCGGTCGGCAAGTGCCTCGACGAGGCGAATCGCATGCCTGCGATCGACCGCACCCAGCATGTCGCGCACGCCGGCTTCAAGCAGCGTGCCGCCTCCGAAGGCGATCGCCTGGTCGGTGACGGACAGCGCATCGCGCATCGACCCGCGCGCCGCGCGCGCCAGCAGCCGCAGCGCGCCGGGCTCGGCGGTGATGCCTTCGTCGGCCAACACCCGCGCCAGATGGTCACGTAAGGTGTTCATGCCCATCGGCCGCAGGTTGAACTGCAGGCAGCGCGACAGCACCGTGGCAGGCACCTTCTGCGGGTCGGTGGTCGCCAGCACGAACTTCAGGTACTCGGGCGGTTCTTCCAGCGTCTTCAGCATCGCGTTGAACGCAGTGTTGGACAGCATGTGCACTTCGTCGATCATGTAGACCTTGAAGCGCCCGACCACCGGCTTGTAGACGGCCTGATCAAGCAGTGGCGTGATCTCCTCCACACTGCGATTGGAAGCCGCGTCGAGTTCCATGTAGTCGACGAAGCGGCCCGCATCGATGTCGCGGCAGGCATTGCAGACCCCGCAAGGGGTGGCCGTGATGCCGCCCTGCCCGTCGGGGCCGGTGCAATTGAGCGACTTCGCGAGGATGCGCGACACCGTCGTCTTGCCGACGCCACGTGTGCCGGTGAACAGGTAGGCGTGGTGCAGACGGCCCTGAGTCAGCGCATTCGACAGCGCCTGCACCACGTGTTCCTGACCCACCAGGGCATCGAAACTGCGCGGTCGGTATTTGCGGGCCAGCACCAGGTAACTCATCGACCGATTCTAGTTGCCGGCCACCTTCAGGCCGGGTTGTGCGAAGGCTGCCAGATAATCAACCGGCACTTCCAGCCTCGCCTGCCGGGGCCCATTCCGCATGACCACGCCTTCCTCTCCAGCGCCCGACCAGGGAACGCTCAGCTACGAACAGTCGGGCGTGAACTACGACCTGATCGACCCATTGAAGGTGGCCGCGCAACGCGCCGCTGCAGCCACTGGTGCCCACCTCGCCGCTCACGGGTTCAGCGAGGTGACCGCATCCCGGGGTGAGTCAGCCTACGTGGTCGACGTGGGCCCGTTCTACCTGGCCAGCATCGTCGAATGCCTGGGCTCGAAGGCGCTGGTGGCCGACGAGATGCGGCAACTCACCGGCAAGAGCTACTACGACGCGATCGCGCAGGACACCATCGCGATGGCGATCAACGACCTGATCACCGTCGGCGCCACGCCGCTGGTCGTGCAGGCCTACTGGGCGGCGGGCGGCTCGGACTGGTTCGCCGACGGTCAACGGGCGCAGGCACTGGTTGCGGGCTGGAAGGCCGCCTGTGATCGCTGCGGCGTGGCTTGGGGCGGCGGCGAAACACCAGCGCTGGCAGGCATCGTCGAAGCCGGACGCATCGACCTTGCGGCATCGTGCACCGGGCTCATCAACCCGAAGGAACGGCTTTCGGTGGGCGACCGGCTGGCCCCCGGCGACGCGATCGTGCTGCTGGCTTCGAGCGGCATCCACGCCAATGGCCTGAGCCTCGCGCGCAAGCTGATCGAACGGCTCCCGCAGGGCTACCTGACACCGATCGAACCCGGTGTGTCGACACGGACCTACGGCGAGGCGCTGCTTGCTCCGACGGTGCTGTATTCGCCCGTGACGGAGGCGCTTTATCGCGCCGGCGTCACGCCACACTACTGCGCCAACATCACCGGCCATGGCTGGCGCAAGCTGTTGCGGCACCCGGCGCTGCACACCTACCGCATCCACACCTTGCCGGATGTGCCGCCGGTGCTGCGCTTCATCCAGCGACATGCCCGGCAGGACGATCTGGAGGCGTACAGCACGCTGAACATGGGGGCCGGATTCGCGCTCTTCGTTCCGGCCGACCAGGCCGAGCGATGCGTTGCGGTAGCGGCCGCACAGGGCGTGCGTGCCTGGGTTGCCGGCCAGGTCGAAGCGGGACCGAAGCGGTTGCTGATCGAGCCGCTCGGACTCGAGTTCGGCGACGACGCACTGCAGTTGCGCTGACCTCGCCGACCGCGGGTCCAGCACCGGTCACCTACAATCGTCCGTGACGGGCCTCCCCGCATGGAAGCGCGGCCAACCGGGTCAGGTCGGGAACGAAGCAGCCCCAACCGTTGCGACCAGTGCCGGGGTCAGGCTCGTCACCTTGATCGGCACGCAGAACCAGGCGTGAGGCTCGAGGCAGTCCTTCGATCCAGCCTGTGCGGACCCGATTCGCTGATGAGGCTCCAGCCAGGGGTCGAGATGCACGACCAAAGCTACACGATCACTCGCTCGCAGCGCGAGCAGCTCAACGGCCACAAAGGCACCGTGCTGTGGTTCACCGGCCTGTCGGGTGCAGGGAAATCGACCATTGCCGACGGGGTGGAGCAGTCGCTGCATCGCCGGGGGAAGCACACATACACACTGGACGGAGACCGGATTCGAAACGGTCTGTGTCGCGATCTCGGCTTCAGCCCCGAGGACCGGGAAGAGAACATCCGCAGAACGGCCGAGGTCGCCAGGCTGATGATGGATGCCGGTCTCATCGTCATCACGGCATTCATCTCTCCGTTCAGGCGTGACCGGGAATGCGCACGACAACTGATCGGGCCCGAGAACTTCATCGAAATCCATGTCAGCACACCGCTCGATGTCTGCGAACAGCGCGACGTCAAGGGCCTGTACCGCAAGGCACGGGCCGGCCACCTGTTGAACATGACCGGCATCGACAGCGTTTACGAGAAGCCTGAGCATCCGCATGCATCGATCGATGCAAGCGTGGTTTCGAGATCAGCCGCCGTTGAGATGGTGTTGAACCTCTTGCCCGACTGATCCATCTCCGTCCAACCCGATACCTCATGAACTCCGCAACTTCACCATCGTTCGCCGGCGCCATCCAGCAGGGTACGGCGCTCCAGCGGGAGCACCGCTGGTCTGAAGCCGCGGACTCCTTTCGCGAGGCCATGCGACTGTCGCCGGGCCATCCCGATGCGTTCAACTGCATGGGCGCGCTGGCGTTCACGATGGGAGATTTCATGTCCGCCCGCGCGAATTTCGAGCGGGGTTTGCGCGCCTCGCCGGAAAGCGAGCTGATCTTCACCAATCTCGCTCGAGTGCTCTACGCCATGGGAGAGTGGACCCAGCTGCAAAACGCGCTGAACCAAGCTCAGCAGAGAGGCATGAAGAGCGATGTTCTGGCCGCCCTGCGGAATGCAGCATTCGGGAAGAAGTCCGGTACGAAGATCTTCTGCATCGGGCGCAACAAGACCGGAACCACGTCGCTGGAGCACGCGCTGATGAGCCTGGGGTTTTCCATGGGGCTCCAGGCGCGCGGCGAGATGCTGCGGGAGGATTGGCATCGGCGAGAGTACGCACGGATAGCCCAGCTGGTCGAGACAGCCGACGCTTTTCAGGATGTGCCGTTCTCACTGCCCGGAACCTATGCCGCCATGGATGCGCGGTTTCCCGGTTCCAAATTCATACTCACGGTCCGCGATGACGCGGATCAGTGGTACCGGTCGGTGACTGAATTCCACAAGAAGATCGTGACCGGGGGAAAGCACCTGCCCACCGCCGACGAGTTGAAGCGGTTTTCCTATCGATACCCGGGGTACTTGTGGGATGCGGCCCGAATGGTTTACGGCGCGACCGAAGAAACGCTCTACGACAAGACGCTGTACACGAAGAACTACCTCGATCACAACGAGGCGGTTCGCCAGCATTTCAGCGAACGGCCGGCAGACCTGCTGGTCCTGAACGTTTCCAGCCCGGATGCGATGAGATCGCTGTGCGCTTTCCTGTCCATCGAGTGGACCGGCCAGACGATGCCGCACTCCAACAAGACCTGATGCGCGGGCAGGCTGGACCCGCCGCGCGGGTCAGCTCGCCTGCTTGAACGCCATCACCGCCTGATTGCGCAGGGTGCGCAGCAACGACAGCTCTTTCTCGTCCAGTTCGATGCCCCCGGGCTGGGCCTGATCGGCGTAGATCATCGCGAATGGCGCGCCCTTCATCATCAAGGGCAGCAGCAGGAACGATGGTGCGTTCACCGAACTTCGATACCAGCTCGGCAGGCGGGCGGCCATGGCCGGCGTCGTGGCATCGCGTATCAGCGTGTCCGCGCCCTTCACGCAAACCGCAGCGAACAGGTCGGTGCCACCCTTCAGGGGCACCTTGAACAGCACCGCCGCCGCGTCGCCGCCCTCGCCCAGGCCGAAGCGTCCCGTCAGCGTCTCGGTTTTCGCGTCTCGCAGGCAGAACAGGACCCGCCGAAACCCGAGGGCGCGGAACATGGTCTCGAGGATCATGCGCAGCACCTCGTTGAGCTTGAAGCTGTCGACCATCGAGTTGGTGATGTCCTGGATACCGGCAGCCAGCACATCGGCTGCCTTGCCCGGGCTGTTCGCCGGCGCAGGCACCGCATGGATGTCGGGTGCGGGCGGGATCGCGGTGGCCGCCAGTGCGTGGGGCGACAGCGAGTCGGTGTTCGGTTGCGGGGCGTCGTCCAGGAGACCGCTGGCGCCCGCGCCGACCGAAGGCCCGAGCAGCCGGGCCGACGGCGAGTTCTTGCTCACCACCAGGTTCATGGCCCGTGCCGATTCGGCGAGTCTGGCGCGCGCCACCACGGTCGCTTCGCAGATGTGTTTCGAGCTGATCCCCAGCACACGGGCGTAGCGATCGGCAGCACTGCTGAGGGCGTCCGCCAGGGCCGGGGCATCGGCGCGCAGCATCGTGTCGGTCAGGTCGTTGGCTGCCATCGCAAGCCAGCGCAGTCGCTCAGGCCCGGCATCGGGCGGGCGCGATGGCGGTTCGCCCCCGGGTTTGCGCATGCAGCGCTGCAAGTTGTCCGGAAGTCCCCACGACTTGGCAACGCCGACACCGAGATCCTCGAAGCTCAAGCCCAGCACCTCGAAAGCAGCCGAATTCTCGGCGCCTGGCCTGGGCACATCTCCCGGCGCCACACCCCGCCCCAGCAGGCCGCGAACCTGACGGGCCTCGTCGGGAAAGTAGTACTGGGTCAACAGTCGACCGAGGTTCTGGAACATCGACCCGATGAACGCCTCTTCACTGTCGCGGCCCGTCCTGCACAGTTCACCGGCCAGGGTACCGGCCATCAGCGAGCGCAGGAACTCCTCCTTCAGCAGGTTCGCATGCGCCTTGTCCTGCATGTGTTCAAGCAGCACCAGGCTCAGCGCCATGTTGCGAATGCCGGCAAAACCGACCAACGCCGCTGCGCGCGACACCGTGCTGATGCTGCCGCCGCCGGCATGCCGATAGCTGGCAGTGTTGACCAGGCGAAGCAGCTTGTTGGTCAGTGCCACGTCCTTCAGGATCTCGTTGGCCAGGCTGTTGAGGCTTTCGGTTTCCGAGTTGGCCACACGCTGGATGCGCGAAACAGCATCCGACAACGCCGGGAAATCGCTCTTGTGGCGCATCCGGCGCAACAGGAAGTCGAGCGTTCCGCTGCTCGCCGCCGCACCGGCCGATGCAGCTTCGGATGTGTTCGCCGCAGGATTCATCCAGCCCTGCAAGGCATCGCTGAACGCTTCGGCGCTGGCATGGCGCCGTGCCGGATCTCGCGAGATCGCGCGCAGCACGATGGCGCGCAACTCGTCGTCCACCTCGGTGCCCGCGCCGGAGGGCAACTCGAGATCTTCGTGGGCCGCGCGATAGATCGCACGGTACGGATCCTTTTCAGAGATCACCGGGCGGCCAGCCAGCAATTCGGCCAGCACCAGGCCGGACGAGAACACATCCACCGCCGGGGTCGGCGACAAGCCCTCGGCCGCCTCCGGAGAGAGGTATCCGGGCGTGCCGACAATCTGGTTCTTCTGCGTGGCGTCGTTCGTCCTGACCGCGATGCCGAAGTCCATCACCCGGGCACGGCCACCGATGTCGATCAGGACATTCGACGGTTTGAGGTCACGGTGCACGATGCCGCTTTCGTGAGCGGCGCGCAGCGCGCTCAGGATGTCCAGCACGATGGCCACCGCCGCCTGCGGCGCCAACGCGCCCTTGACGCGGAGCACCTCGGTCAGCGTGTGGCCGGCCACGTATTCGAAGACGAGGAAAGGCTGCCCCTCGTGCACATCGGCTTCGAAAACCGGAACGATGTTCGGATGGGTCAGACGGCTGACGCTGCGGGCCTCCTGCAGCCATTGAGTTGCATCACCCGCATCGACCCCGCCGCCATGGCGGATGATCTTGACCGCCACCTCGCGTTCGAGGTGCGTGTCGAATCCGAGCCAGACGCTGGCCTGAGCCCCCTTGCCCAGCAGGCGACGCAGCTCGAAGCGACCCAGGGACTGCACGGCCGGCGTCGCGGCGAGGCTCGCCATGATCGGGGTCAGCCGGCGGCCACGGCGGGCTGCGCTGCGGCGGGGATGGCTTCGATGCCCGTCCCCGATGTCTGAACCGGTGCTCCGGTGCGCAGGGCTTCGCGGGCAGCGGCCAGCGACTCCTGCACGATGCGCGGCGTGAGCCCGAGGCTGCGCGCATAACGCTGCGCGACCGAGGTCCGGGGCACAGCGCCGCGGGGACCTTTGGCTGCATTGAAAGGTGTCCCGGCGGTGTCGGCCGGAGCCTCCGGATTTCCGCCTGCGGCGCGTGACGCAGCGGCCGGAATCAGGGAAGCATCGACCGCTTCATTGGCCGCGCTGGCGGTGATGCGCAGCACGTCGCTGTCGTTGTCCGGCATGCGCACCGGCAGATCCTTCGGCAGGCGGCGGATCATGTGCAGCATCTCGTCGCCCAGGCCCCAGTGGCGTGCCACCGCCGAGCCGAGCGCTTCGATGTCGATGCCCAGCACCGCGTACGAAGCATCGGCTTCGGCCCAACCAGGCGCGCCCGGCGTTCCAGCCGGCGCGTCGGCGGGCGGCAGCGTGCCCTGCATCAGGTGACGAATCTGCTCGAATTCGTCCGGGAAGTGATACTGCGCCAGCAGGCGTCCGAGGTTCTGCAGCACCGTCACCAGGTAGACGACTTCAGCGTCGTACCCGGCCGGTCTCAGGGCCTGTGCCGTGTAGCCTGCCAGGCGCACCCGATCCATCAGTGCTCGCAACGCCTGGGCGCCGCTGTCGGAGAGCGGTCCAGGCCACAGGCGCAGCCCGTTGGCGGTCTGGCGCACGCCATTCAGTCCGATCAGCGCGATCGAGCGGCGGATCGTCAGAACCGGCGCCGATCCAGCGGCCTGCGTGCCCTGCACGTGGACCGAGTTGACCTCGCGCAGCAGCTCGAAACTCAGTGCCATGTCCTGCAGGATCAGGCGAGCGATTTCCTCGACATGCTGGCCGTCCATCGCAGCCATGCGCTCGACGCGCGCGCTCATGCCTGGCAGCGCGGGCAACGCACCCACGGTGCGCAGGCGGTCGAGCATCAGCTCGAGCGGACCGTCTCGGCCCAGCGCTTCGGCCTCGAGCCAGCCTTGCAGCGCACGGAGGAAGGTTCGGGCGCTGAGGTAGCGCTGACGATCCTGGCTGGAGGTGCAGCGGTTGGCGATCGCGCGCAGGGCCTCGGGGACGGGATGCGGGGTGCTCCACGGCAGGCGCACCAGGTCGCGACCGACTGGCGTCAAGCGCAGCATCGCCTTCGAGATGTCGGGTTCGTCCAGCACCGGGACTCCGCTCAACAGCAGGTGCAGCAACAGGCCGCAGGCCAGCACGTCACGCTCGGCGGCTTCGCGCTGGGCACGCAGGCTGTCGGCCTCGACCAGCACCGCCTGATCGACGCCGCGCCTGACACCGTCGGCGGGCGCCGGAGTGCCCTGGTTGCTGGAGGTGGCCAGCGCCATCAACTGCACGCGGCCCGCGTCGTTGATCAACAGGCTGTGCGGCTGCAGGTCGTGGTGGGCAGTGCCGGCCTCATGGGCGAAAGCCAGGGCTTCCAGCACCTGGCAGATCCATCCGACCGACTCGATCGGCGAGGGCTTCGGGTGCAGCGTCAGCCATTCGGCCAACGTGACGCCCTTCGAACGGTCGACTGCGACGTACGGCCAGTGCTCCTGGATGTCGACCTCGACGCCCTGGGCGAGATTCGGATGATCGAGTCGCGCGGCGTGTCGGACCGGCGTCAACCAGTGCGCAAGCGCCGCCGGATCGACCGGCTGGACGCGCGGCAGCGTCAGCACCAGCTGCTGCTGAATCTGCGGGTCGTTGACCAGCCACACCATGCTGCCCTGGCTCTTGCCCAGCAATTGCAGCAGTTCGAAACGGCCGAAGTTGCGACCGAGCTGGCTCGATCGCTCGCTGGCATGGGAAGGGGGATTGCCGGTCATGGTCAGGGTTATCGGATGTTCCCTATTGGAAATGGACCCCTGTTTCGACCAAGCGATGAATTCACGGGGCTTTGCCGTGCATTTGACTCGCTGCGCCCTGTATTCACGCGTTTCGGACCGACCGCTCCGCAGCACTGCGCCCCTTCAGGTGAGCTCGATCACGGTCCCGTGGCCGGTGATGAAGGCGGCCTTCACAGTGGCCCCCGGCTGCAGCCGCGATACCGCCCGCCGGTACCGCCGCAGTTGCTCACGGTGATCGTCGAGCTCCTGCGGCGCGTGGCTCAACTTGTAGTCGAGGACCCACCAGACACCGTCTGCCGACGTTTCAGCGGAAGCCACTTCGCCTGCGTCGCGCAGATGAACCAGCCGATCGATGCGCAAGACCTCGCCGCCTTCGGTCACGCCGACTTCATTGCCGGCCCAGAAGCAGCCGGCCGGATCGAAGAACCGCTGGCAGTCCGGGCTGCCCAGGATGTCCACCACCACTTGCTGCACCGCCGGCGGCTCGGCGCCGAACTCTCGTGCGGCGGCGGCACACAGGACATCGAGCGCACCGGCTCCCGGCCGTTCGGTGCGTACCGCCCACTCCAGCACCCGGTGGACCGCCTGGCCAAGGCGGCTCGCGAGACTGCCGAGCTCCTTCCGGCCAGCAGCCCCCTCCTCCGACGCAGCGGCAGCCGATGCCGTCGGTTGCCAACGCGGCAGCACCCGCATTCGCAACTCCGCCATCGGCTCATCGCCAGGCGCGTGGTCGAAGGATTTCGGTGTCCAGGCGACTGCGTGCGGCTCCAGCCGTTGCCACCAAGACGCAGTGGATGGCGCACGATGCGGCACGGTGGCACTGATCACCAGCCGGTGCTTGGCGCGTGTCATCGACACGTACAGGCCGTTGAGTTCCTCGCGTCGCCGCGCGGCCAGTTCCTCATCGAACAAGTTCTGCAGCAATGGAGGGCAACGCGATTCGGCATAGACGAAAGCGCAGTGCAGCGGGTGAGGCGACTCGACCGGCCACTGCACCAGCAGGGTCGCGGTGTCAGCTGCGTTGGGCTCGGGCTGCGTGTCCATGACGAAAACGACCTCTGCCTCCAGTCCCTTGGCGCCATGGACCGTCAGCAACTGCACCGCTTCGGGCTGCGCCGGAACGGCAATCTTCAGGTGCCGCCGTCGCAGCGCGCGCACGAAGCTGTAAGGTGTCGTTCCGCGCGCGCCATCAAGCATCAGGGACTGCGCCAGCAAGGCATCGATGGATGCCCGCGCTGCCGCGCGACGCATGCGCGGCACGGCAGCCAGGGTGCGCTCGATCACCTCGCCTTCGTCGACGATCCGGTCGAGCAGGTCGTGCGGAGGCAACGTCCGGGCAGCCTGCTGCCATGCCCCGAACAGCGCGCGGGCCCGCTCCAGCGCTGCGCTGGGCTCGGCGACTCCGCACAGCGCCGCCCACCAGGCCAGGGAATCCGGGCGCTGACCCGGCGCGTCGTCATCGTCCCGGCGGGCGGCCACCGAGGTGGCCAGTTGCACCAGATCATCGTCGGTGCAACCGAAGATCGGGCTCTTCAGCGCCTGGGCCAGCGACAACGCATGGCCAGGTGACGCCAGCACATCCAGCACGGCGACGAGGTCGCGCACTTCGGGCGCGTCGAACAACGCACCCTCCTCGACTGCCGCGCAGGGAACGCCGAGCGCCTGGAGTGAAGCGGCGGCGAGCCGCAGCGACTCTCGTTTGCGGCACAGCACCTGCACCTGGCCCGGCGAAACGCCGCCAGCCAGCACCTCGCGCACCGCGCTCGCCAGCCGATCGGCCTCCTGCTGCCGCAGGCGCTGCTCGGGTTCGACACGCGGCACCGCGAGCGTGTCCCGCCAGGAATGGGCGTCTGCAGCCTCGCCACGGTCCCTGGGTTCGCGCAGCACCAGTGGCAGGCTGCAGACGCCCGCCCCCGGCACCGACTCGATCGACGTGGAGTGCGGGCGAAAGCCGGCAAACTCACCATCGCGACCGGCCTGCGAGAACACGCAGTTGAGCACCGCCAGGACTTCGGGTGCATTGCGGCGGGTGTGGTCACAGCTCAGCACCTGTCCATCGAGGCCCTGCTGCACGAAATCGCGGGCCGCCTCGAACACCTTGGGTTCGGCGCGACGGAAGCGGTAGATGCTCTGCTTCGGATCGCCGACGATGAACACGCTGGGCGCCCGCTGGCCGCTTGCACCACCGCCTGCACCCGCGTAGCCCGAGAGCCACCCCACCAGCGCATGCCACTGAAGGGGGCTGGTGTCCTGGAATTCGTCTATCAGCAGGTGGCGCACGCGTGCATCGAGCCGCTCCTGGACCCAACCCGACAGCGTAGAGTCTCCCAGCAGCGCGACCGCGCAACGTTCGAGGTCGGCCATCTCGACGAGCCCGCGCGCACGCTTGTAGGCGGCGAGTTCGGTGAACAGAACGCGCGACAGACGAACCATCCGAAGATGCTCGTCGCGCGCTTCCTGCTGCGTGACCGCTTCGCGCAACCCGATCAGCAGATCGATCGCCGCTTGCTGCTCAGTCCCGTCGCCAAGGCCCTTGCGCGGAGTACCGGCCAGCGTGAAGAGCGCCAGCCACAGTGCCTCGAAAACCGCCTTGTGATCAGCGCCCGGCAGCACGCCCATCGACAGCGCGGCTTCCAGCGCGCGTGCTGCCTCGGTCGCCTTGGCCTTGCCGGCGCGGCCCAGCATCGACGCACAGGTTTGTAGCGTCTGTCTGACGGGCAGCAGGCCAACCCATTCGGCTGGAGACGCGGCGTCTTCGGCCTGTGGCCAAGGTGACATCGGAGCCGCAACGCTGGGCTCGAGCGTGCCGGCCGCATCGGCCAGTTCGATTTCGACACGCTTGGCCCACGCGGCATCGAGCCACTTGCGCACTTGCGAACGGCCGCGGCGCTGCACGAGCTGGTGATAGTCGGCGCGCAGCGTGTCGTCGGCCACGACCGCGCCATGGAAGCGCCGGTAGACCTCGTTCTCATGATCGGCGATGTCCTCGACGATCTGCGCATCCCGCTGCACACCGAGCTCGATCAGCAGATCGAGCGGGGCGGCCTTCAGAAGTTGCGAGAACCACGCATGGAAGGTGCGAATCTCGACCGATCGACCCGCACGCTGCAGCCGCTGCTGCAAGCCGGCGAGTGTCGGCGCCAGTGCCTGCGCCGTGGCGGCATCGAGCCCGCGCTGCTGCAGCGCCTCGACACGCTGGGCCTCGGTGCCCACGCCAGCGGACAGCGTGGTCAACCATTCGCCCAGTCGGGACCGCATCTCGCCGGCCGCCTTGCGGGTGAATGTGATCGCCAGGATCTCCTGCGGTTCGGCGCCGTCGAGCAGCGCACGCAGGATGCGCGACACCAGCATCCA
>JBJXEJ010000131.1:0-36594 GCA_046154125.1 Rhizobacter sp. | reverse complement strand
CAGCAACGACATTTCGTGACCCTGGCTCCGACGGGCACCATCCCGCAGGACGCCGGAGAGCGACAGCGGATCGCCGTCGCCGCACGCGACTGGTACACACAACACTCACTGGCTCGACAGTCGCAGGGATTTGCTCGCGCATGCCAGGTCTCGAGCATCGAAAGGCCTGCACATGACTGAACTGAAGCGCCGAGCGCTCATCTGCGGCATCAGCGGCCAGGACGGTTCGTACCTCGCCCAATGGCTGCTGGATCACGACTACGAAGTCTGGGGAACATCCAGAGACGCCGACGGTTCGGCGTTCGGCAACTTGCGGCGGCTCGGCATTCGCGATCGCGTCAGGCTGCTCTCGATGGTTCCCGAAGATTTCCGAAGCGTGTTCGTCGCCTTGCGCGCATCGCGTCCCGACGAGGTGTATTACCTGGCCGGCCAGTCATCGGTCGGCCTGTCTCTCGAGTTGCCGGCCGAGACACTGCAAAGCGTGGTTCTGGGCACGCTGAACATGCTTGAGGCGTGCCGCCTGGCTGACCAGCCGGTGCGGCTGTATCACGCCGGGTCGAGTGAATGCTTCGGCGATACCGGGGGCGAGCCGGCTGACGAGCAAACGCCGTTTCGCCCGCGCAGTCCCTATGCGGTCGCCAAGGCTTCGGCGTTCTGGCTCGTGCAGAACTACAGAGAGGCCTACGGCCTGCATGCCTGCAGCGGCATCCTGTTCAACCACGAGTCGCCTTTGCGACCCCGGCGGTTCGTCACGCAAAAGATCATCTCTGCCGCCTGCCGAATTGCCGACGGTTCGCCCGAACGGCTGCAACTCGGCCGCCTGGACATCGCCCGCGACTGGGGCTGGGCGCCGGAATACGTCGGCGCCATGCACCGGATGCTGCAACAGGCGACGCCGCTCGACGTGGTGATTGCCACCGGGCAGAGCCACACGCTCGAGTCGTTTGTCGAAACGACCTTCGGGTTGCTCGGGTTGAACTGGCGCGACCACGTCGACCAGACAGCGGCGCTGTCCCGCCCGAACGAACTGCTGGTGAGCCGCGCCAACCCGAGCCTGGCGGCGCGTTCGCTCGGGTGGAAGGCCACGCACGGCATGCAGGAAGTGATTGCGATGATGTTGAAGGGAGCGGACCGAGCTAGCCCCGATGGATCAGTGCGGGCGATACAAACGGCAACAAGTTGACTTGATCGACTCATAGACTTTGTCGAATAGGGCGCGATCTTGCGTCCCCCACTCCGTCAGGCTTCCGCCACCCATGAGCCGTGTGCTGCCGATATCCGCTGATTCACATGGCTTAGGGGCCTCGCCGCCTCGACAGGCCACAACGGCGCCGGGTGACTTGCCCACGACCTGGCGACCCGATATCGACGGGCTTCGCGGACTCGCCGTGTTGTCGTTGCTGGCCGCGCACGTGGTCCCGCAATGGGGCCACGGCGGGGGGCTGGTCGGCCTCGACATGTTCTTCGTGATCTCCGGCTATCTGATCTCGGATCGCCTCATGAGACTGCATGCCGCCGGCCAGCTCAACCTGACAGCGTTCTATTTCCGGCGGATTCAGCGGATCGTGCCGTCACTTTTCCTGGTGCTGCTATCCTGCCTCGCCTTCAGCTGGCTGTTCACCTTCCCGGGAGCGGCGCTGCAGATCGGCAAGCACGTCGCGTCGGCCGCCTTGTTCGCCTCCAACTTCATGCTGTGGCATGACGCGGCACCGTCGAGCCTGGGTTGGGAAGGCGCACCGCTGTTCCACCTCTGGGCACTGGCATTCGAGGTGCAGTTCTGCCTCGTGTGGGCCATCGGCCTGGCCTGGCTGCTGCGTTCGGGACGATCGGTCGCGACAGCGGTATGCACCCTGCTCATCGCTTCATTCGCGCTGAACCTTGCCTTCGTTGACAGCGATCCGAACGCCGCTTTCCTGCTGCCGCCGTCGCGCACATGGGAGATGATGGTTGGCGCCTTGCTGGCCTGCATGAGCCAGCACAGCACTCGCAACCCGGTGGCCTGGATCCAGGCCCGGCTCGTACAACACCCGATGGTGCGGCAATCGATCCCGAACCTGATGGCCTGGACGGGTCTGGCGCTGCTGGCTGCTTCTATCCTGCTGATAGAGAGCACGCAGAGCTTCCCCGGCTGGTGGGCTTTGCTCCCAACGCTGGGCACGTTCGCACTGCTCGCCGCAGGCCCCGCAGCGGCGGTCAACCGGCACCTGTTGTCGCAACCCATCCTGCGCTTCTACGGCGTCATCAGCTACCCGCTGTACCTGTGGCACTGGCCGCTGCTGACGTTCCCGGTCGTGATGGGAGTGCCGCTGACCCACGAGCTGCGGGTCATCATCCTGATCGCCAGCGTGGTGCTCGCGGCGCTGACCCACGAACTGGTCGACAAGCGGGTTCGACTCCATCGGCACGGCGGAGCGGGCTTGTCGGCCGCGCTGCTGTCGGCGCTGGCCATCGTCGGTCTGATTGGCTACGGCTTCCACCAAACCAATGGTGCGTCAGAGACCTTTCCGCCGAGCTTGCGAAGCGGCCCGGCCATCGAATTGCGCTAGTGCAACGCACACCAGATGAGCGGCGCATTCCCGTACTCCGCTCGCGGCGCGGCACCCATCAGTCTGGGCGCCGTTCCTGGTTCGCCTCCGATACTCGAGACAGACCATCGCGGCGCCGTTGCCCACCGGCCTGACATCGAAGGCCTGCGCGGCATTGCCGTGCTGTCGGTCCTGGCGGTGCACTCGTTTCCAGCGCTGCTGCGCGGCGGCTTCATCGGCGTCGACATCTTCTTTGTGCTGTCGGGCTACCTGATCTCCTGCATCCTGTTCCGGTCGGTCGACAATGGCAGCTTCAGCATCCTCGACTTCTACGCCCGCCGGGTGCGACGGATCTATCCGGCCTTGTGCATCGTGTTGATCGCGAGCCTGGCCTTCAGCCTGTGGTTCACCTTCCCCAGCGCCTCACGGCACCTCGGACATCACGTGGCGGCAGGCGCATTGTTCCTGTCCAACATCGCACTCTGGAACGAAGCGGGTTACTTCGACGTCGCCTCGGAAGCGAAGCCTCTGCTGCACCTGTGGTCGCTGGGCATCGAAGAGCAGTTCTACATCGTCTGGCCCTTGGCGGTGGTGGTCCTGGCCAAGTATCGGCGGCGTGCCTTGATGTGGATCGTGCTGGGCTTGACGCTGTCGTTCGCGCTGAACATCGCGCTGGTTGCCGACCGGCCGAAGGCCACCTTCTTCCTGCCGCCGACGCGATTCTGGGAGTTGATGGTCGGGGCCCTGCTGGCCTACCTGACGCTGTACCGGGCCGGGCCGGTGAGCTGGCTGCGTCAACGACTGCCCAAGGGCAGTTGGGCCCAGAGCCATGCGGCCGACACCCTGGCCTGGTCGGGGCTGGCGATGCTGGTGGCGGCCCTGGCGCTGATCGACAAGACCGATCAATTCCCGGGCTGGTGGGCCGTGCTGCCCACGCTGGGCACTTTCTCGCTGATCGCCGCAGGCACCGATGCCAGTGCCAATCGGCGCGTGCTGTCCCAACCCATCCTGCGCTTCTACGGAGCCATCAGCTATCCGCTTTACCTGTGGCACTGGCCCCTGCTGTGCTTTCCGGTGGTCCTGGGGATTCCGTTGAACAGCGAGCTCCGGGTCATGATCCTGGTGGCCAGCGTCGTGCTGGCCACGCTGACGTATCAGTTCGTCGAGAAGCCGGTTCGGGCATGGGAGATCGGGCCGCGACTGCCACTCGCGATGGCCACCTTGCTCATCGCCATCGGCGCGTGCGGGTGGGCGGTCAAGCAGACCGACGGACTCCTGGAAAGCTACCCCGAGGCGATTCGCAGCATCGCCTCGGCGGAGTTCAGGCAGGAGTTTCCAAACTACCGCGCCGGCGAATGCTTCTTGCTTGTCGATGAAGGACCGGAGCAGTTCTCAGCCAACTGTGTAGACCATCGCCATCCGGAAAAGCCTCTCGCCTTGCTGTGGGGCGACTCTCACGCAGCCGCCCTCTACCCGGGGTTGTCCAAGCTTTCATTGGGTGACGGGATCGGGTACCGGATGGCTCAGTACACGGCGGCCTTGTGTCCGCCCTTGCTCACTGCGCCTGCGTCGAGCAGCAAGCACTGTCAACGCACGATCGCCGCCGTGCTCGAGATCATTGCCAGAGAAAAACCGAATACCGTGGTGATCGCCGGACACTGGTCGAAGTACGACGACGATGACCCGCTGGTGCGCGATGCACTCGTTGTGAACCTGCGAGACACTGTCAGGCACTTGAAGGCACTGGGCGTCGTCAACGTCATCGTGTTCGGGCACCTCCCCACATGGACGATCGCCCAGCCTCGCGTCGTCATGAAGATATGGAACCGCGAGAGGGAGATCCCCGAAAGGACTCTTGATTACCTCAATCCAGCAGCGTCGTTCTTCGACAAGCTCGTGCAACAGACCGTGGCGGGATCGGGGGCGACTTTCGTTTCACCCATGTCGCTGCTGTGCAATCCAGCAGGCTGCCTTGTTTCGATCAGGCGAGGAAACGAATTTCGGACAGTGACCTATGACGACTCTCATTTGAGCATCGAGGGCTCGGAATCCCTGATCGAACGCAGTCGAGCGATCCTGCCGGGCTCGCTTTCGTCAGCGCCTTGAACGTACGCGAGGGACAGCGCGCATCGCCTGCGTGTCAACAGCCTGCAGAGCGCTTTCGCACGGCATCCGAGAGGATCGACGCCAGCACCGAGTTGCCTTCGCGCGTCGGGTGGATTCCGTCCTTGTACATGGCGGCAGTCCATTGAGAAAAGCCCGTGATGTCGAGCAGGAGGACGCCCTGTCTGGCGGCCAGACGTTCGACCTCGGCCCGATCCGGCAACCATTCGGCGCCACTGCGCGCCAGGGCCAGCTGCTGCTGATCCGGGTAGAGAAAGATGATGCCGGCAGGCTTGCGCCCGCTGGCCTCGACCAGACGCGTGATCATCGCTTCGAACCGCGCGTAGTTCCCGGCCGCTTGCGCCGGATCTTGAAGAACAAACCGGGGCGTTGATGGGAAACGCTGGTCCAGTGCCTTGCGCACGACATAGCCGGTGGCCCAGATCGGTCGATCGGTCGGATGGGCGGTCTCACGAACCCAGGGGTTCATATCGCCCATCTGGTAGGCCATGTATTCCCACACAAAGAAGTCCGCGCCGGCCACAACGTCGGCATGGCTCTCGAGGAAGCGGAACTCGTTGACATTCGTCCAGCCCCCTGCCGCTACCGGCCACACGGCGCAGGACGAGCGCAGCCGGGCTTGCATCAACGGCGCCAGCTTGTCCTTCTGGTCGTACGGATTGCCGCCCAGGACGATGCTGTTGCCGATGAGCAGGATGTCGGTGCGCGCCGAGGGCTGCCAGCGAGCTTCGACGCCCATGCTCCGGTCGTTGAAAACCCACTGGTTTTGTCGAAGGAAGCGCCCTGCCTGGTTGGGCTCAGGTGCATATCCAAACTGGCTGTCGCGGACGTAAACCGGAAAATCGACCATGCCCGCAACGCGCACCCCGAGTTCGGTGAGGCCGACCAGCGCAACAACTGCCACGAGCACCACCTGCCAACGGGGTTGGTCCCGGGGGGATGACCGGCGGGCGGCGACAGCGGGGCTGTGCTCCATGTCACTCCTGTCCTTCTTGTTCTTTTCGAGGCAGCGGGACGCCGTCGCCCGTCGGAACGACGGCACCGCCTCACGCCGTCAAGCTGAAGCGGCCCCCTCACGGTACATCAGACAGTCGTACTCGATCGGAATGCCGGTGTCGTCGCAAACCGCGGGGAACAGTCCCGCAACCCGGAAGCCAGCAGCCTCATAGACCGCGAGGCTTTCGAGCCAACCCGGCATGCCTTCATAGATGGACCGCAGAGATACCTCGGCCTGCAGTGCGACGACCGAATCGAGAATGCCCTGCATGCCCTTGAAGACCTGCAGGTCGAATCCCTGCGTGTCGAGCTTGACGAACAGCCTGCGGCCCGTTGCATTCGGAACGATGTCCTTCAGCACCTCGTCCATGCGCCGGACCCGCACGGTCTCGTGCGCATCGGGCGTGGAGCGGTCTCCGAAGGTGGCGTGACTGAAGGCGCTGGGTGCGAGAAAAGAATTCAGCACCGACAGCGGCGCGATCTTCAGCTTCAATTCGTCCTCCTGTGCACCGAGGGCGATATTCTGGACATGCCACAGGGGGTCGGACGAAGCCGCCTCGCGCAACTTCCCGAAGGGCCCCGACGACGGCTCGAACGAGATCAACTCTCCCATGTACTTGCGCCGGATGGCACAACCGAACTGTCCTACGTTGGCTCCGGCGTCGATCACCAGATCGACCGCGCTGCGCTGCATCAGGTTGTGCCTCTGAACTTCGAGGCTGAACCAGGCTTCGTGCAGTGAGGCGGAGGGCGTGGCCGCGTAGGCGTTCTCGCCCACACGCATCACCTCCCACGACAAGCCTCGACGGATCGCTCCCTGGAGCATGCTTCTCAAGACGGACATCACGGTATCCCTGTTGTTGATGCGGTGAACACGGAGAGCTACTGAGCCACGCTCCGAAAGATCGATGCAAGGCGCCGGCAGTTGATGGCTTCGTCGCAATCTTCCGCCACGAAGCGCCGGCCGGCCACCGACAGACGGTTGCGAAGGGCCGGGTCGTCGCGCAAGGTCTCTATCGCCGAGCGCAGTTGCCCGAGATCGCCGGCGCGCACCGTCAGCCCGGTGACATCGTGCCGAACCAGTTCGGGCACGGCCAGCACGTTACTGCCGATGCAAGGCAGTCCCGCCGCCATCGCCTCGACGTAGACAAGCCCGAAGGCGTCCTCATAGGTCGGCATCACGAACACGTCGGCATCTGCGTACAGCTGAAGCAGCGCGGCCGATGTCGAGCCGAGCCCCTTGTGCAGTTGCAGCCCGTCGATCGCAGGCAGGGCATCGATGCCGTTGCTGACCACATCGAGCACGCAGCTGGATTGGAGGTGATCGCGGAACACGGACACCACGTCGTGCCCACCCTTGCGCGAGAAATCATTGCCCACGAACAGCAGCCGGAGCTTGCCGGGCGCCGCCGGATCCTCCCGCCTTGGCGGCAGGACACGTCCGGACACACCGGGCCGCACGACGCTCACGCGGTCGGCAGCGATACCGTAGTCGGCGATCACCGAGGCACGCGCCGTTTCGGACCAGCAGACGATGTGCGAGGCCGACGCGAAACAGGCTCGCTCGAGCTTGATGATCGGCTGATAGGTCCGTTGGGCCGGTGGGCGGTGCAAGCGCGCGAGCAGCGCCGTCGTGCAATCGATCGAGACGACCGAAGGCATCGAGCGGAGCAGGTCGCCGGCCAACAGCGCGATCGATTGCGTGTGAATGTGAAGCACGTCCGGCCTGTCGCTGGCGAGTCGGCGCTGCAGCAATCGACGTAGGAACAGCGACGAGGCCACTTCGCTGCGCAAGCGCTGCCAGTCCCAGTCACGTTCAGCGCGCCAGCCCGTTCGCAGCGTCAACAGCCGGTAGGCAATGCGCCCCAGCAGGTCGGACCGGTTGGCCTGCGGCAGATGAACCGACTCGAAACGGACATCAGGCACCTCGTGCTCGAAACCGCGTTCGAGCCCCAGCTGATACGGCGCATGTCCCATCACGAAACAGCTGACACTGAGGACCCTGAGCGGGGCAGCATTGGCAACGCTCACTTCGACGCCTTCGCCCCGTCCGAGCGCATGGAAGCGGCAAGCACCGACTGGTAGACCTGCAAGTACCCCTCGATCGCTCGCTGGGCGTCGAAGCGCCGCGTCCACTCGATCCCCGCCGTGACTGCGGCCTCACGTTCGGCGTCCGGTCGGTCCAGCACCCGGCACAGCACGTCAGCCCCATGATCCGCCCAGGCGGGCATCCCTTCGCCCGCCGCCAGACGCGGAACATAGTGCGCGTGCGGGCCACCGACTTCGTTCATCGGAGGCTCGCCGGTCGTGATCACCGGGCAGCCACAGGCCAGGCCTTCGGCGATCGGCCAGCCGAATCCCTCGGCCAGGCTCGGGAAGATCAACGCCGAAGCCAGTGAGTACAGCGCTTCGATCGCGTCGGTATCGAGCTTCTGGAAAAAGCGCACCGTGCCCTGTGGCGGCAGATCGTCGATCACCGCCTGAAGCGACGCGGACGGCGATGGACTCACCATCCACAGCGGCAGAACCGGGCGACCCACAGCCACGCGCTTGGCCACGTAGTGCGCATAGAGAAGAAGCACACCCGTCGAATTCTTGTACCACTGCCCGCCACCGATGTGCAGCAGGAATCCAGCAGGCACCGGCAAACCGGCGCGCTGCAGAACCCCTCGGGCCGCATCACGGGACTGACGCCGATACGGATGGTTCAGGCCGTTGTAGACCACCTCGGAGGTGACGGGTTGCACGCCGCCGAATTGGTGCAGATCGGCGCGCGATTTCTGCGACACCGAAATGAAATGCCGCGCATGCCGAAACCCGGCGCGAATGTAGCGTTGATAGATGCGACCGGTCCAAGAAGTTGGGTTCTCGGGCACATGGCCCAGCGCCGATCGAAGTGCCAACAGGTCGTGGCAGTGGACGACATGCGGGCGCTGGGACACCAGTGGCATCCACGGTCCGAGAGCCTGATCGCAGAACACATACAGCGTGTGCTCAGGATCAGCAGCAATGCGTCGGCGCATGCGCCAGGGAAAGACGATGTACTGATCGACATAGCCGGCCCACTTGGCCGCGCGACCGTGAATGTGCTGCCGCAACACCGCCTCGGGCTGGCGCAGTTCGACGGTGTGGCCCAGTTTCTGGTAAGCGCGCACCAGCATCCGCGCAAAGTGCTGATGGCTTTGCGAGCGGAGAAAATTCGGATGGGTGAAGAGGACCAGGTTCATGTCGATGCGAGTGAATTCACTGTCAGACGCTTCTCGCGGCTGCGGCTGTACGAATCAAGCGAGAGATAGAGCACCGCAGAGGTCGTCAGCATGACGCCGAGTAACGAGACCGCGTTGTTGATACAGAAACGATGACAAATGATTGCGACAGGAATGTGGGTCAGATAGAGCGGATAGGAAGAATCGCCCAAAAAGGTCATCCATGACAAACGCCGGCCCTTGGATTCAGAGGGGGAGACGGCACGACACAGGCACCACCACACCAGCACCAGCGTGACGGGCGAGCTCGGAGTTGAGGCGGTGGCAAGTGCCGGGTTCATGACCAACCAACCTGTTGGTCAATGCCGCCGCTTGGCAGCGAAGCAACGCACGTAGAAGGCTTCAAGTGCCTGTGCCGCCGCATCCCATCGAAGCGCTTGGACACGCTGATAGCCGCCCATAGAAACGTGCCGCCTCAGTGCATCGCTTTCCAGCAAGGGCGTCACCGCAGCCACCACATGCTGCGCCGTGAAGCCAGCCTGCAGCATGACTTCCTGTCGATCGTGGAGGTCCGCCGCGAATCCAGTGCGGGTGGCCACGACGGCGCAGCCGCATGCCATGGCTTCGGCCGTAACAAGGCCGAAGCTGTCGGAATAGGACGGCATCAGCAGAATGGAGATCGACCGGTACCACTGCATCAGCTCGGGCTTCGTCGCGATGAACGGGCTCACATGGATGCGTCCGCAGATCTGCGGATCGAAGACCGTGAACTTGTCGAATTCGCTGCCGACGCCCACCAGTTGAAGCGTCACGCCCGGGTGCACCTGGAGCAGATGATTGACAGCGTCGGTCAGCATGTCGGTGCCCTTGGTTCGAAGCCACGCACCGCAGTAGCCGAGGGTGGTGGGCCGTGGACCGTCCACGCGCTGATCCAGAAAGACCTCGGGAAGCGGCGTTTCGATGGACAGCAGCCGGTCGCCGGGCTGGTACTTCATCTCGACCGCGTGGCGATGCTGGTGACGACTGACCAGGACCAGCGCGTCGACCTGCTTGAATGCCTGCGCCAGCAGGGAACTGGCGCGGAACTGATACCAGCGCCGCGGAGCGCCCGAATGCGTGTCGGTCCCGCTGTTGCGGGTCAATTCAAGTTGCTGCAGCGTCTCCAACCCGTTGGAATGGTGAACCAGAACACAACGGGTGCCGACACATCGCAGCAGCAGCACGAGCAACCAGGACTCTGCCCCGTAGAACTCGACCAAGTCGAAGGACGAGAAGAACCGTCTGCGCACGCCAAACAGGGCCATGCCCAGCGCAAAGCGCCAGCGCTTGGCGTGGCGAACGCTGGGCATCAATTCGTACGCTTCGGGACCGACGCACTCGACGTCGTGTCCAAGCCGTCGAAGGCCCTCGGCGTAGCCCATGATGACGTAGCCTGACCCCTGGGATTCCTTCAGGGGGCAGTTGCTGACGGTCAGGATCCTCATCGCAGCCTGGACGATCCCGACGCTCGAGTTGACAAGGGAAGTTGCAGCGTGACTCGAGCTGTGGGCACGTCCATTCCCCTTCATCAGTGGTTGATGTATTTCGCGCTCAGGCGCTCGGACAGGAACGGCAGGCGCAGTACCAGGTAGACCACCATCGGCAGAACCATGTCGAAGCCGACCGTGCGGTACTTGCTCAACGGGATCGACGAAAACCTGCCCGAGCGGTACTGCGGCACTCGCCGACTCAGGATGCGCAACACATTGAGCAGGGTCCAGCCTCGCGTAAAGTCGGGGTGGATATGCGCATAGATCGCATGCGAAATGACCTGCCGAGTCAGTTCCCTTTCGGAGATGCTGCGCCAGGGGTGATAGACCACGGCATCCCGCGCGAACACAACGTCCGTGCCATGCGCATGGATGCGTTTTCTGAGGTCGACATCTTCAAGGCACGCAAACGGGAACCGCTCGTCGAACCGACCGATCGCTTCGAAGGTCGCGCGCTTGATCAGCAGGTTGCAGGACCACAGGTTCCCCCCCTCGATGTTGAGCGGCGCACCGTGATTGCCGTTGGGCCGCTCGCCGACCGGATGAATGGCCCCCTCGTGCACGCACGCGTGCGGATTGGATTGAATGCAGGCCGCATAGGCCTGCAGCAGATCCGCCTCGACATAGCAGTCGTCATCGAGAAACAGGATCCACTCCGCATGCCCCTTGGCGGCACCATTGTTTCGGTTGGCCGCCGGCCCGCGCGAAGGGCCCCGAACGTAGTCCACGGTCGGGAATTCCGCCTTCACCTGCTGGCCCAGCGCCTCGGAATGTCGATCGTCGGTGAGCGTCACCGACGCCACAAGCCGGCCCAGGGAATCTTCGCAACAGGCGTGCAAGGAGCCCAGCAATCGAAGCAGGTCATGCGCGCGCCCGGCACAGGGAATGACGATGTCTATGTGTGTCATGAAGCACTTGCCTTCTCGAGCGCATGGCGCCGAAGTCGCCATGCCAAATAGCCAAACGAAACCAGCGTGCCGGACAGTGCCGTGGCCGTGTTGATGATGAAACTTCCACGCACCGTGGACACATCGACGAGGGCGGCCGTCGAGACGGTGGCTGCCACGCCAGTCGACACGGCCAGCCAGACAGGCAAGACCCAGCCCCTCGCGCATCCGATGCCGTAGAGCGTCCCACCCCATGCAGCCAGAGTCGCAGAAACGATCATCCACATCAGTTCCGCTTGGAGGTCGGCGTACTGCCCCCCAAGGATCCAGAGGATGGCCGCCGGGAACGAGACCGCGAGACCCGTCAGAGCAGCAAGCAACAGGGCATAGAAGCCATTCACGCTGACAAAGGCAGCCGACAGCGCAGACGATGACTCCTGCCTTGCGAAGTAAGGCAGGACCATCGCAGCCGAAACGGCACCGATCACCGTGAACGCCGCCGCCAACCGACTCAGCGCACCGACCTCGGCCACGCGTTCGGCATTGCCGAATATTCCGATGAGCCACAGTGCAAGCTGGCTGCTGAGAACGAAATAGATCGAGTTGGGCGCCTGCTTCCAGAGGTGAGTCTTCAGACCCGCGCTGTGCACCCCTTGGGACGTGACGGGCAGCGCTCCCTGATCGGCCAGGTGTCGACGAAGCCACACGAAGCTCGCGATCGCCGCGGCGAGGTTCACCAGGCACGCCAGCTGGGCGTCCAGCCCCGACGCAAGCCAGGACATCGAGAGCACGGCGGCAAGCTTCGATGCGCCGATGGCGAGGTCCAGCTTTTGCTGGTATGCGACGTGCCCCAGCAAACGGACCACCGACAACACCAGACCGGATCGAACGGTAAGCCACGCCGTCGACAGGATCAGCGTCAGGAGGATCGCCACCTCCGGCGGGGACACTTGCTGGCGAAGCAGCATGGCGGTGAAGCAAGGCACCAGCACGACGAAACAGGCCAGCGCCAGACCGCGATGCAGTGCGTCCGCATCAAGCGCCACCGCCCCCAGACTGCGCTTGTCTCCCATCAGGCGGCCGCCCAGTGCCATGACGCCGGCGCTGAGCCCGAGATCGGTCACCACGCTGGCCATGCCCACCATGCTCACCGCCAGCGTGTAGTGGCCGTAGTCCACCTGCGTCATGTGCCTTATCAGCACGATGCCCACACCGAAGCCGATGATCTGAACCGCCATTTGCGTCGAGGCAAAACTCGTCAACAGCGCAAGCCGGCGGCGGGTGATCAGCGCACCCATCAAATTCGCTTCTCGTGCAGCTTCGCATCCACCAGCATGCGGAACCACAGCACCTGGAAGAACGCATAGAAGAAGCCCGCGCGGCCGTCGAGGAAGCCGCCCTGCAGCACGTAGCGGTAAACGAACAGCAGGATCGCGCGCAGGATCGGTGGTGCCCTGTAGTACTGACTCTTGTAAAGGCGGCGCCGTTCACGCGGATCCCCCGACAGCCGCGCCTTGATCTGGCCCGCGTTGTCGCCGTCGGGGCGCAACAGCTCCTCGGACTCCATGTCGCTCCAGCGGTTGTGGCGTGCGGTCCACTCGGTCAGGCTGCCCACGTTCATGTCATGCAACACACCGCCCAGCCGCACCCCCGGAAGGGCGGAGACAAAGTGCTGGTCGTACAAGCGGTCTTCGCAACGCGCGGTTCCGGTCTTGAACAGGCGCAGATGGAAGTTGTCGTTGCCACCGAAGCGCAGTGGCTGACCGAGGAAGTACGTCCGGCGCCTGAAGATGAACCCACTGGCGCCATTCGGGGCCGCCAGCACGCGCCGGATCTCCGCGACGGCGGTGTCATCCAGCACCTCGTCGGCATCGAGGTGCAGCTGCCACTCGCTGCGCTGACCGAACTCGTCGATCGCCCAGTTGCGCTGATCGGCGTAGTTCTTGAACGGACGATGGGCCAACTGGCAGCCGAGCCGGGTCGCGATCGCCACGGTGTCGTCGCTGGAACCCGAGTCGACCACGAACACCGTGTCACTGACTTGAAGCGCAGCACGGAGGGTGCGCTCGATGACGTTGGCCGAGTTGTACGTCAGCACGATCACGCCCAGGCCCTGACGCTGCGGCGTGGCCACCGAGGCTATGGATGCGCGTTCGCCCGATCGCGAATCGAGCGCAGGAGCAGCGGTCTTGTCCACCAGGTTCATCGCCGAGCCGTCAGGCTGCGAGCAGCTTGCGGAAATAGGCAATGGTCGGTGCCAGCCCGTCCTCGAGCGACACCTTCGGTTCCCATCCGAGCCTGGACTTCGCGACCGAGATGTCGGGGCATCGCTGCTTGGGGTCGTCGCTCGGCAACGGCCTGAACACCAGTCGCGAGCGACTCTCGGTCATGCGCAGGATGGTCTCGGCCAACTGCAGCATCGTGTACTCGCCCGGGTTGCCGATGTTCACCGGGCCGGTCAGCGTCGCATCGCTCGCCATCATGCGAACGATCACCTCGACCAGATCGTCCACGTAGCAGAAGCTGCGCGTTTGCTGGCCACTGCCGAAGATGGTGATGTCTTCACCGCGCAGCGCCTGCACGATGAAGTTAGACACCACGCGCCCATCGTTGGGGTGCATGCGCGGGCCGTAGGTGTTGAAGATGCGGACCACCTTGATTTCCAGAGCGTGCTGACGGTGGTAATCGAAGAACAACGTTTCGGCGCAGCGCTTGCCTTCGTCGTAGCAGGCACGGATGCCGATCGGATTGACGTTGCCCCAGTAGTCCTCGGTCTGCGGATGCACCGCCGGGTCGCCGTACACCTCGCTGGTCGACGCCTGCAGAATGCGCGCACCGACCCGCTTGGCCAGTCCGAGCATGTTGATGGCACCGTGCACGCTCGTCTTGGTGGTCTGAACCGGGTCGTGCTGGTAGTGCACAGGCGAGGCCGGGCAGGCCAGGTTGTAGATCTGCCCGACCTCAACGTAGAACGGAAAGGTCACGTCGTGTCGCTGGAACTCGAAGTAGTCCGACGACAGGAGATGCCGGATGTTGTTGCGGCTGCCGGTGTACAGGTTGTCCACGCACAAGACATCGCGCTTGCCTGCGACGAGGCGGTCGCAGAGGTGCGAGCCCAGGAAGCCGGCGCCGCCGGTCACCATCACTGTGTCATTCATCGGGTAGCTTTCTGTGTATGGAAGGAGTGTTAAGACTAGCTGCAAAGGGAGGTCAGCCGCCATCCGGCATGGGTTCAGGAATCGTTCGAGACACCCGCGCAGGACGCGCCTGACGCACGGCAGACGAGCTGTAGCGACCCGATCTGGTGATCTGGTTGAGGTTCGGCCGGCGCAATGGCAACACTTGACGCGAGGCCGCAATGCACAGCCCCGTGAACAGCCAGCCGTAGGCGTTGATCGTTCCGTTTCCGGTGATTTGACCGAACAGAAGCGTGTAGCTCACGTAGGCATACAGGAGGACGGGCAGCGGGTCGGGCTCCCGACGCGTCGCTGTCAGGACCCGTCGACCCAGCCAGAGCACCAACGCGACTCGAATCGCGATGTAGAACAGGCCGAAGACCGGCCCGAGGTCGACCATCTGCCGCGAGAAGTCCGCCTCGACGAGCACGCCCGGCCTGACGCCATCCACCTCGGCTCCGAACATGATGCTGGCATTGCCACCGTAGCCGATGCCGTAACCCAGCGCAGGAACGAAGTCGAGCAGCCGCACGAAATCGAACATCCCCAGAATGGCTCGTCCGAGGACGCCGCCTTCGATGCCGGATTCGTTGTGGGCTGCCGCATTCCATCGGGCCATGAAGGTTTCAAAGCCAACCGGGAAGACGATCGGATAGAGAACGATCGCTGCGGCTGCGAGTGACAGTGGCACCACCAGCGCCTTCGTCTTGAACGCCGAACTCTTGCCGAAGAAGGCGATGCTCATCGCAAACAGGCCGACCAGCCCGCAATGCAGCATCGCGCCACGACTGCCACTCAACCCCAGGCAGGTCAGTACCCCGCACGCGGACAAGGCCAGCAACACCAAGCCACCCCGGCGATTGGGCGTGAGAAAAATGGCCAGCATCAGTGCAAACGCACTTGCAATGAACTGTTGCTGCCCCGCTGGCGACGTGAATGTGCCGGTGGTGCGAATTCGTTCGACCGTGATGCCCACACTCTTGAACTGAAGCTCCTTCTCTTCTGCGACGCCCACGTTGATGGTTGCATTCGGTGATGAGGAAAACTGCGCCAGCACGAGCACCGCAATGGGTATCGCCAGAAGCAGCGTGACCCGCGCAAACAGGTGCAGGTCCTCACGTCGGAACTGGGCTCCGATCAAGAAGGCCAGCGGCACGTAGAAGAAGTAGCTGCGCCAGCCATAGACACCCAGAAGCAAGCGGGTGTTGTCGAGTCCGAACGCTCCCACTTGCAGGACGAAGATGAGCACTCCGAACACGCACATGATCAGACTCAGCGTGAAGAACCCCTCGTTGCGTGGCCACATGCCGAACCGCGTGGCAAGGATGTACGCATAGAGCAGAAACGGATCGCGTATGAAGAAGATGTACTGGCCGAGCTGTGGCGCGATGTACTTGCGGATCGCTCCCTCGAAGATCGCCAGCAGGTAGATCAGCAGAATCGTCCACACCAAACGCCGGCGTGCGCGCTCCCGCGCCGAGTTGGGCGGCGCCACGCTGCCCGCACTCGCATGGACGGCGGACGCCGTCACCCGGTCAGACAACGCTCTCGGCGCTCTGCGAGGGTTTGACGTGGCAAACATCGCTGATGATGTGAAGGTAGTCTCGCGCCACGCGGTCCCGGGTGTGGCGCTCGAGGTGAGCTGGAGCCGCGCTGCGCAAATGCTCCATCTGTGTCGAGTTGCCGAGCAGTCCATCGATGGCTCGAGCCAAGGCGTCGATGTCCCCAAGCGGAACCACGACGCCGCCGCCGCCGATCGCGTCCGGCAAGCCTCCACTGCGAGACACCAGGGGGATGCACCCGCAGGCCATCGCTTCCAGTGCGACCACCCCGAAGGGCTCCTGCCAGACCGAAGGAACCACCAGTACCTGGTGATCGTTCAGCAACGACACCAGCTCGCTGCCGACGCGCCGACCACAGAAGTCGATCTGTTCACTGACGCCCAGGTCGCTGGCTTGCCGCCGAAGCGCGGCCAGCTCGGGGCCGTCACCGACCACCGTCAGACCGACTCGTCGACTGCAGCTTGCAAGCTGGCCCAACGCAGCGATCAGCACGGCGACACCCTTGTCGCTGACGAGGCGGCCGACAAACACCAGTTCGCGGGAACGTCGGGCAGCCGGTGCACGCACGAACAAGTCGTCGGCGTAAGGATTCGGGATGATCACGGAGGGCACGGGCAGGCTCTTCGCCACGGCGTGGCTCACGGCGATGTTGCTCGCGCGGCGGATGACCAGACGCTTAATCCGGCCGGCCAGGCCAAGGGTCGGAATCCAGGTGTGATGTGCCACCACCCACGGCCTGCGCATCAGCAATTGAGGCCAGGCGAATCGCAGGCTGATGTTGTTGTGGAACACCACGTCGGCCCACCCGACCAATTGGCACAGCCTCCTGACCGAGGGCCGGCGCACCACATCGAATTCGTCGGAGTCAGCCGGCACGCCTGCGGTCTGGGTCACCAGGATCACCCGATGTCCCTGGCGCTGGAACCGTTCGGCCAGCAGCGCCGAAACGGTCTCGATGCCACCCACCGACGGGCGAAAGGGAACCGAGCAAAACAGGATGTTCATGGGCCTCGCGCAAAACGGCGCAATGTACGCACCAAATGTTTCGGGATCGAGTCAGTCCGCACGGCGCTGGGATTCACGGTCTCGATGACACAGCAGTCACAAACCGTCCTTAACATTCCCCTGCATGGACCCAGGTGCAGCACCACGAACGCTCGTGGTCAATTTCAATTCTCCCGAGCTCAACCAACTCGCGCTGGCCCTGGTCAGCGACGGCGCGCTCGGCGCCTATGTCCGGCCCTACATCAACAAGGGGCGGAGCTGGGAGCGGGCCTTGTCGGCGCTGCCGCTGGCCGGGAATGTCTACAACGGAACCTTCGGTCGAAGGCGGCTCGCTGATCCCCGGCTGGCGGCCCTGACCCACGAAGCCGGCGTGTTTCCCGACCTGTTTGCCGCAGCGATCGGTCGCCTGAAGCTGCTGTCCGCCGAGACCCGCCACCACTGGGCTCATCGGCTCTACATGTCGGTGCGCGAGGGCGTCTCCGAAGAGGCGTGCCGGCATCTGGCCGATGTCGACTGCATCGTCGGCTACGAGGGATTCGCGCTGCCGGCGTTCGAGAAGGCCCAGGCGCTCGGCGGGCGCACGCTGGTGCTGAACTACCCGGTGGCCCATCACCGGGAGCGGCGTCGCGTCCGGCAGGAGGAGAACGGGCGGGAACCGCAGTTCGCCATCACCTGGCCGGACTTCGACGACTGGCCCGAGGGCCACGAGGAGCGGCTGGACGAGGAAATCCGGCAGGCCGACGCCGTGCTCGTCGGTTCGACCTACGCCGCTGACAGCTTCGTTCGCGAAGGCATCGACCGATCGAAGATGCGCGTCGTGCCTTACGGCGTGGACTTGCAGACATTCACCGTCGAGTCCTCCGAGCCCCCGGCGCGTGACGGCCGCTTCAAGGTGATCTACGCAGGTCAACTCACTCAGCGCAAGGGGATTTCCTACTTGCTGCGCGGTTACCAGCAATTCGCTCGCAGCGACTCCCGGCTGACGCTCGTGGGCAGCATTGTCGGCAGCGACGCACCACTGCGACCCTACGCAGATGTATTCGAACACGTCAGCCACCAGACCCGACCGGCCCTCGCCGCCATGTATCGCGCTTCGGATGTGTTCGTGTTTCCGACGTTGATCGAAGGCATGCCGCTGGTGGTGCTCGAAGCGATGGCCTGCGGCCTGCCGGTCATCGTGACGGCGAACGGCCCCGGCGACATCGTCCGCGACGGGATCGACGGCTTCGTGATCCCCGAGCGCGATCCGGATGCGGTACGCGACCGGCTAGAGACGCTGTACCGCGACCCGGAACGGCGAGCCGAGATGGGCCGACGGGCCGCGCAAAGAGCGCGGGAGTTCAGCTGGGCGGCCTACTCGTCGAACGCAAAAGCCGTGTTGTCAGACCTCGCACGCTGTTCGCGTCCCTCGGCCTTGCTGGCCACCTGCGCCTGAAGAAGAATGAAAAACCACCTGAGATCCGGCCGGGCATGGTCGATGCCCTGCGCCCTGACGCTGGGCATCGTGTTTGCGGCGCACGCTGCAGATCGCACGCCTTTCGCCTTCACGCTGCCCCGAGACGCCACCACCAGTGCCGGTGTCTACGACGCCCAAGGCCACCTGATCCGCACGCTCTGGCGGGCGGAGAAACTGCCTGCCGGAATACACCTCAACGAGTGGGACGGGAAGGACGATGCAGGGAAGACATTTTCGGGGGCCGAAGTCGCTCTGAAGGTCATTCACCATCGGGTCAGTCCGGTGTGGGAAGGCGTCGTCGGCAACAGCAGCATCGCAACCGGCGCGAATCTGCACAAGTCATTCGAGCCGCCGACCAGCCTGTCGATTCAGGGAAGTCAAGCCTTCTACGCGGTCGGGTACAACGAAATGCAGCCAGGGTTGCATGGTTTCGACCTGGCAGCACCGGGACGCAACACGCGTCCCGTGTCCGCGAAGGACGCGTTCACCGCCCTGTCGATGATTGCAACGGACTCAAGCAGGCTTTACTGGGCCAACACCGGGGGCCTGTCGCCCTCCAGCTTCGTCGGGGCCTACGACCTGACCTCCATGCGCCCGACCGAGTTTTCGGCAGGACGCCCGCTCTGCCTGAACGTCAGGCCGAACAGCACCCGCTGCTATGAAGACCAGGATTACACCAGCGTCTTCGATGTCGAAGCCGCGCGCGTCGACATGCCCACCGGCCTGGCAGTCCAGCGGGTTGGCAATGTGCTGGCCGTGGCACACGCGGGCAAGAACGTCGTCCGCCTGTTCGACAAGAAGTCGGGGGCACCGTTGCGCGAGATCGCCGTTTCATTGGTTCCGAATTCGAAGAATCAGCTGGCGATGTCGTCGGCTGGAGACCTGTGGGTCATCTCCGGCAAGTCGGTGCTGCGCTACACCGGGCTGGACAGCGAGCCCAGGCTCGCGGCGACGATCAGCACACTGACTCAACCGCTGGCGCTGGCCGCCGGCGAAGGCAGCGGCGACGCCGTCTGGGTGGCCGATGGCGGCGAGAGCCAGCAAGTCAAGAAGTTCAATCGCGAGGGCCAGCCCGTCATCACGATCGGGGTGAAGGGCGGCTATGCGACCGATCCGAAAGTCACCGGCAACAAGCTCTGCTTTCAGGCCCGTGAAGGCCGCGAGCAGGCGGCGATGGGCGTGGCCGCCGACGGCTCTGCCTGGGTCCTGGACTACTGCAACAACCGGATGCTGCACTTCACTTCGTCGGGACGCAACGATGGACAGATCGCCTACCTGCCGGCCTCCTACGCTGCCACTGTCGATCACGGCAGTCCTCAGCGCGTGTTTGCGAACTTTCTCGAGTTCGAAGTGGATCGCAATGCGCCGCTGCAGCCCGGCAAGTCGTGGCAGCTGGTGCGCAACTGGCTGGCCGGTCTCCCGCCCTCGTTGGTCGATGACCGTTCATACAACGCTGGCTTCGGCGGCTTCACGTCGGTCGAGACACTGTCGAACGGGCGCACCTACGGGCTGCTCCAGGCGAAGGGTCGCCAGGTGATCGTCGAGCTGCCTGCGTCCGGTCCCCTGCGCATCGTCAGGACGCTGGCGCAACCAATGGCACACGCCACGGCCAGGGTCCTGTACGAAAACGGCGACCTCGGCTACTCGCTCACCGGTCCCAACGCCCAATCGGCGCTGCGACAGCCGTTGAAAGGCTTCGACTCTGCTGGCGACCCGGTATGGGCTGTGGAGCCGGTCCTGGTCGCCAGCGTGCCGACCCTGCCCGGCTCACCGTACTACCGGGGCGCGTTCAGCGGCATGCCACCACGGTTCCCGATCACCGCGTCCGGCAACGTCGTGTACTTCGACCAATCGGTCCAAGGCAACGAAGGCTTCCATCTGGGTTCAGCCAAGAAGGGCAGCACGGAATGGCTTTGGCAGGCCAGCCCGACCGGACCACTTGACGACAAAGGCAGTTTCCAGACCAAGAAGCTGGATCAATCGATCAACTATGGCGGCAATGCGGTCTGGGCCCACGGCCGCAACATCATCTACGGCTACCACGGCGAGTTCTTCCGCGACATGAAGAACGGCGGCGTCGGTCAAGCGAACCAGTTCATGCATTTCGACGAGAGCGGGCTGTTCATTAGTCAGTTCGGCCAGCCATCCACCCGGCCGGCAGCCGCGAATCTGGCCGGTCTGAGCGGCAACGCCTTCAGCCCGACGCTCGTGCAGGACGGCCGCAACCTCTACCTCTATCACAACGACGAATCATCACACGGCGGGGTGCATCGCTGGCGCATCGACGGGTGGGCCGACATCGTTGAACTGAACGGTCGCGGCTCACCCGGCAGCCAGATCATTCTGCAATGACGGCAGATAGGCAGGGCATGCAAACCAGGCGATGAGCAACGGTGAGCGTGTATGCCGGCCTGGGAGCTACAGGCGTTTACGGGCCCGAACCCGACGCGCCGGTGCTCCCACGTAGACCGACCACGGATCGAGGTTGCGCGTGGCGACGCTCGCCAGCCCCAGCACGGCGCCCTCGCCCACCTCGACGCCGGAGCACACGACAGCACGCGCGCCTATCCATGCATAGCGGCCGATGGTGATCGGCGCGCTGATCATCGGAAATGCCGGATCGTCGATGTCGTGGGTGGCACCGCACAGGTACGCGTTCTGCGACACGATCCCGTGCGAGCCGATGCGAATCGGCGCCGGGTTGTAGATCTCCGCACCGTCGGCAATGCCCACGGCGTCTTCACACACCAGGTTCCACGGCGCCCAGATCCGGGCTCGCGGATAGATATGGCAGTTCGGGCCCAGCGTGGCACCGAAAGCCCGCAGCACGATGGTTCGCCAGCCATGCAGCGGGCGCGGAGAAAAGCGCACCAGCAGCGTGTAGCCCAGCGCCCAGGCCGCCCGCGCAGCACGGTTGGTCCACGGCAGGCTGGCAGCGAGATAAGGGTCGCTCAGGCGCTTGGGGGGCGCTGCTTCGACCGGTGCGGACATCGGAGGCTTCGTTGACACCGGGTCCTTCGAGGTGGGTCGCCGACACCGTCCACGACGACATCGACCGGTGAAGCTTAGGCATCGAATGTGACCGGTGATTGACATGTCGCCGAGGCGAATCAAGCCATGCCCATGTCACAAACCATCGATAGGCTGTCAGGCTGCATGTGAATCCGCGTGCACACAGGAACCACGCACCCGGCATGACAAACGGATCGGTCTCGGCCCCCTTGAATACCCCAGACCTGCCACCGGTCTGGAAAGTTCCGCCTGCACAGTGGGTCGTCGTCGGCCTGGTCGGCCTCGCGTTGATCGTCGCCTTCCTTCCGGGCCTGCGCTTCATGGTGTCGAACTGGGAGCAGGTCGAGGAGTACAGCTACGGCTACTTCATCCCGGTCATCTCTGCGTTCCTGATCTGGCAGAGAAGCGACGTGCTGCGATCTTCGGAACTGCGCGGATCATGGAGTGGCCTGCTGCTGCTCGGCCTCGGCCTGATGCTCGGCCTGATCGGCGAGTTCAGCGCCATCCGCCTGTTCGGACAGTACGGATTCATCGTGGCACTCTTCGGTCTGTCCGTGGGATTCATCGGATGGCGTGGCACGCGGATGATCGCCATGCCACTGGCAATCCTGTTCTTCATGATTCCGCTGCCGCAGTTCGTGTTGCGCGAGCTGTCGCAGCAGTTGCAGTTGCTGTCATCGCAGATCGGCGTCGGCCTGATCCGGCTGTTCGATATCAGCGTCTTCCTCGAAGGCAATGTGATCGACCTGGGCAGCTACAAGCTGCAGGTCGTGGAGGCGTGCAGCGGGTTGCGCTACCTGTTCCCGCTGATGGTGCTGGGCTTTCTGGCGGCGTACTTCTTCCAGGGAGCGTGGTGGAAGCGCGCAGTCATCGTGTTTTCCACCATCCCGCTCACCATCGTCATCAACAGCCTGCGCATCGGACTGATCGGCGTGACCGTCGAGCACTGGGGGCCGGCGATGGCGGAAGGCCTGCTCCACGATTTCGAGGGCTGGTTCATGTTCATGCTGTGCATCGTTCTGCTCATCGCGGAAATGGCCGTGCTGGCGCGAATCGGCGGAAAGCCGACATCGCTGCGCGCGGTGTTCGGCCTGGACTATCCCGAGCCCGTGGCCAGCGGAACGCCGATCAACTACCACCGCTTTCCGACCCCCTTGCTGGCGGCGGGCCTGTTGCTGGCAGCGTTGGCGGGAGCCACCCTGCTCACCCCGCAAAGAACGCAGATCACGCCCGATCGCACGCCATTCGCACAGTTTCCAACCCACCTGTCGGGCGGCTGGACGGGTCGAAGCGATCACCTCGAGTCCGATGTCCTGGCGACGCTGCAGCTCGACGACTACCTCCTCGTCAACTACGCCCATGACGGCGAACCCTGGATCAACTTCTACGGCGCGTACTACAAGAGCCAGAGCAGCGGAGTGTCGTCCCACTCGCCGCGCACCTGCATTCCCGGCGGGGGCTGGAAGATCACCCAGATCGACGAAGTACCTATCTCGTTGAACCTGGCGGACGGACAACCGGCTCTCGCCATGACGGTCAATCGAACCGTCATCCAGAAGGGCGAGCAACGGCAGCTCGTGTACTACTGGTTCAACCAGCGGGGACGCGTGCTCACCAACGAATTCGCGGTCAAGTGGTTCATCCTGCTGGACTCGATCACGCGCAAGCGATCCGACGGTGCGCTGCTGCGCCTGGTCACGCTGGTACCCCCGGGCGAGGACATCGCTGCAGCCGATCGCCGGCTGACCGGCTTCCTCGGCACGGTCGCTCCTCTTCTGAAAAAGCACGTTCCCGACTGACCATGATGGATGCACTCGAAGGCCCGATCTATGTGGCCGGCCATGAAGGCATGGTCGGCTCCGCCATCGTGCGACAACTGCGGCGCCTGGGTCATCGCGACATCGTCACGGCGACCCGCAGCGAACTGGACCTGACGGTACAGGCCGACGTGACGGCGTTCATCGAATCGCATCGTCCGACGGCCGTGCTGCTGGCGGCGGCGAAGGTCGGCGGAATCCTGGCGAACATGGAGTACCCGGCAGACTTCATTCGCGACAACCTCGCCATCCAGAACCACGTGATCGGTGCCTGCCATCGACACGGTGTGCGCAAGCTGATCTTCCTGGGGTCGAGCTGCATCTACCCGAAGTTCGCGCCTCAGCCGATCACCGAGAGTGCGTTGCTGACCGGCCCGCTCGAGCCGACCAACGAGGCCTATGCCATCGCCAAGATCGCCGGCATCAAGATGTGCGCGGCCTACAACCGACAGCACGGCAGCAACTTCCTCTGCCTGATGCCGACCAACCTGTACGGCCCCGGCGACAACTACGACCTGCGCGGATCGCACGTGCTGCCGGCGCTGATCCGCCGCACGCACGAGGCCAGGCTGGACGGAAGCGAGGAATTGGTCGTCTGGGGCTCGGGCACGCCTCGTCGCGAACTGATGCACGTCGACGATCTGGCCTCGGCCTGCCTGTTCGCGTTGCAGCACCTCAACGCAAGAGACATCGGCGAATGCATCAACGTCGGCGTCGGAGAGGACCTGACGATTCGCGAACTGGCCGAGGTCGTCATGCGCGCCATCGGCTACTCCGGCCGCATCGTTTTCGACAGCAGCAAGCCCGACGGAACACCGCGCAAGCTGCTGGATGTGTCCGCCATGCACAAGCTCGGCTGGAAGGCCGGGATTCCACTCGAGGTCGGCATCGGAAGTGCCTACGACGACTTCCTGTCGCGCTTCACCCCGACGGGCGACATCGCTCGCCGTACCCCATTGCAGAAGAGTTGACCATGAACCTCCATCACCCCCTGCGCACCGCTGCCCTCTGCGCCACCCTGACCCTGCTGGTTGCCTGCAGCAGCAAGGTGGAACGCGTGCAATCCGGCCTGGTCAAGGGCGCCGACTACGTGCGCCTGGCCGACTGGGACAAGGCCAATGTCGAAGTCCGCAATGTGCTGCAGATCGATCCGAAGAACGCCCAGGCCTACTTCATCTCGGCGCAGATCGCGGAAGGCAAGCGAGACCTTCAACGCGCGTTCGCAAGCTACTCCAAGGCCCTGGAGCTGAAGCCAGATCACATCGACGCCAAGGTCGGCCTCGCGAGGGTCTATCTGTTTGCGGGCGAGGTCGACAAGTCCAGCCAGGCGGTGAACGAAGCGATGACCGCCGATCCGCGTCACGTGGGGGCGCGCACCATGCAGGCGGCTCTGCTGTCACGCCAGGGCAAGGTGCCCGAGGCCATCGCGCTGGCGCAGACGCTGATCAACGAACAGAAGAATGCCCCGGTCGAGACCAGCATGCTGCTGGCCGGCCTGTACGCCAGCCAGGGCAACTCGGCAGCCGCGCTGGGCGTGGTCGAGAACGCCTTGAAGATCGACCCGAAGAACCTGAGCCTGCTGCAGGTGGCCGCCCAGATCGCGGGCGCTGCCAACGACACGGCCATTCAGTCCCGAGCGGTCGGCTTCTTCCGGCAGGCGACCGAACTCGCCCCGAAGAACAACGACCTCTGGAGCGCCTGGGCAGTCCATCACACGCGACGCAATGAGCTCGATCTGGCAGAGCAGGTGCTCCGCGCATCGATCAAGGCGCAGCCCGACGAGAGCCAGCGCACGCTGGCGCTGCTCGACTTCCTGGCGGCAGGTCGGGGCAAGGACGTCGCCGAGAAGGAATTCCTCGCGGCCATCTCCGCCAAGCCGAAGGACACGACGCTGCGGTTCGGCCTGGTGAACCTGTACCGGGCCTCCGATCGAGCCGCGGATGCCCGGCGGGTCCTGCAGGAAATCATCGACCTCGGCAAGGACGCTCCAAGTGGATTGGCAGCACGCAACCAGCTGGCCGCCGACCGGCTGGCCAACGGCAAGGTGGCCGAGGCTCGCCAATTGATCGGCGAGGTGCTTGCGGCCAGCCCGCGCGACGGAGCGGCCCTCGTCATGCACGGACGCATGCTGCTGGCCGATGGCGATGCGCGCAACGCGATCATCGATCTGCGCTCCGCTGCGAAGGACCAGCCGGGTTCGCCCGAGGTGGTCGGCCTCCTGGCACAGGCGCACCGCAAGTCGGGTGAGCCCCAGCTCGCACGCGAGGTGCTTGCGGACGCGGTGAAGTTCAAGCCCGACAACGCCGAACTGCGCCTGCTGCTGGCAGCCGACATGGCCGACGCCCGGGACTACAAGGCCGCCGCCGCGGAGATCGACAGCGCCATCAAGGCGGCGCCGGTGAACCTGCGTGCCTATGACATGAAGGCTCAGCTGGCGCTGGTCCAGAAGGACAGCGCAGCGGCGGAAAAGACCTATGCGGCACTGAAGACCCAGTTTCCGCAGGACCCAGCCGGGTGGCTGAAGCTGGGCAAGTTGTATTCCGATCAGAAGAAGTTCGACGCGGCACTCAAGGAGTACGACGAGGCCTCGCGCATGGCCCCTGGTGCGCCCGTCCCGATGCTGTCGGCGATCGGCATCCTGATCGCCCAGCGCCGGTTCGACGAGGCGAACACGCGCATCGATGCGCTGATGAAGAGCGAACCGAAGAACGTGCTGCCCTATCAATTGCGTGGCGAAGTGGCGGCGGCGCGCAACGACCTGCCGCTGGCCGAGCAGGCCTATCGCAAGATGATCGAATTCGCGCCGACCATTCCCGCCGGGTACGTCAGCCTGGCGCGGGTCAAGGCCCTGCGCAACAACGTCGGCGAAGCGATCGCGGTTCTAGAGGAAGGCGAAAAGGCGATTCCCAACGAGGTATCCCTGCCAGCCACGCGCGCCGAGTGGCTGTCCCGTGCCGGCCGAACCGACGACGCGATCGCGCTCTACGAGGCGCTGGTGAAGCGGCTGCCCGACGAAGACTCGTATGCGAACAACCTGGCCTATCTGCTGATGGAGTCGAAGGGCGATCAGGCCCATCTCGAGCGCGCACTTTCACTGACCCGCCGCTTCAAGGAATCGAACAACGCGGGTTATCTCGACAGCCTGGGATGGGCCCACTACAGGCTCGGACAGTACGCCGAGGCGGTGCCGGTGCTCGAGCGTGCGGTGCAACGCTCGCCCGAGGCCCCGCTGCTGCAGTTGCATCTCGGCATGGCACTGCACAAGAGCGGCGACGCAACTCGCGCGCAGGAATTCCTGAAGAAGGCCATCGCCAGCAAGGTGCCGCTTCCGAACCTGGACGAGGCGCGGGTGATGGTCGCGCAAAGGTAGCCGGGAAAGCCGCACTTCGCGGGCACGGTCCGCTGGAGGGGACCGCCTTCCGGTCCCTGGCGACCGCCTCTACAGGCGGCGCATTGCCACGAAAATCATCAAGCCCAGCGACCCGGCAAGCACGGTCCACAGATCCAGTTCAGACGCCGCAACGGGCTCTCCCATTGCCGCTTCGGCACGAAGGGCAGCGGTGCGCAGGGTCGGGGGCTCAGTGGCCGTGATCGAAGGGCCCTCGGCCGAACTCGACTCGACGCGCAGACCCGCCATCGCCTGACGCTGAATCGGAAATGCACCGAGCCGCTCCTGGCGCAGGTCCTGATATTCGCTGTTCAGGCCTGCCGAGTGAACGGAACCACTGACTAGCACGAACCAGACGGACAGCATCGTCATTCGAACTCGCGCAGATCTCGGCTTCATGTCCTGAATCTCCTTTTCGACGGTGAAATGTTGCACTGCACGTGTGACGTCGCATCGAACATTCGCGGGTTCGGACTGGCCCGTTCGGATCAGTCCGGAAGGGCCCGTGACGCACACCTCACCACGTCACATGAGAGCGCTAGCGTCGACGATTGGTCACCCCTGTCGAAGTGCCTGCCCCTTGTCGTCTTCCTCGATCGAAACCTCTTCGATGCGTCGCCTCCTGCTGCGCGCGACCGCATTCGTCCTGGTGTTCATGGCGCTTCAAGCCGGCTGGGAGGCGGCGCGTGGGAGCTGGGTCGAGCGGTTGTGGGTGCACGAGCTGACCGTTCGCAGTGCCACGTCGCTGATCAATCTGATGACGCCGGAGGTGCATGCGGTGGCCCGTGGTGCCCGCATCGTCGCACCCGGCGGTGGCTTGAACGTGTTGTTCGGCTGTGAAGGCACCGACGTGGTGTTCATGCTGGCGGCCGCCTTTCTCGTCTTTCCATTCCCGGCCCGGACCCGTGTGCTCGGACTGCTGTCCGGCCTGGTCTGGGTGTTCGCGTTGAACCAGCTTCGCATCGCGGCGCTGTTCTATGCGTTCCGTGCCGATCGCAGCCTGTTCGACACATTGCACACGATGGCCGCACCGCTGGTGATGATCGTGCTGACCGGACTGTTCTTCCACTTCTGGTTGACTTCCGCAGGTGCGCGGGATCGCCGCGAGGCGCCGGCGTGAGGCACCTGAGCACGCGACTGGTGCTGGCCACCTCGGCGGTGCTGGCCGCAGCGACCTTCGGATCGCGACAAATCGTGACGCTGCTGATGCCCGCGCTGTCTTCGGCACTCAGCCTGGTGGCCGACGACTTCAGGATCCTGCGCTTCGAGTTGGTCACCGATCGCGGCAATGCGTCGATCGCCGCCCTGGCACTGCTCGATCACACCATCATCCTCGGTGGTCGCGCCATCGTTCCCGATGGCACATCACCGATGCTGGTCGGCACGACGGTCGGGACGGTGTTGCAGCCGCTGCTGGCAGCACTGGTGCTGGTCATTGCCTGGCCCGCGAAGCCGGCCGAGATGCTGCTGCGGATTTCGATCGCCATCGTGCTGACGTTCGGCGTGCTGATGGCAGACACGCCGTTCTCGATGGCCGCGTGGCTGTGGGAGGTGCAGGTCCGCGCCCACGAGCCGGACCGCACATCGCCGCTGATCTGGTGGAACATCTTCCTCAACGGTGGAGGCCGTCTGGCGCTGGGGCTGATCGCGGCGGTGCTCTCCATCGCACTGGCGCAGCGGGCCTGTGCCGGCCGTCGATCGGCGTCGCGCGATACTGCCGAGGGCACGTCCGCAGCGCCGGAGCCAACCATGGATCCGGAGTCGCAGTGACCAACCCACTCGTCGGCGCAGCCGACTCTGCAGCAAGGCGAAGGCCCGCCATGCGCCCGCCATGGCGAACAGCGATCCTTTCAACACTGGCTTCGGCCACGGTCTTTGGCGCCGACGCGGCGGTGGTACCCGATGAACTTCTGCTGACTGTTCGAGGAGGTCAGCCAGCGAATGTGATCGTCGAATTCGATGCGTCCGCCATCGACCGGGAAACCGCAGCACAGCGCGCCCGTCGCCCGCGCCAGGTGGACGACCGCGCCGCGCTCGACCGGCGCGCCAGCCAGTACCTCGGTCTCAAGGAGGGCGTGATCCGCTCGCTCGGCCGCCGTGATGTGGAGGCCGTGCGCGACTATCGGCACCTGCCGCTTTCGCTCAAGCGCGTGAGCTCGGAGGCGGGGCTGCTCGCGCTGGGCCGGCTGCCGGGCGTGGTCGCCCTGCACGTCGATCGCCTGCATCAGCATGTGCTGGCGCAGAGCCTGCCTCTGGTCGGTCAGCCCGCAGTCGGCGCCGCCGGCCTGCGGGGCGCGGGGTCGACGGTGGTCGTCATCGACAGCGGGGTCGATCTGGGCAACCCGGCGTTCGGTGGCTGCACCGCGGTCGCTGCGCCGGCGGCGACGTGTCGCATCGCGTACATGCAGGACATTGCAATGACCCCGACCAGCGACCACAGCCACGGCACCAACGTCGCTGCGGTGGTTCTCGGCGTCGCGCCGGCGGCCCGGATCGCCAGCCTGAACGTGTTCGGCAGCGCGGGGGCCTATTCGAGCGACATCCTTGCAGCCATCAACTGGGCCATCAACAACGCGCCGACTCTGAACATCGCGGCCATCAACATGAGCCTGGGGGATGGCACGCACAACGCTTCCCTGTGCTCCGCCACGACGGGACCCAACTCGAACCCCTATCTCCCGGCGGTCGCCAACGCGCGCAACGCCGGCATCAGCGTGGAGATTGCGGCGGGAAACAGCGCCTGGAGCAACGGCACCTTGGTCAACGGCATCAGCAGCCCGGCCTGCACGCCCGGGGCGATCTCCGTCGGTGCGGTCTACGACGGCAACCTGGGCGGTCTGAGCTGGTCGGGCGGGACATCGACCGCCTGCACCGATGGCGCGACTGCGGCGAATCAGGTGGCCTGCTTCTCGCAGGATGCCAGCTACCTCAGCCTGCTGGCGCCGGGCGCGCTGATCACCGCCGCGGGCTACACGTTCGGAGGAACATCGCAGGCCACGCCTCATGTGGCAGGCGCGGTTGCCGTGCTGCACGCGAGTTTCCCCAACGAGTCACTCGCGTCGATCGAAAGCCGACTGACCGCGAACGGCACGCCGCTTCTGGATGCCCGTACCGGCCGCACGCATCCGCGCCTGAACCTGGCAGCGGCGGCTCGGCCAGTCAACGACGACTTCGCGACCGCCATCACGGTGACGGGCCAAAGCGGCACGACGCTCGGCGGCAACCGGCTGGCCACGCTGGAATCCGGTGAACCGCTGCCCGTGGGCGTCGTCGGACAAACGGTGTGGTGGCAATGGACCGCACCGGCCTCCGGTCAGGTGAGCCTGGACACGCTGGGAAGCAGCTTCGACACCCGACTCGACGTGTACGCCGGCAACAGTGTCGGCGCCTTGGCGCAGATGGCCGGCAACGACAACACCGATGGCGCCAGCAGCACCTCCGGCCTTCGCTTTCAGGCGCAAACGGGAGTCACTTACCGCTGGGCGGTGGGCACAGCCTCTGGCGCAGCAGGCGACGTCAGCCTGGCCTGGAGCCTGAATCCGCTGGCGCAGGCCAATCTTTCGGTGACCCTTGGCGGACCGTCGGGCGCGCTCCCCGGCGACACCGTCATCTACACGCTGACCGTGAGCAATGCCGGTCCGCAGTCGGCGACCGGGGTGATCGCGAACGTCACGATCCCCGCCGGGATCACCGTGCTGGCGGTGCCTGCATCGTGCTCGGCGCAGACCGCTGCCGTCGCGTGCAACCTCGGCGAGGTGGCCAGCGGTGCATCGCAGTCGCTGGCGCTGTCCGTGCGCATCGATGCCCCGGCCAGCCTGAGCGCCAGCCTGACGTCGGACGTTCCCGATCCGGTGCCCGGCGACAACACGGTGACGGCCTTCGTGGCGACAGGCGACGCTGGCAGCGCGGACATTCCGACCTTGCCACAGTGGGGCCTGTTGTTGCTGGGCAGCTTGCTGCTTTGGCGCATGCAGGCGAGCCACCGCAAACCGGCCTGCAAGGCCCATCGATCAATGCGCTCGCCACATCGTCGAGTTCGTTGAGCATAAAAAAAAGCGGCGAATCACTTCGCCGCCAAATCGCCTGGAATCTGTCTGATTTTTTGATTTCAATTCTTGCGGCGCCGACGGCTGGTCCAGCCCATCAGTCCCATGCCTGCAGCCATCAAGGCAACCGCAGGCGGCAGCGGAACAGGTGAAGGAGC
The DNA here is from genome assembly GCA_046154125.1 of Rhizobacter sp. Taxonomy (GTDB): domain Bacteria; phylum Pseudomonadota; class Gammaproteobacteria; order Burkholderiales; family Burkholderiaceae_C; genus PBB1. The sequence continues at coordinate 5,707 of JBJXEJ010000131.1, read as the reverse complement.
CACCGCAGCACCGGCGGTGAAACTGACGTCGTCGATTGCCAGACCATGATCGTTGCCAGCATCATTGCGCTCGATCCAGCGCAGCCAAAGCGTGTCGCTGGCGTTCCAGGTGGTTGCAACAGCGCCACCACGCCCCGACACTTTGCCTGCCGCGTTGCCGTCGACGGCAGCGCCCGTGCTGGTGTTGACAATCGAGGCCCAGTCAAAAAGACCGCCGGGAGCAGTCCATGCTGACACCCCAGCGAAGCTGCTGCCAAAGCCGTATTCGAACACCATCGACTGCGCGCTGGCGTTGCCGCCATTGCGCCACTGTTCACCCGCAAAGGACAGGCTGAAACCGTTCAGCGCTTGGCCACTGACGTTGGTGAACGAGGCGGCGATCCAGCCGGCGACGGCACCACTGGCTGTCGCCGGCGCACCGAAGTAAGTGCCGCCGGAGCCCAGGCCACCCAACGCGCGTTCGCCCACGCCCGCCGCCCCGAAACTGTAGAACGAGCCTGTAGTGCTGGTGCCGTTGTAGGCTGAGTAGGTCGTCACCGCCGACGGCGTGGCGACTGGCTGAACGAAAAGACTCCAGCCGACAAGGGTTGAGTCGTTCGCCCAGATCTGGCTTGCCGAGGTCGATGTCGTCAGGGTGTCGAAGTTCTGTATGTAGGACTGACCTGCCGCGCTGACAACGATAGCGGCTCGCGCAACAGGCAGTACGGCCATCAGTCCGATTGCGACCACGGCAACGTAGGTTTTCTTCTGCATCATGTTCAGAGTGTCCTTCCGGTGTTCAGGTTGTTGGAACGGCGCATGCCCAGCGTCAGCAACAGCATGCCCAGCAGGATCGCACCCCATTCGGGCAGCGTCGGGATGTCGGCGTCACCGCCGCCTCCACCGCCAGCGGCCGTCACGCTGAACGACTGAGCGACTTGCGGTGCAGCGGCGTAGCTGGCGTTGCCGGCCTGGTCCGCAACGATCGTGCAGGTGCCCACGGTCAACAGCGTCACGGTGTTGCCGACCACGGTGCAGATCGACGAGGTGAGGCTGCTGAACACCACCGAAAGGCCCGAGCTGGCAGTGGCACCCACGATGAAGTTGCCGCTGTCGACTGCCCGCGATGCCAGCGTGCCGAAGCCGATCGTCTGCGCCTGTCCGGTGGCGGCTCCGACGGCGAAGGAGCGCAGCACCTGCGGCGCGGGCGCGAAGCTCGCATTGCCCGCCTGGTCGGCAGCCAGCGTGCAAGTGCCCACGGCGACCAACGAGACCGATCCACCCGAGGTGACCGTGCACACCGACGCGGTGACCGAACTGAAGGTGACCGCGAGACCCGAGGTCGCGGTGGCCGTGACGATGAAGGTGCCGGAGTTCACCGCCCGGTCGGCGGGCGCCGTGAAGCTGATGGTTTGTGACGCAGTCGGTGCCGCGAGGCTGATGCCGATCACCACCGGGTCGTGGTCGGAGGCGCGGAACGGGGTGGCACTGTAGTAGTCGGGGCCGCAAGTCGCACAGGCCGGCTGCTTGAACTCGGCGTTGTAGTCGATGATCGACGGCTCGTCGGCGTTGATGTGCCAATGGGTCGTGCCAGCGATCTGCGATGACAGGCTCGACGTGGCCAGCGCATGGTCGAGGTAGCCGGCCTCGCCATCGAACACGTAGGAGTAACCGGCGGCATCGAAGCGCGAGATCTGGTTCACCAGGCCGGCACTGGTCAGCACATCGATCGGGTCCTCGGCGCCGTAGGCGTTCAGATCGCCGATCACCATCACGTCGTTGTCGGCAGCCGACGCCTGGACAGTGCCGATGAAAGTCACCAAGGCCTGCGCCTGCAGCTTGCGGCGAGCGTTCCAGCAGCCCTGGCCGTCGCCCTGGTCGTCGTCCAGGCTGCTGTCACCGGGGCAACTGCCTTTCGACTTGAAGTGGTTCACGACCACGCTGAACTTCTGGCCGCCGGCGGTGAAGGCCTGCGCGAACGGCGGACGGTTGTGGATCGCGCTGCCGTCGCTGAGCGAAGCGCCCGACAGCGCCAGAGTGGCAGGCTTGTAGATCATGGCGACGCGGATTGCGTCGGTGCCGGTCGTCGGTGGTGTCGGGACCACCGCGTAGGTGTTCGCGCCGACCACGGCGTTGAGCGCGTCTACCAGGTTCTGTGCTGCCACGTTGCCGTTGTTCTGGATCTCCATCAGGCCGAACACGTCGGCCTGGATGGCCGCCATCGCCTGCACGATCTTCGCGCGCTGGCGCGTGAACTCGCCCAGGTTGTCGGCGCCCCGGCAGTTGGCGGCCGAAACAGCACCGCCCAGGCTGCAGCCTTGTCCCGTGCCTCCGGTCGCCGTGGTGCCATCGGTGAACGTCGTGAAGAAGTTCAGCACATTGAAGCTGGCGACCTTGACATTGCCACCGACCGCAGGCGGCGCGCTCGTGCGCGGGTTGCTGCGGGCGAACACCGGCGCCTGCGTGGGGTGGATGCGATACATCGCCAGCCCCGTGTTGTCGCTGGTCGCCAAGCCGTAGTCGATGACGCCGACGATGCCGGACAACAGCGTGTCACCGGCGCGCAGCGTGTTGTCGGCGCCGATGTACGGCGTCGGATTCGGGTTCTGCAGGCTGGTGCCGTCGTCGAGCATCAGGCTGCTGCGGGCATTCAGGTCCTGCAGGCTCGCGCGCAAGGGGTCGTTCGGCCGGTACACGTTGTTCGGCTTGATCAGCCGTCCGTTGGCCGACAGCGTGACCTGTCCGTAGCGGCCCTGGAAGTAGTTCTGCGAAGCCGTCAGTGGCACGTTGATCTGCACCAGCATGCCTTCGTAGCGTTCGAGGTCGCCCTGGCTGCCAACGGGAAAGCTGATCACCGTCGGCGTGACGCTGCCAGTGCCGAGCACCGTGGTCGCGGTGAGGTTGCTGAACTCGGTCACCGTGCGAGCCAGCGTCTCGGCGTTGGTGGCGGCGCCAGTGTTGAATTCGCTGACGGTGCCTGTGATCTGCACCTGTTGTCCCACAGAGACCGTGGGCGCCGTGCTGGTGAAGACGAAGATGCCGTCCGAGGTCAGCGGGTTGCCATCACCGACCGGGTCCTGCAGGAAGTAGCCATTGTTGTTGACCTTCGTCACCACGCCACGTGTGGTGCGCACGCCGAGCAGCGTGCTGGTCGTGCCACTGCCCTGGATGTCATAGATGGGCGTGTAGCCCCCCACCGCCGATACGGTGACACTGACGGAACAGCTCGCGCTCTGTGCATCGTTGTTGCCGAACCCCACAACCACCGGATAGGTCCCGGCGATCACCGTGCCATCAACGCTGAGCTTGACGCTGGCACTGCCGCCGATGGCGGGTGCAGCCGTGAACGCAGTCAGGCTCATGCCCGACACGTTGCCGCTGACGAAGGCAGCCGAATTGACGATGCTGTCAGTGTCCGTGGCCGACAACGTGGTGTCGACCGAGGCACCCGTGGCGATGGCCACCGAGGCCGGGCAGGACGGCACGATGGCGCCGGTCGGCGGCGGGCCGCCGCAAGGCGTGAGTGCCGCCGTCGAGTTGCGCGGCGCCGGCGTGCCGACCGTGAAATCGGCGCCGTTGTTGCCAGTGTCGGTGCAACCACCAAGGTTGCGGATCAGCGCGGTGGTCGCACTCGGGGCCGAGGCCGGAGCGCTGCCTTCGAAGAAATTGGCCGTGCCACCGAACCCCACCAGATCGACGATCTGCGCCAGCTGCGTGGCGTTGCACGGCGTCGAAGCGCCATTGCATGCGAGACCGGTGTTGACGTTGGCGATGATGACCTTGCCTGCCGTGCCCGACATGTTGGTCGTGCCGATGGCGTCAGGCGTCGGCAGTGCGGTGCCGGTGGTGGTGGCCAGTTGCACCAGGTAGCGCTGCCCTGGTTGCAGCGTGCCGCTCAGTGCGGCAACGCCGTTGCCCGAGAACAGGCCGGTGCCTGCCGCGCTGGAGTACTGGACCGACCAGCCCGCGATGCTGACAGGCGCAGTGCCTGCGTTGAACAGTTCGACATAGTCGCTGGCATAGACGTTTCCGTTGCCGCCGTAAACCTGGCTGATCACCACACCCGAGGTCGAGGCCAGCGCGGGCACCCCCAGCGCAGCACCCATGAAGCATGCGAGCGCTGACAGACAGCGTCTGGCGCAGGAACGAGACGTCGAAAACCAGTTGATCATCGCAGCCACCAGGCAAGGCCGGCCAACTCTTGATCGGAGCGACACGGCGGATCCAACATCAAAAATGCAGTCTCACGAAACGACGTGACAAGCAACGCCCTCGATTCACGATCAAGCATGGCCTCTTCGTGCTAGTCCGCTGTCGAAACCGCCTGGCGCGGTGGCACACACAGAAAAAAGCCGGTGAGTCGCCACTCAGGGCGACACACCGGCATGCTGGTGAGTGCGGTCAGCGAACGGGCGTGGCGACCGGTGGCTTCTCGAGCGCACTGCCGATATTGGACAGCTGCACGATCACCGCACGCGCACAGGCCAGGGCATTCAACGCCCCCTCCATTCGGCTGGGGTCGCTGTCCAGCGGCTGAACGCGCAGGCGCTGCTCCAGCCACTCGAGCTGAGCTGCGATGAAGGAAAACTCCTCGATGCTCGTCATTTCATTTCTCGATTGCCTCGCGTCCGGGCGAACGGGGCCGATGAAATCATGCAGCTTCTTCGAACTTGCGCCGGCGCTTGCCCGTGACTCCCAGCGCGCCCAGGCCGAGCGCCAGCAGTGGCAATGCGGCAGGCAGCGGAACCGCAGCGGGTGCCGCCGCGATCAGCGTGCCCGAATACGAACCCGGCGCGTACAGCGTCCCACGCACCTGAAGCGTGTAATTGCCCGCAGCCAGCGTGGTGGTCGGCGTCGTGGAGATCAGCGTGGTGAAGGGGACCCCCGGCGTCACGGTGAGCCAGCCTGGCGACACGACGGACGAAGAGGAATCGAGCAGGTTGATCTGGAGGTTGTCGATGCCGAAGGTCGGAGCCGGGCCGGCACCCGAGGGCGTGTAATTGAAAGAAGCAGTCAGCGAGGTGATGGCAGCGCCGGAGGTCAGCGTGAACGTCACCTGATCCAGAAAGTTGTACGGTGAGGCCAGGGCCGGCAGGTTGGCCGCGTGAAGCGAGACCGCCGAATTGCTGAAGGCGGATGTCGCCGGCGCCGTGATGGACCCGAGCGCAATCACGGAATCCGCCTGAGCGGCTCCTGTCAGCGTCAATCCGACCACACACAGCAGTTTTTGGGCTTGAGACATGGCAAGGAGCGTCCAGTGTTGACTCGGTTAAGGCGGAACCCATACTCCGACGAGTGAATAGAGATTAGGTTGCCCAGGTGACAACAGATCACACACGAACGCAATTCCGGATGATCCGAACGAGCCGGCCCTCCCCGTCATCGCATGGGCACCGGCAGCAAGCGGTAGAACCTGCCGCTCGCAGACGGCAGCAGCACATCGCGCACGCCGTAGCCCGGAACGGTCAGCTGGCTGACGGTGCGAAACGGCCCGATGAGGCCGGGAGCCGATTGCAGCAGGTAGATCCCCGGTCGCAGCAGGCGCGTCTGCACCTGCAACCCGGCGGTCGAGGGCACCACGCGCACGCCAGCGAAGGGCCGTGCAAGCGGCTCACCGACGAACACACCCTGCCCCGGCATGCGAACACTCTTCCAGTAGGCCTCGATCAGCGTTTCACCGCCGAGGTAGTGACCCATCAGGACGCCGATTTCGGGAAACTTCTCGCGG
>JBJXEJ010000130.1:0-17560 GCA_046154125.1 Rhizobacter sp. | reverse complement strand
CCGACGTTTCGCTGAACGTGCTGGAAGAAGTGGCCACGGGCACGGGCAAGTAAGCTGCCCCAACGCCTGCCGGGGTTCATCCCCCGGCGCGCCCAACCCGCCCCTGCTCACGCAGCGGCGGGTTTTTATCGGCGGGCCCGGCAGGCGGTCATTCCGGGCCGGACCTTTATTGGGCTGCCTGACGCAGGGTCTCGACCACCGGCCGACGCAGCACATCGCGCAGCCCCCACCACCCCGCGGCCAGCGACAGCAGCGCCCCGGCCACTCCGCCCATCAGCGGCACCCACGGTGACGGGTTCCAGTGGAAGTCGAACACCTGGCGCGCGAGCACCCAGCCCACCGCGACCGCCGCCACAGACGCCAGCACGCCGGCCAGCGCGCCGACGCCGAGCAGTTCGGCCCGCTGAACCTGCGCCAGCAGCTTGCCGCTGGCACCCAGCGCGCGCATCACGGCGAACTCTCGCGAGCGAGCCTCCCGTGTGGCGCTGACGGCTGCGAACAGCACGACCAGGCCAGCCGCCAGCGTGAACACGAAGAGGAACTGGACCGCACCGATGACCTGCTCGAGCACGCCCTGCACCTGGGCGATCGATGCCGACACGTCGATGCTCGTGATGTTGGGAAACTGGCGGATCAACGCGTTGTCGAAATCGGCAGCGGCCTTCGCGCCGCCCGCAGCCGGGGTCTTGAAGGCCGCGATGTAGGTGACCGGTACATCCTCGAGCTTCGAGTTCGGGAACAGCACGAAGAAGTTGACGCGCATCGATCCCCAGTCGACCTTGCGCAGGCTGGTGATCCGCGCCTCGGTCGGTTGGCCTGCGATGTCGAAGCGCAGGGTGTCACCGAGCTTCAGGCCAAAGGTTTCGGCCAGCCCCGTTTCGACGCTCAGCCCGCCGGCCTCCTCGGGCACCCAGCGCCCCTCGGCCAGCAGGTTGTGCGGCGGCAGCACCGACGAATGGCTCAGGTTGAACTCGCGCTCGACCAGCCGCCGCGCGCGCTCGCCGGTCACCGTGTCGGCCGACAGCGGCTGGCCGTTGATCGCGATCAGGCGCCCGCGGATCATCGGGTACCAGTCGTACTGCGCGATGCCGGCGTCGCGCAGCCGCGCCTGGAACTCTTCGCCCTGCTCGGGCTGCACGTTGATGACAAAGCGATTCGGCGCGTCCGGCGGCGTGGCGGCGCGCCAGCTGCTGATCAGGTCGGTGCGCAGCAGCACCAGCAGCACCAGCGCCAACAGGCCGACGCTGAGCGCCGAGACCTGCAGCACCGCAAAGGCCGGCCGCGCGGCGATCTGCCGCGTCGCCAGGATCAGCCATCGCGGTGCGTTCGATTCAGGCACCGAGCGGCGCAGCACAAGCACGGCGACCCAGCTGCACACTGCGAACATCGCAACGGCCGCAGCGAAACCGCCTACTGCGATCAGACCGAGCTTCACGTCGGACGACACCGCGAGCAGCAGCGCCGCGAAGCCCATCGCACCGGCCAGCAGCACCGCCATGGACGCCGGCTTCAGCGCGCCCATGTCGCGACGGATCACCCGCAGCGGCGGCACCTGCGCCAGCTGCAGCACGGGCGGCATGCCGAAAGCCATGAGCAGCGTGAGTCCGACACCGAGGCCGAACAGCGCCGGCCACCACGATGCGGACGGAAGGTCGACGGTGCTGACCAGCCCGGCCAGCAGCCAGACGAAGCCGTGATGCACCAGGAACCCCAGCCCGACACCCGCCACACTGGCGAGCAGCCCGACCAGCGCGAATTCGATCAGGTACTGCAGCGCGATCGTGCGCTGCGGCTGCCCGAGCACACGCAGCATCGCGCAGTCGTCGAGGCGACGGCTGGCGAAATCGCGCGAAGCGATGCCCACAGCGACCGCCGCCAGCAGCGCCGACAGCAACGCGACCAGGTTCAGGAATTTCTCTGCGCGATCCAGTGTCTGCCTCATCTCGGGGCGACCACCGTCGAGGGACTCGACGCGCACCCCGCGCATCGACTTCGCCTTGAGCTGGGCCTCGGTCCAGCGGGTGAACTCCTGCACCCGGGGATCGCCGCGCTCATTCCTGTCCGGGGCGGCGACGATCAGGCGGTAGGTCACCCGACTGGCCGGCTGGATCAGGCCGGTGGCCGGCAGGTCGGCCTCGTTGAGCATCACCCGTGGCGAAAAGCTCATGAAGCCCGCACCTCGATCGGGCTCGATCACGATGATCTCCGAGATGCGCAGCCCCGCGTCGCCGATCAGCAACGGATCGCCCATCTTCAGGTGCAGCGCATCGAGCACCGCCGATTCGACCCACACCGTGCCGGGCTCTGGCGCACGCGCCACTGGCACCTCGGGCGTGCCCACACCCCGGCTCAATCGCAAACGGCCGCGCAGTGGATAGCTGTCGCTGACCGCCTTGACGCTGACCAGCCGCGACGCTCCGCCACGCTCGTCGCTCGCGCGGCCCATGCTGGGAAAAACGGTGGTGGTTGCGGTGACCAGCCCCAGCGAGCGGGCCTTCTCGACAAATGCAGATGGCGTCGGCTGGTCGCTGGCAACGATCGCATCCCCGCCCATCAACTGCGCCGCATCACGCGTGAGACCGCCGTTGAGTCGATCGGCGAAGAAGCCGACCGCCGTCAACGCCGCCACGGCCAGCGTGACCGCGATGACCAGCAGCCGCAACTCGCCCGCCCGGAAATCGCGTGCCAGCTGGCGCCAGGCCAGCAGCCACAGGGAAGCGGATCGAACAGGCAATACGGCAACGACAATCATCAAAGAACCTTACACGACACAGGCGCATGCCGTGGTCGTGGGTGATTGACGCCCGGCTACAGGACCAGAAGCGCCCGGAAGTCGTTGACGTTGGTGTAGGTGGGTCCGGACACGACCAGATCGCCGAGCGGTGCAAAGAAGTTGTAGGCGTCGTTGCGGTCGAGAAACTCCTGCGCCTTCAGACCGAGGGCATGCGCGCGGGTCAGCGTGTCAGGCGTCACGACGGCCCCGGCGTTGTCCTCGACCCCGTCGATGCCGTCGGTATCGGCCGCCAGCACATGCACGCCAGGCTCGCCCTGCAGCGCGATCGCGCATCCCATCAGGAATTCGGTGGCGCGACCGCCCCGCCCGCCCTTCGTCCGGACGGTGACCGTGGTCTCGCCGCCGCTCAGGATCACGCACGGCCGGGAGAACGGCTCACCCCGACGCGCGACCGCTCTCGCGAGTGCCGCATGCACCTTGCCGACCTCGCGCGATTCGCCTTCGATCTCGTCGCTCAGGATGTGGGCATCGATCCCGGCCGCACGCGCGGCCGCCGCCGCGGCTTCGAGCGACTGCTGCGGCGTCGCGATCAGGTGCACCGCGTGGCCGTCGAACCGTGGATCACCCGGCTTCGGCGTCTCGAACGTTCCACTTTCCAGACCGTGCCGTGCGGGATCGGAAAGATCGATCGCATACCGCTTCAGGATGGACAGCGCATCCGAGCAGGTGGTCGGATCGGCGACGGTCGGCCCGCTGGCGATGACGTCCGGCGCGTCGCCCGGAACGTCGCTGATCAACAGCGTGACCACGCGTGCGGGTGTGCACATCGCCGCGAGGCGCCCGCCCTTGATCGCAGACAGGTGCTTGCGCACACAGTTCATTTCGCCGATGGTGGCGCCGCTCTTCAGCAAGGCTCGATTGACCGCCTGCTTTTCCTCCAGCGAGATCCCGTCGGCCGGCAGCGCCAGCAGCGAAGATCCTCCGCCGGAGATCAGGCACAGCACCAGGTCATCGGCCGTCAGGCCCCGCACCAGCCCGGTGATGCGACGCGCCGCCTGCCGGCCGGCGGCATCCGGTACCGGGTGCGCGGCCTCGACGACCTCGATGCGGCCCGGCCGCGCCCGACAAGCCGGCGGCACATGGTCGTAGCGGGTGACGACCAGGCCCGAAAGTGGCGCGCAGGCGGGCCACAGCGCATCGACGGCAGCGGCCATCGCGCCCCCCGCCTTGCCCGCACCCACGACCACGGTGCGACCGGCCGGAGGCGCCGGCAGGCAGGCCGCCGTCACATCGGCGGGCAAAGCCCGGGCCACCGCCGTGTCGAACAGGGCGCGCAGAAAGCCGAGCGGGTCGGCCTGCGGAGAAGGCACGACGAAACGGGTCATTGCATGCGTATCCATGAGAACTCGACCCAGTTGTCGGCACGGTGCACCACGTCGACATTCCTGCGCGCGCCCCAGGGCACGACCTGACGGTGCAGCGGCAGAAGCAGCAGCTTGTCCTTCTGCTCCTTCAGCGCCGCCTTGATGAGCTGCTCACGCTTCTTCGGGTCGCCTTCCTTGCTGGACGCCGCCGCGAGCTGGTCGAGGCGGGCATCGCTGACCTGTCCGAAATTCCAGGCACCGACACCGCCCTCGCCCCGGCTGCGCAGCAGCGGCGTCAGCGTGGTCTCGGCGTCGGTGATGGAGCCGCCCCACCCCAGCAGGTACATCGAGGTGTCGAGCCGCTGCAGCTTCGGGAAATAGGTGGACCGCGGCATCGCGTTGACCCGCACCTTCACGCCGAGCCTGGCCCACATGGCCGCCAGCGCCTGGCAGATTTCCTCGTCATTGATGTAGCGGTTGTTCGGGCAGTCGAGCGTCACCTCGAAGCCCTGCGGATATCCGGCGTCGGCCATCAACTGCCTTGCCGTCGGCAGGTCGAACGGCAGGCGCGTCTCCAGTTCGGGATCGCCGTACGCACCGACCGGCGATGGCGTGACGCCGCCGGTGGGCAGCGATTGCCCGCGCATCAGGCGGCTGCGCATCGCCTCGATGTCGATGGCCTGGTAAAGCGCGCGGCGCACCCGCAGGTCCTTGAAAGGATTGCGTCCCTTGACGCTTGAGTACAGGAGCTGATCACGGCCCTGGTCCATTCCGATGAAGACGATGCGGTTTTCCGGTCCCTCGATCACCCTGACGTCGGACGTGCTGCGCAGCCGCGCCAGATCCTGCGGCGCCGGGTCGAGAACGAAATCGATCTCGCCCGAGATCAGTGCAGCGACGCGCGTCGCATCGCTCTTGATAGGCGTGTAGACCACATCCTGCACATTGCCCTCGAAGGTGCCCCACCAGGCACTGTTGCGCTGGTAGACCGTCTTCACGTCGGGCTGGCGCAGCGCCAGCTTGTACGGGCCAGTGCCGTTGGCGTGCAGTGCCGCGTAACCCTCCTGGCGGCTCTTGTAGTCGATGGGCTTCACGGCACCATGCTGTTCGGCCCACGCGCGGCTCATGATCTGCACGGTCGACAGGTGCTGCAGGAAGATCGGATCGACTTCCTTCAGCACGAAGTCCACGGTCAATGCATCGACCGCCAGGGGCTCTCCAAGCGCGAGCGCGTAAGCCCGGATGTCGGAAGCGCTGTCGCGCGCACGGCGCACCGAGAACACCACGTCGTCGGCGCCGAACGGGGCGCCGTCGTGGAATTTCACGTTCGGTCGCAGCTTGAATCGCCAGCGCAGGGGGCCGCTCTGCTGCCAGGAGACGGCCAGCACCGGTACGAGCTCGAGTCGCCGATCGCGGTTCACGAGCGACTCGTAGACCTGCCCGTTGAGGTTGTTGGTCAGCAGTTCGTTCTGCGAATGCGGGTCCATCGTCTGCGGATCGCCCTGCGACGCCCAACGCAGCGTCTGCGCCGAGACGCCTGGGACGAGCAGGCAGGCGCTCAGCAACCCGACCCATCCGCCGATCACTCGCCTGCGCCACCCTTGTGCTTTCATCCGCCGTCCCGACTTCCCCGACCGGGTCAGTGTAGAGGCCGACCCGGCGAGGCGAGCCGATCGACTCAGCGCTTGCGGCCGATCTTGCGCAGCGCTTCCTCGCCGGCCCACAGCTCGTCGAGGTGGGAGAACTTCCAGGTGTCGTTCGACTCGCGCCCGATGATGCGGTCGGCGCAGTTCCGAGCCGACAAATCCAGCAGACGCGGCGGAACATGCAGTCCCTGCTTGGTGGAGAAGAAGACTTTCACTTCGGGAGACGTCAGCGTCGCCTCGTTCTGTTGCGTGACGACCGCCAGCAAGCCCGACTGCAGCCGCACGAGCGAGCCAGTGGGGTAGATGCCGAGGCTCGTGACGAACGCCTTGAAAATCGACGGGTCGAAGTGGCCCTTCCACCCAGCCATCCGCGCCACCGATTCCGCAGGGTCCCAGCCCTGCTTGTACGGACGGTTCGACGTGATCGCGTCGTAGACGTCGCAGACCGCGCCCATTTTCGCGAACAGCGAGATCTGGTCGGCAGTCAAGCGGTGCGGATAGCCAGAGCCGTCGATCTTCTCGTGGTGATGCAGGCACACGTCGAGCACCTGATCGTCGACCGCATCGCCGGTCAACAACAGCGCATGGCCGCGCTCGGGGTGCGTGCGGATGACAGCGAACTCATCGTCCGTGAGCTTGCCCGGCTTGTTGAGCACGTCCACCGGCATCACTGCCTTGCCCATGTCGTGCAGCAGACCAGCCTTGGCCGCCAGCCGAGTCTGAGCCGTGTCGAGCTGGAGCTGGCGCGCCAACGCGGCCATCATCGCGGCAACTGCCACCGAATGCATGTAGGTGTAGTCGTCGTGGCTCTTCAGGCGCGCCAGCGACACCATCGCTGTCGGGTTGCGCATCACCGATTCAGCGATGCCGGACACCAGTTCCTCGCATTCCTCGGAGATGGCCACTCGACCCATCCGGGCCTCGCTGAACAGGGAAATCACGGCAGCCCGAGCCTGGTTGCACAGGTTGGCGGCGCGATTCAGCTCCTCGTTGAACGGGATCTTGTCTGGCGCACGGACCTGCGCGGCGCGAACCAGGTCCGTCGCGGTGTCGACGTCGACCGCTGGAGCACCGATGCCAACCTTCGAGACAGGCACCTTCGGTTCATCGGAAGCGGTCGCGACGTCCAGCCCCTTGGTGACGTCGATCCAGCATTCGCGAACGCTGCTGCCCTGAAGCTTGTTCAGGTCGGCCACGTCTTGCAGAACGAATTTCGTCTTCCAGAACGGATGGTCCAGCCACGCTCCGCACAACTCGTGCAGATGCATTCCGAGGCGAACCTGCTGGACGGAGATCTTCTTGAGGGCGACGGGGCTCATCTCGAACGTTATCGGCGCCGACAGGAAGCAACTTGAGGCCGGACCATCGGCGGATCCGCTCGATCGGCACGCGAGGAAAACAAAAAAGCCGCTGTCTCAGCGGCTTTTTCTATAGGGCAGGACCGCGGGCGGGTCTGCTCAGCGCACTCAGCGGAACCGGGATTGCGGAACCGTGTGGAGATCACCCTCCAGCGAGCTGATGTAGGTCGCCAACAGCTTCAGCTCCGCGTGCGTGTACTGACGCGCCATGCCGCCCATGATCGGGTTCTTGCGGCCGACCTGAGGGTTGCCGTCGGTCTGGTAGGCCTTGAGGGCGACGTAGAGATAGTCGGCATGCTGGCCGGCGATCTTGGGGTAGCCGGGGGCGATCGGCTTGCTGTAGTTCTCGCCGTGGCACGACGAACAGTTGGCCTTCTTCAGCAAGTCGGCCACTTGAGGCGGCGGCGCTGCTGCAGGGCCGGCCGGCGCCTTCGATTCGCCTTGGGCCTGGCTTTCGTAGAAAGCGGCGAGGTCGGCCATGTCCTGCTCGGTCAGCGACGCAGCGACGCCCTTCATAGTCGGATGCAGGCGCTCGCCCTTCTTGTAGGCGGTCAGCGCCGACACGATGTAGGGCGCGCTCTGTCCGGCAATCATCGGGACCTTGTGGATTTCAGGAAAACTGGCCTGGTAGCCCGTGATGCCATGGCAGCCAATGCACAGGTACGCTTTCTTCTCGCCAGCCTTGGCGTCTTGCGCAACAGCGCCGGTGCAGAAGCCGGCGGAGATCAACAACAACAAGGCGAGCTGAATCAGAGGTCTCATGATCGGGCGAATGCGGAGTGCAGGGATTAAAACAGCGTCGAAGTATAGATGGACTGTTCTCTATACTGGGCCGGCTCTGATCAGCAGGCACCGACATGAAGTTCAAAGGGACGCAAGACTACGTCGCCACCGACGATTTGATGCTCGCGGTCAACGCAGCAGCCACGCTGAAACGCCCGCTGCTTGTCAAGGGTGAACCGGGCACCGGCAAGACGATGCTGGCGGAGGAAGTCGCCAGGTCGCTCGGCATGCCGCTTCTGCAATGGCACATCAAGAGCACCACCAAGGCACAGCAGGGCCTGTACGAATACGACGCGGTGAGCCGGCTGCGCGACAGCCAGCTGGCCGATATCGACGGTGGCGCCAAGGTGCGCGACATCCGCAACTACATCATGCAAGGCGTGCTGTGGAAGGCCTTCACCGCCGACGAGCCCGTGGTGCTGCTGATCGACGAGATCGACAAGGCCGACATCGAGTTTCCGAACGACCTGCTTCGCGAGATCGACCGGATGGAGTTCTACGTCTACGAGACGCGCGAGCTGATCCGGGCGGTGCACCGGCCGCTGGTCTTCATCACGTCGAACAACGAGAAGGAACTGCCCGACGCATTCCTGCGCCGCTGCTTCTTCCATTACATCCAGTTCCCCGACGCAGAAACGATGCAGCGCATCGTGCAGGTCCATTTCCCGGACCTGAAGAAAAACCTGCTGGCGGCTGCACTCAGGCGCTTTTACGAGGTGCGCAGCCTGCCGGGACTGAAGAAGAAGCCGTCGACGTCCGAACTGCTCGACTGGCTGAAGCTGCTGGTCGCCGAGGACATCCCGCTGGCCGCGCTGCAAAGCGAGGACGAGGCCGCGAGCATGCCGCCGCTGCTCGGCGCCCTGCTGAAGACCGAGCAGGACGTGTCGCTCTTCGAGAAGCTGGTGTTCATGCAGCGGCAGCGCCGTTGATCGTTCGGCCAAGCTGCATGGGTTCGATGACCGACCCGATCGAGTTGCGCGGCACGCACGCCAGACTGGTTCCGCTGTCGCCGGCACATGCACCCGCGCTGGCCGGTGCCAGCCGCGACGGCGAACTCTGGAAACTCTGGTACACGAGCGTGCCCCACCCCGACGGCATGGATGCCGAGATCGCCCGCCGCCTCGCGCTGCATGCGGAGGGTTCGATGCTGCCGTTCACCGTGCTCGATGCGGGCGGCATTCCCGTCGGCATGACCACCTTCATGCACATCGACGCGACGCACCGCCGGGTCGAGATCGGATCGACCTGGTACGCACGGCACGTGCAGCGCACGGCACTGAACACCGAGTGCAAGCAGATGCTGCTCGCGCATGCGTTCGACACGCTGGACTGCATCGCGGTCGAGCTCCGAACGCACCGCCTCAACACCGCGAGCCGGCGTGCGATCGAGCGCATTGGCGCGCAGCTCGACGGCGTGCTGCGCGCGCACCAGCGCCTGCCCGACGGCACCCTGCGCGACACCGCCGTCTACAGCATCACCGCCGGCGAGTGGCCGATGGTGCGCGCGCACCTGCAGGGTCTGCTGGACCTGCCACGATGCTGATCGATTTCTTCCTCTCGCTGCGAGCCGCCAGGTTGAAGGTGTCGGTGCGCGAGTACCTGATGCTGCTCGAGGCCCTGCAGGCCGGCGTGCTCGACGACGAGGCACATGGCGGCCCGACGCTCGACGGCTTCTACGTGCTGGCACGCGCCGCGCTGATCAAGGACGAGGCCCATTTCGACGCCTTCGACCGCGCGTTCGCTGCGTACTTCAAGGGCGTCGAGACACTCACCGATTTCGCGCAGGACATCCCGCTCGAGTGGCTGCGCAAGGTGCTTGAACTCGAACTGAGTCCCGAAGACAAGGCCGCGATCGAGGCGATGGGCTGGGACGAGCTGATGGACACCTTGAAGAAGCGCTTCGAGGAACAGAAGGAACGCCATCAGGGCGGCAGCAAGTGGATCGGCACTGGCGGCACCAGTCCCTTCGGCGCTTACGGCGACAACCCGCAGGGCATCCGCATCGGTCAGGAGCGCAGCCGTCAGCGCAGCGCCGTCAAGGTGTGGGACCAGCGCCGCTTCAAGGACTACGACGCCAACGCCGAACTCGGCACGCGCCACATCCAGGTCGCGCTGCGCAAGTTGCGGCGGTTTGCGCGCGAGGGCTCGGCTGACGAGCTCGACCTCGACGACACGATCCGCGCCACCGCGGCCAACGCCGGTCACCTCGAGCTGAAGATGATCCCGGAGCGCCACAACCACATCAAGGTGCTGCTGCTGATGGACGTCGGCGGCACGATGGACGACCACGTGCACCGCGTCGAGGAGATCTTCAGCGCCGCCAAGTCGGCCTTCAAGCACCTCGAGTTCTATTACTTCCACAACTGTGTCTACGACTACATGTGGAAGAACAACCAGCGCCGCCACAGCGAGAAGTTCCCGACCCGCGACATCCTGCGCAAGTACAACAAGGACTACAAGCTGATCTTCGTCGGCGACGCGACGATGAGCCCGTATGAGATCGTCCAGCCCGGCGGCAGCGTCGAATACCACAACGAGGAAGCTGGCGCCGAATGGCTGCAGCGGCTGACCCAGGCATTCCCGAAGTTCGTCTGGATCAACCCGGAGCCTCAGGCACTGTGGAGCTACCGTCAAAGCATCGCGCTGATCCAGCAGCTGATGAACCAGCGCATGTACCCGCTGACGCTGCCCGGACTCGAAGCGGCCATGCGCACGCTCGGCCGATGAGGTGGCGCCGGGCGGCAACGGTTGGCGCCTGCGTCCTGGGCTTGCTGGGCCTGCCCGGCTGTGCGAGCGTGACCCAGTACTTCAAGTCGGACAAGGAGCCAACGACCGCTGCACCGCCGCGGCCGGTGGTCGCGGTGTACCGGCTGGAGGTCGAGGCGCCGAGCGAACTGCGCACGCTGCTCGAAACCTACCTCGACCTCGCACGTTTCCAGAACGTGCCTGAAAGCGAGGACATCACCCCGGCCGAAGTCGACCGCCTGATCTCCGCAGCGCCGGCGCAGGTGCGTTCGCTGCTCGAAACCGAGGGCTATTTCAACCCCGAGGTGCAGGTCGGGCGCGTGGGCGATTCAGCGGGTTCCGTCGCAGGGCAGGCCGCCGCTCGAGAGCGCGCTGAGGATTCCCCCGAGAACGATCCGGCCACCGGCCCGCGCGAGGTCCCGCTGCTGCGCGTCAAGGTCGCGCCCGGGCCGCGCGCCATCGTTGATCGATTCAGCTTCAAGGCACAGGGTCCGCTGCAGGACGCAGCCGATGGCGGGACACTCGATGCCAAGGTGCTGCTGGCGCAGGTGCGCAACACCTGGAGGCTGCCGCCCGACCTGCCCTTCCGGCAGGCGGAATGGAGCAGCGCCAAGAACGGGGCGCTGGCCAAGCTGCGCGCCGACGGCTATCCGGCCGCCAGCCTCAGCGACTCGGCTGCGCGCGTCGATGCGCAAGCCAACACCGTGCAGCTCGACGTGACCGCCGACAGCGGCGTGCTTTACCACCTGGGGCCGCTGAACATCCGTGGGTTGAGCCGCTACGACGAAGACGCCGTTCGCAAACTGTCGACCCTGGAACCCGGCGCGCCCTACCGCGAGTCGCAGCTGGTCGATTTCCAGGAGCGGCTGCAGAAGGCCGGGCTGTTCGAAGGCGCGTCGGTCGTGCTCGACGTTGACCCGGAGACCGCGCAAGCCGCGCCGGTCAACGTGCAGCTGCGCGAGCTGCCGCTGCAGCAGGCCACCTTCGGTGTGGGATACAGCGCCAACACCGGTCCCCGCTTCACGGTCGAGCACACGCACCGTCAGCCGTTCGGCTGGCGCTGGATCGACAAGAACAAGGTCGAGCTCGGTCCGGACCTCAAGTCCTGGCACGGCGAATTGACGTCCTACCCGCTGGAAGGTCTGTACCGCAACCTGATCGCGGGCAGCGCCGAGCAACTGAAGACAGTCGACGAGGTCCGCACCTCCTGGACGGCCCGCATCGGCCGCACGCAGGACACGCCCCGCATCGAACGGCTGTACTACGCCGAGTTCACGCACTCGCGCCTGGAAACCAGGGCCGACAGCGGCGTCACCACCACGGCCAGCAACGATGCCGTGTCTGGCAACTACAACTGGGTTTACCGGGATCTGGACAACGTGCTGCTGCCCACCGAGGGTTTCACGTTGAATGCGCAGGCTGCGCTGGGTTACGCACGCAGCGGGAACGAGAACAACGGTCCGTTCGGGCGTCTCTACGGTCGGTACACCGGCTACCGGCCGCTCGGCGGCGCGTGGTACGCAACCGCACGCGTCGAGGCCGGTCAGGTGCTGGCGAACAACGCGGTCGGCATCCCGGACACGCTGCTGTTCCGCGCCGGCGGTGACGACTCGGTGCGTGGCTACGCGTACCGGTCGCTCGGCCCGAAGGTCGACGGCGCGCTGCTCAGCGGCCGGGTGCTGCTGACCGGCAGCGCCGAAATCGCCCATCCGATCTCTGCGCGCACGCCTTCGCTCTGGGGCGCGGCATTCATCGACGCCGGCAACGCAGCCGACCATTGGCAGGACCTGAGTCCGGTGGTCGGCTACGGTGTCGGCCTGCGCTGGCGCAGTCCCGTCGGCCCGCTGCGCATGGACGTGGCCTACGGGCAATCGGTGCAGCAGTTTCGCCTGCACCTGAGCGTGGGGATCGCGTTTTGAGCGAGCCCGCCCGGCCCGATCCGACGCCCGTGTCGCGAGCGGCGTCAGCGCGCCGATGGCCGCGCGTGCTCGGCTGGAGCGCCGGGCTCGGCGTGCTGTCGATCGCGCTGCTCGTGGGTGCGCTGGCCGGTGGTCTGTGGTGGGCGCTGCGCAGCGAAGCCGGCAGCGCATGGGTGGTGTCGAAGCTGCCCGGAATCGAGGTGACGGCGCCGCGTGGTGTGCTGCTCGGCGACTTCGAGGCGCAGCGCGTACAGGTGAACCTGTCCGGCGGAACCACCCGCGTCGTGCTCACCGGCTTCGGCTGGCGTGGATTGCAGCTCGCTCGCAGCGACACGGTCGGCCAGTGGGCACGCATCTCCGTGGCCGACCTGCACGCAGCGCGACTGGACCTGGTGCTGATGCCCAGCGACAGCCAGACACCGCTGACACCACCGACCGCGCTGGACCTGCCGGTGCAGATCGACATCACCGCGCTGCGCATCGATGCGCTGAACGCAGAGGCCCTCGGAGAGCGACCGCTGAGGAATCTGCGAGCCCGGGTTCAGCTCGGTGCGGACCGCGGACGCACGCACCGCATCGACGAACTGACTGCGACCTGGGACCGACTTCAGGTGCGCGGAGCGGCCCGCATTGACACGAAGAGCCCGTTCGCGATGGATGCACGGCTCGATCTCTTGCAAGCAGATCAGTCCGCGGCCGGGCCCGCTGCACCCGCATCGACCATCGACTTCGCCGCGTGGAAAGCGACGCTGGCGCTGGCCGGGCCGCTGGAGAAGCCGACGCTGCATGCGACGGTGCGGTCAGCGGCCACCGCCGCACATCCCGCGCAGTCGCTGGACGCGCAGGCCGGCCTGCGGCCGTTTGCCGACTGGCCGATCGCCGATCTGCAGGCCAGCACACGGGCGCTCGATCTGTCGGCACTCAGCGATTCGGCCCCGGTCACCTCGCTGACCGGCCGCGCGACCATTCGGACCGAGGCTCTGGACCGGCCGGTCGATGCCCGCATCGAGCTGAGCAACGATGCGGCGGGCCGCTGGAACGACGGGCGCCTGCCGCTGCGCAGCCTGAACGCCGAATTGACCGGCCGCCCGAACGACCGCAGCACGTTCGAGCTGAAACGCTTCGAAGCCGACCTCGGTACCCGCGAAACATCGGCGGGCCGGCTGGAAGGTCGTGGACAGTGGACTGCCGATCGCTCGACCTTGAACGCCACCCTGCGCGCGTTGCAGCCTTCGCTGCTCGACGCCCGCGCGCCGGAAATGCTGCTGAGCGGTCCGGTGTCGCTGGTGGCATGGACCCCGACCGGCGCCGCATCGCCCCCCGCTTCGGGAAGCGCCAGCGCGCCGACGCAGGTGCAAACCAAACCTTCCGCTGCCGGCACGCAGCTCGAAGTGCAGGTCGATCTGACCGGCGCGCTCGCGCCTTCGATCGGCAAGGGGCAGTTGCTGACCGCTGGCAAGACAGTGCAACTCAAGCTCGACGCCCGCATCGACCCGCACCGCATCGAACTGCGCGACGTCCGCATCAGCGCCGGCGGCGCGAGTGCCAGCATGACTGGCACCGCAACCCGGGCCTCGGCCGCCGCCGCGTGGCAGCTCCAGGGTCACGCCGCGCTGGTCGACTTCGACCCGTTGCCATGGTGGCCGGGGCGCGAGGATTCGCCCTGGCGGCGCGGCCCGCACCATGTCAACGCAAGCGGAGACTTCGACGTGGCGCTGCCGGCCGACCCCGCGGCATCGCTGACCGCGGTGCGCGGCACGGCCCAGGTGACCATCGTCAACAGCGTGCTGGCAGGCACGCCGCTCGAAGGCCAGGTCAGCCTGCACAGCATCGACAACGACCAGGCCGAAGCCACGCTGGCGTTGCAGGTCGCCGGCAACAGCCTGAAAGCGCAGGGTCGGTTTGCCACGGCAATCGTCAGTGGTACCGGCAACACGGCAAGCCTGGCAACCGGCCGATCGGACCACTGGGATGTCACGCTGGATGCGCCGGCGCTGTCGGCCTTCGCGCCGCTCTGGCGGCTGATGCGGCCCGCCGGCAGCGACAGCACGCTTGCCGGCACGCTCGCCGCGTCCGCCAGCGTGTCCGGACGTTGGCCGGAGCTGAGTGCGCAGGGCGAACTGACGGGCAGCGACCTGCGCGTCGCATCCACGACAGCGCAGCAGGCCCAGGTGCGCTGGAAGCTGGGCACTGCGGACGGTGCGCCGATCGACATCGACGCACGGGTGTCCCAGTTACGACTGATCGGCACCACGGTCGCACCCTCACGCGTTCTTGCTGCGTCGCCGAATCCATCGAGTTCGGCAACTGCAGCAGCACGCACGCCGTCGCCAGGCGTCGAATCCGCACTGCTGACCGTTCAGGGCACGGTCGGCGATCACGCCATCGAGCTGAGGGCCAGCTCGAAAGTGCTGCCCCCCGCCTGGACCGACGCATTGCAGGGCGCTACCAGCGCGCTGCCGCCTGCGGGTGCGGGCGCGATCGATGCGCCCGGTGCGCGCAGTGCGCTTCTGCTGCAAGCTCACGGCGGAGCGATCGACGCGCCAGGGCAGCGCCTCGCCGGCTGGCGGGGCAGATTGCAGCGGATCGAACTGAAGGCCAGCCAGCCACAGTCCGCGCCCTGGATCGCAGCCCGCGAAGTCGGCATCGAGGCGCTGTGGTCCGGCGGGCCGGCGCGCCTCACCGTGCAGCCCGGCAGCGCCGAGGTGCTCGGCGCCGCCGTCCGCTGGAGCCGGCTGGCCTGGCAGGCAGAGGTGCCAGGCTCGAACGCTCCGGGCAGCGCAAACACGCAGCCGGGACAGATCGACGCGCAACTCACCTTCGACCCGGTGCCTGTTTCCCCTCTGCTGGCCCGACTGCAGCCCAACTTCGGATGGGGCGGCGACCTGTCGGTGGGCGGACGTGTCGAGCTACGCAGCGATGGCGGCATGGTGGCCGACATCGTGGTGGAGAGGGTGCGCGGCGACCTGACGGTGACCGACGAGATTGGGACCCAGTCGCTGGGCCTGACCGCCTTGAGACTGGCGCTGAGCGCCCGGGATGGGGTGTGGACCTTCTCGCCGTATGTGGCGGGACGCACGCTCGGCATACTCGCAGGCGCGGTGATTGCGCGGACCACACCCGAGGCGCTGTGGCCCGCTCCTGAAGCGCCGATCCAGGGCGCGATGGAACTGGACGTCGCCAACCTCGGCGCCTGGGGCACCTGGATTCCCGCCGGTTGGCGGCTTGGCGGACACCTGAAGACCAGTGCCCTGTTTGCGGGCCGGTTCGGCGCGCCCGAGGTCACTGGCAACGTCGAGGGCAGCGCGCTGAGCGTGCGCAACTTCCTCGAAGGCGTGAACGTCAGCGATGGCGAAGTGTCGATCTCGCTGCGCGGCGACAGCGCGCACATCGACCGGTTCACTGCCAAGGGAGGCACCGGCAGCATCACCATCGAAGGCGGCGCCGCGCTGGGTGCCGCGCCGAGCGCGCAGCTGCAGATCCAGGCCGACCGATTCGTGCTGCTGGGTCGAGTCGATCGCCGGATCGTCACCAGTGGCTCGGCGCAGCTGGGTTTCAGCGGCGACGCGTTGAGCGTGACCGGCGCGTTCTCGATCGACGAGGGGCTGGTCGACTTCACCCGCAGCGACGCACCTCGGCTGTCCGACGACGTGCAGGTGGTGCGGGCAGCCGCCAGCGGCGCGACAGCCGGCATCCGCAACGGCCAACCGCCTGTGCCCGCTGCGGCAGGACCTGCCGATCCGGTCGTCCCCGCAACTTCGCGCAACCTGGCGCTCAACTTGAAAATCGATCTCGGCTCCCAGCTGCGCCTGCGCGGGCGCGGCATCGAAACCGGACTGCGCGGAGAGCTGCAACTCACCGCGCCAGGCGGCCGGCTGGCCGTCAACGGAACCGTGCGTGCGGCGAACGGCACCTATGCGGCGTACGGCCAGAAGCTCACGATCGACCGCGGGCTGATCACCTTCAACGGCCCGCCCGAGAACCCGCGCCTGAACATCGAGGCGACGCGGCCGAACACCGACATCCGCGTCGGCGTGCAGGTCAGCGGCACCGCGCAGAACCCGCGCATCCGCCTGTTCTCGGAACCCGAGGTGTCTGACGTCGACAAGCTGTCGTGGCTGGCCCTGGGTCGCGCCAGCGACGGCCTGGGCACCGCAGACACAGCGCTGCTGCAGACCGCCGCCGTGGCCCTGCTGGCCGGCGAAGGCGACGGCATCACCGAGCAGTTCACCAAGGCGATCGGGCTCGACGAGTTGACGTTGAAACAGGCCGACGGCGAGGTGCGCGAAACGGTCATCTCACTGGGCAAGCAACTCTCACGACGGTGGTACGTCGGCTACGAGCGCGGCCTGAACGCGACCGAAGGCAGCTGGCAGCTGATCTACCGCATCGCCCGGCGCTTCACCTTGCGGGCGCAATCGGGCTTCGAGAACTCGGTGGACCTGATCTGGACCTGGCGCTGGGGGTGAAGTACTCCACCTTCAGCCAACCAACGGCCTGAGCATGCCCTGAAAAAACGCGTGTGAAAATCTGCTTCAACCCGCCGTAGTTCAACGGATAGAACGGCCGCCTCCTAAGCGGCAGATACAGGTTCGATTCCTGTCGGTGGGACCATAGAAAAAGCCAGTGAGTGTCGAGAAAGTCCTGAAGCCCTAGTGAAATCAACGCTCTGGGGCTTTTTTCTTTCCCGGCTGTTCCTGGGGATATTTACGAAATCCGGGGGTAGTTGGGGGTACTCTTGGGGGATCGGACCCGCCCGGATCGCCGGAGTACCCCCAGATGCCCCTCTCAGACACCGAAATTCGCAAGGCGAAGCCGGCCGAAAAGCGGCAACGGCTGTTCGACGGCGGCGGGATGTACCTCGAAATCACTCCGGCTGGCGGCAAGCTCTGGCGCCTGAAGTACCGCTTCGAGGGAAAGGAGAAGCTGCTCAGCCTGGGCACCTATCCCGACATCGGCCTCAAGGAAGCCCGCAAGCGACGCGAGGAAGGCCGACAACTCTTGGCAGAGG
>JBJXEJ010000129.1:0-55168 GCA_046154125.1 Rhizobacter sp. | reverse complement strand
GCCGACCGGTTTGCCGTGCGCGTCGCGCGCGGTGATCACCGTGACGCCGGTGGCGAATGTGCCCAGTGCGGCGCGGAAGTCGGCAGTCGAGAAGCTCGGGTTCAGGGCTTGCTGGATCGCGCTCATCATCCGATTCTCGGTGATGGTGCTATCCCTGCGGGACCCGAGGGGCGCTTCGGCCCGGCCCCGATGAGGTGTCCCTCTTGCGCGGACACACGCGTAAGCGCCAAGGGGTGGCCCCAGGCCACCCCTTGGCGCGATCGCCCAGACAGTCTCAGCCGCGACGCTGGCGTGCGCCCACGATGAGGCCCGTCAGCGCAAGCGCGGTGAGGGCCAGCGTGCCGGGTTCTGGAACGGCATTGATGTTGTCGAGCGAGAACCCGCTGGTTGCGGCGAAGGTGACCTCGGTCAGGCCGGCCCACTCGGCGCCGAAGCTGAAGCTCCCCGGGCTGCTCAGGTCGAATACCTGCTCGACCGGTGCTCCGTCGCCCAGGCCGATCACCGTCAGCAGGCCCGGCGCGATGCCCAGATCGTAGAACGCGTAATCCAGGCTCAACAGAGAGAATGCGCCGCCGAACAGGTTCTTGAGACTGAACGGCGTACCGTCGAATCCGCCGACCATGGCGCTGTCCAACGGCAGGAACGTCGCGGCCTGCCCGGAGATCGTGAAACCGCTTTCGGTGTATGCGGCGACATTCGTGTTGTTGTCGATGTCGATCACGCCCGGGTCGTTGAAGGTCAGCACGTTGGCCTGAGACACGCCACCGGTACACAGTGCGGCAGCACAAGCCATCGCGGTCAATAGTTTCTTCATGGTTGCTCCTTGGAACGGTTGTGTCTGTCGATCACTTCGAACCCGGGTTCGGCGTGTTCAGGTAGGGGAAGCCCGGCAGAAGCGGAACGACGGCCTGGTCGACTGCATCATGCAGCTTGAAGGCCGTGGCGCCCAGCGGAACCGCGCTCGGGTTGCACGCGGCCCCGAAACCGAGCGCATTGCCGTTGCCATTGGCCACGCACAAGCCACCCATCACCGCCACCAGCGACACGTCGACGATGTCGTCTTTCGGGCGACGACCGTTGGGGAACCCGGCGAAGTCGGTGCCTCCGGACAACAGGCTGCCGACGATCCCGAGCCTGTTCTGCTG
Source organism: Rhizobacter sp. (assembly GCA_046154125.1). GTDB lineage: Bacteria > Pseudomonadota > Gammaproteobacteria > Burkholderiales > Burkholderiaceae_C > PBB1. The sequence continues at coordinate 54,023 of JBJXEJ010000129.1, read as the reverse complement.
TGCAAACGGCACCGGCGCGATGGCGGTGTTCAGGCGCAGCATCTCCGAGGCGACCACGGCAGCCGGCTGGTTGACGCCGGGAATGCCGGTCAAAAAGGTGGTGACCAGGTCGAGGCGCGGCAGGTTGGTCGGTGCGGTTCCCGGCAGGTTGAGCACGATCTCCAGCAACGCGGGCAGGGTGGGGTTGGTCACGTAGGTGGCGAACTGGCCGTCGTTGCGCGGCGCGGAGGCATTGAACTTGTCCTTGTCGGCCAGACCGATGACGACCTCGTTGACCAACGGCATGCCCAGGCGCGACACCTGAACCCAGGACCCGCCGTAGGTGGTGGAAGTCTGCAGGCCGCTCGGCGGATTCGGGTTGACCAGCTGGCTCTGCCGCACGCTGGCGCTGGTCCATCCGCCGATCACCGTTTCGCTGCCCTGGGTCAGGCAGCTCTTGTGCACCTCCAGTGCCAGCGTGGTGACGTTCTTGTCCTGGATCGAATTGGCTGCCGCCGCGTTGATCAGTGTCGGGTCGGTGATGACGGCGACGGGCGCATTGACCAGGTCGAAGATCGCTCCCAGGTTGACGGCGAATGCCTCCTGGCGCTGGCCGACGAACACCTTGGCAGGCACTGCGCAGCCGGGGATGTTGACGCTGTAGACATGCTTGGCGGCATAGGTCTCGTAGGCGGCCTGGTTGCCCAGCGTCTTGGTGCCGATGTAGTCCACTGGCTTGTCGAAGGTGGTGCTGCCGGTGGCTGCATTGGTCACGGCGGCCACGGCGCCGGTGCGTCGGTCGCCGCGCACGATGTTCATCGTGAACTGCTCGTTCACGTTGAGCGACGCGTCGTTCCGGTTGGCCACGGTGCCAGCCTGAGTCAACGGGATACCCACCATCTGGTTGCCGATAGGCAGCTTGATGTTCTTGAAATTGTTCTTGAACTGGAACTGGAAGGTCAGGTCCTCCTTGGCGTCGCCGTTGTTGTCGAGATGGACCTCGTAAAGCGCGTTCGGATCCATCTTGAAGTAGTTGGGGCCGCCGTACGCATCCTGCAGCGGTTGGTAGTTGGCGATCAGGGTGACGAATCCGGCCCGTCCGCCTGTGCCATTGGCAGCTACACCCTCGTAGCTGTTGAACATGTAGAAATCGGTGCCGTCGACGCGCGGCGAACCGGCGATGGACGGCGCCTCGCGGTGGCTGGAGGCCTGCACGGTCGCACTGCCGAAGGCGACCAGCATGGCGCTCAGGAGCATCGTGAAATGCGGTTGGCGAGTTGAATGGTGTTGCATGCGCTGTTCCTCGAAGTGGGTAGACCGGCGCGTGCCCCACGGCACACGCTCAGCAAAGCGAGGACGAGCTCGAACGATTCCGTACCGGTCCCCATGCGGCTTACGCCCACCGGTCGTGAACGGATGCACGGTTCGACCGCAGCAACCCCCCTTATTCAGGGGGGGTCTCTCGGAAGCTGCCGAGCCGGTTGCGGCGAGTCAGAAATACAGCGCCACCACCGCCGTCAGCCGGGCGTCGCTCAGGATCGGGATCGCCAGCAGAGAAGTCAGCCCCACCCGATTGGCCATCGCACCGATGCCGGCGGGCTCGGCCGCGGCGTGCTCGGTGACCGCTGGCACTCCCGAAAGCATCAGCTTGCCGATCGTGCCCTTGCCGGGTTCGAGCCACCGTTCGGGCGCCGCATCGACACGGCCGTCGACCTCGCAGAAGCCGCCGCTGCAGCGCAGGCCCGGAGTGGTCGCATCGGGTTCCCAGAATTCGCAACGGCGGGCGATCGGCGTGCCCAGCGCCGACGGGAAGGCCATCACGAAGTGCTCGCTCCCCGGCGTGGCGCAGGGGAACGCGAAGCCCCGGTTGATGCCGACCTTGAGCGCGGTGTCCGCGCGCAGGAAGCGATCGCTCTTGCCCAGGTCCTCCATGAACACCGGGCCGTCGAGCTCCCAGGCGACACCCGGCAAGCCGTTGCCCCGGCGGAAGCTGACGCTGCGCGAGATCAGCTCGAACGCGTCCGACATCGAACCATAGTGGCCGTCGATCATCGTCATGTCTGCGCCCTGCGCCGGGTCGTTGTGCCAGATCTCGATCGCACCGGCGTGCGCGTCGTCGTCGCCACAGAACATCACCAGCACCGCCAGCAGGAAATCACCGGCGAAGATCGGCAGCGCGATGCCGCAGGTCAGTCCCTCGGCCTGAGCCGCCGGGGTGCGCTGGAAGTAGGAACCCTCGAACTGCTTCAGCACGATGGGCTGCCTCTGCTTCCAGGCATGGCCGGGCAGGCCTTCGCCGAGCTCGAAGCGGCGCGTCTGGCTGGCGACGCCGAAGCGACTGGCTTTGCCGTACAGACCCGCGCCGTACTCCAGGTAGGTCCGATCGTTGCCGGGCACCCAGACTTCAACGACGCGTATGAAGGTGTTCATCGAAGGACTCCGGATCCGGGACCCGGACACTCAGCAATATGCAAGCCATCGGCGAGTCGACGAGCCGGAGCGCCTTTCTAGAATCCGCCATGCCTGATCCCGAACCGGTCGAACGCGCCCGACCTTCCGCGCGACCGCCGACCCACCTCGACACGGGCGCGCTGCACCGGTTGGCAGCAGTCACCTTCCTCGGCTTTGCCTCGGGCCTGCCGCTGGCGTTGACCGGCCAGGCCATGCAGGCGTGGCTGAGTCTGGAGGGAATCGACCTGGCAACCATCGGTTTCCTGAGCCTGGTCGGCCTGCCGTACACCTTCAAGTTCCTGTGGGCTCCACTGATGGACCGCTTCGAGCTGCCCTGGCTGGGCCGGCGTCGCGGATGGCTGGTGTTGACCCAGCTCGCGCTGGCCGCCGCGCTGTGGTGGCTGGCGGGCACGTCGCCGGTGCAGGCCACCCGTGCCTTTGCCTTGCTGGCGCTGCTGGTGGCTTTCGTCGCCGCTTCTCAGGATGTGGTCATCGATGCCTACCGCACCGACCTGCTGGCGACCCGCGAGCGCGGACTGGGCTCGTCGCTCAGCGTGCTGGGCTATCGGCTGGCGATGATCCTGTCGGGGGGCGTCGCGCTGATCTGGGTCGATCCGTCGAACGCCAGCGGCCCGGGGGGCTGGACCTGGCCCGAGGTCTACCGCTTCATGGCGGCGCTGATGGCCGGGGCGTCGGTGTTGTCGGCGGTGGTGTTGCCGCCTGTGTACGCAGTGGGCGACCGGTCGAGCGTGGCGCGGCAGGATCTGCTGGGCTTTCTCGCTCTTCTGGTGGCGGTTGCGGTCGGCTTCGTCGTCAGCGAGCGGTTCGGTCCGCCGATGGCCCGTGCGCTGCTGGCGCCGTGGTTCGATGGCAGCACGCTGGACAGCGGGTTGAAGGGCAAGTGGACCGATCTGCTGGCCCTGTTGCTGGGGCTGGGGTTCACGCTGCCGCTGGCGACCTGGGCAGCGCGGGCCGCGAAGTTCCAGACCCTGATCGGGGGTCTGAACAGCTACTTCGCGCAGCGCGGCGCAGCGGCGTTCCTGATCTTCATCGTGCTCTACAAGCTGGGAGATGCCTTTGCAGGCTCGTTGATGACGCCTTTTCTGTTGAAGTCCATGGCCTTCGGTCCCGCCGAGGTCGGCGTCGTCAACAAGCTGATCGGCCTGTGGCTGACCATCGGCGGCGCGCTGCTCGGCGGGCTGCTCATGTTGAAGCTGGGACTGTGGCGGGCGCTGCTGCTGTTCGGCGCGCTTCAGATGCTCAGCAACATTGGGTTCTGGTGGCTCGCGGTCAACGGCAAGGGCGCGCTGCCTGGCTTCGTGCTGCCACCGTTCGACTGGGGATTCGTGAAGCTGGCACAGCCGACCGACATCGACGGCGGCCTGCTGATGGTGATCGCCGCCGAGAACCTGTCGGGCGGCATGGGCACCGCCGCGTTCGTGGCGTTCCTGATGAGCCTGTGCAATCAGCGATTCACCGCCACCCAGTACGCGTTGCTGTCGGCGTTCGCATCGGTGGGTCGCGTCTGGGTCGGGCCACTGGCCGGGGTGCTGTCCGAGGCGATCGGCTGGCCGACGTTCTTCATCGTGTCCACGGTGCTGGCGCTGCCGGCGCTGGGCATGCTCTGGTGGCTGCGGGACGCGGTTCGGGAACTCGAAGCCGATCCGAATGCCCCAAGCGCTGATGATTGACGCGCGGCGCAGCCGCCCCCACTTGAATGAATACCCACCGTGGCGAGGCCACCAACATCGACCAGACGACATGACCACGATCACCGACTTCGATCCGCAGGCCTCCTTCGAGCCCGACGCTGCGACCCTTGCGGGTTGGCACCGCTATGGTTGCAGTTGTGCGCAGCACTCGCGTCGCGTCTTCGGCCGGGCCCTGCTCGGCGTCGGCGTGGCGCTGGCCGTGCCGGCCCGGGCACGCGAGGGCGTGCAGGTCGACGATCAGTCGACGCTCGCCAAGCTGGTCCCGGCGGAGGAGGTCGAAAGCGCCGCCGCGCAGCAGTACCAGCAGATGCTGAAGCAGGCCGCCGAGAAGAAGGCACTGGCGCCGGCAGACCACCCTCAGGTGGTGCGGCTGCGCGCGATTTCACAGCGGCTGATCCCGTTCAGCAATGCGCCCAACCTGCGCAGCACGGCGCGCGCGGCCAGCTGGAAGTGGGAGGTCAACCTGATTGGCAGCAAGCAGATCAACGCCTTCTGCATGCCGGGCGGCAAGATCGCCTTCTACTACGGCATCCTCGACACGCTGCAGCTCACCGACGACGAGGTCGCTCAGGTGATGGGCCACGAAATCGCGCACGCGTTGCGCGAGCACGCCCGCGAACGGATGGGCAAATCCGCCGCCACGCGCGGCGTCATCGAGCTCGGTGCCACGCTGCTCGGGCTGGGCGGCGGCGGTCGCTACCTTGCCGACATGGGCGGCCAGCTGCTGACCATGAAATTCGGCCGAGACGATGAATCGGAAGCCGACAAGATCGGCCTCGATCTGGCAGCGCGCGCAGGCTACGACCCGCGTGCGGGCGTCCGGCTGTGGCAGAAGATGGGTGCGACCAACAAGGGCGCGCCGCCGCAGTGGCTGTCGACCCACCCGGCGGGCACCACCCGCATCAAGGACCTGGAAGCCAACATCCCGGCTGTCGAGAGCCTCTATGCCCGCGCCAGCAAGCCCTCCCAGCGTTTCGAGCCGCCGAAACCCAGCGCGTCGGCTGCCGAGACCGGCCGCAGCTAGAGGTCTTCAGGCCAGCACGTCTAGCAGCCAGCGGTTGAGATCGGCCACCTCTTGCGGGCAGACCGAGTGCGCCATCGGGTACTCGTGCCACTCGACGACGCAGCCCAGTGCCTGCAAAGCGTCACGCGACGCCGTTGCGCGCGCCAGCGGGATCACCGTGTCACCTCGGCCATGGACCAGGAAGATCGGCAGGGCGACGCTGGCTGCAGTGCGCTCGGCGGCTGTGGAGCTGGCCAGCGGCAGGTAGCCCGACAGGCCCACCAGTCCGGCGAGGCGCTCGCCGTGGCGCAGACCGGTCATCAGCGTCATGGCACAACCCTGCGAAAAACCCATCAGCACGATGCGCGATGCCAGTACGCCGCGCTCTCGCTCGCGGGCGATCAACGCTTCGATTTCGAGCCGCGACGCGCGCAGGCCGGCCTCGTCCTCGCGCTGCACCAGGTCGGCCTGCAGCAGGTCGTACCAGGCGCGCATCGCCATGCCGCCGTTGATCGTGACCGGTCGCACCGGCGCGTGAGGGAAGACGAACCGCACCGGGCCGACCGCGTCGAGCCTCAGCTCTTCGGCGATCGGCACGAAGTCGTTGCCGTCGGCTCCCAGACCGTGCAGCACGATGATGCTGGCGGTCGGGTTGGGGGCGGTCTCGAATTCAAGGGCTTCTAGCGGCATGGCGGACATCTCCGGGTTCATTGGGTCACCAATGCGGATTCAACCATGCGCGCCGCGCGCAGTCGTCACCAGCTCTCGGCTGGATCGGCAGATCGGGTGTGCTGGCCTGCGCGGAAACCGGCAACTGGCGGTCAGCAACGCTGCCGACGGTATTGGCTCACTTGAAGCGGCGAGGTCGTCGCACGACGTCGGGCGGTGGCGGCGAGACCCAGCAGACCGACCGCCGCGAGCAGCAGTGTGGATGGCTCTGGAATCTTGAAATCCGCCGCGACGGCAGAGACCATGTCGTGACCGCGCGCGGTCCCTGTCACGCGCACGGCGTTCATCAGCGAATCGTCGGCGATGTTGAAATCGCTGAAAGGGATGACGCTTGAATTGATGGTTTTTTGGGTCAAGTCGCCATAGCCGGCGCAGTAGTAGCTGGATTGAACCTCGTCACCCGCAGCCCTGAACATGTCGCCATCCCAGTAGCCCAGACGAACCGAGGGGCCGGCCTGTCCGTAGAAACACTCACCCGTCGTCTCCCAGAGCATGACGCCGATGCCATCGCCGAAATTGTGGCGATCGAATGAATAGTCAAACTGGCCCACGAAGTACTTGAGCTCGGAGTAGTTTTCCAGCACGGCGCCGGGATGGCGGTCAAGGTAGGGGCCGAGCACGTCAAGCTGCCTCGGCAGAAGGTCCGGTGATGCATCGGGCATGGACTGGATGAAGTTGCCGGGTTGGAGCGTGACGGTGCTTCCCCAAGGTGCCAGGGGGTAGACGCCTGCCCAACATGAACCTGCCAGCAGGAACGATGCGGCCACACCCGACAGCGGGGAGGGCATGCTGAAGGAGGTTTTCATTTGTTCTCCCGATCCATGGCGTTGGTGACTGCGCGTCGGCATGCGGCAGGGGCGACCCCTGTCCGATTCAGGCGCACGAAACGTACGAATCTGCCCTAGTCCAAGCTTCCATGATGCGCCCGGTAGCGGAGGTTGCGATTGATCGTCATCAATATCAACCGCAGACGCGTCACACGTTCACAGCGTGAAGTCGTAATCGACCGTCAGCGGCGCGTGATCGCTGAAGCGTGGTTCGAGGTGGATGTCGGTGCGGCGCGCGCGGGCTGCAATGCCCGGTGTCGCCAGTTGGTAGTCGATGCGCCAGCCGACGTTCTTGGCCCAGGCCTGACCGCGATTGCTCCACCAGGTGTAGCGATCGGGGTTCGGATCGAGTGTGCGGAACACGTCGACCAGGCCGATGCCTGCCTCGGCGTCGAGCAGGTGGGTCATCCAGGCGCGTTCTTCGGGCAGGAAGCCGCTGTTCTTCAGGTTGCCCTTCCAGTTCCTCAGGTCGATTTCCTTGTGGGCGATGTTGATGTCGCCCAGCAGCACGAACTCGCGTTCGGCGCGCAGCCGCGCCAGATGCGGCGCGATCAGCGCGAGAAATCGGAACTTGGCCTGCTGGCGCTCCTCGCTGCTGCTGCCGCTCGGGAAATAGCAGCTGATCACGCTGAAGCGGGGAAACTCCGCGCGGCGGTCGTCGTCGAAGCAGGCCTCGACCCAGCGGCCTTCGTCGTCGAACTCCGGGTTGCCGATGCCGCTGCGCACCTGGCTCGGAGCGTGGCGCGTGTACAGCCCGACCCCCGAGTACCCCTTCTTCAGCGCGTAATGGAAATGACCTGTCATGCCCGCCACCCGATCGAAGCGTCCGCCGACGGTGTCGGCCTGGGCCTTGACCTCCTGCACCCCCATACAATCGGGCGCCGCGGCGGCAGCCCAGGCTTCGAAGCCCTTCGTGGCCGCGGAGCGGATGCCGTTCAGATTCAATGTGACCAGACGGAGCACAGGATTCCTCAGATGAGCCCAAGTGGCCGCGCAGACGCCGACATGGACGATCTCGCCCAGGACTTCGTGAAGTTTTCGCTCGAAGCCGGCGTGTTGCGATTCGGGGAATTCAAGACCAAGGCCGGGCGACTGTCGCCCTATTTCTTCAACGCAGGCCTGTTCGATGACGGCGCCAAGCTCGGCCGCCTTGCTGAATTCTATGCACGGCGCCTGCAGCAGGCGCGTGCTTCGGGGGCCTTGCAGTTCGACATGCTGTTCGGTCCGGCCTACAAGGGAATCGTGCTGGCCGCCGCAGTCGCGGTCGAGCTGGCCCGGCTCGGCGTCAACGTGCCGTACGCCTACAACCGCAAGGAAGCGAAAGACCACGGCGAGGGCGGAACGCTGGTCGGTGCGCCGATCCGCGGCCGCGTGCTCATTGTCGACGATGTCATTTCAGCCGGGACCTCGGTGCGCGAATCGATCGCGATGATCAAGGCGGCCGGGGGCACGCCAAGCGCCGTCGTCATCGCCCTCGACCGGCAGGAGAAAGCCACCGATGAGGGACGCGATGCGCCGTGGTCGGCGGTGCAGTTCGTGCAGCAGGAGCTCGGCCTGCCGGTCGTCGCGATCGCGACGCTGGCCGATCTGCTGCAGGTCCTGCAGGGTACCGATGCTCCTGCGCTGAGCATGCATGCCGGGCCGGTGGCCAGTTACCGGAACCGCTATGGCGTCTGAGGTCGCCTTCGGTGGCAGCGGTTCCGGCGTCCGCGTCTGGGCCGTCGCGTGCTGCTGGTTGCTGACGTTACCGGCATGCGGTGTCCGGGCCGCTGCCCCCATCTACTCGTGCATCGACGACGGCGGGAAGCGCTTGACTTCGGACCGGCCAATTCCCGAATGCACCTCCCGCGACCAGCGGGTGCTCAATGCCGATGGGTCGACCCGCAAGGTGGTGCCACCGAAGATGACTGCCGATGAGCAGGCCGATTTCGAGGCGCGCGAGCGTGTCAAGGCGTCGCGCCGTGCCGCCGAGCAGGATGCGGTCCGCCGCGACCGCAATCTGCGGATGCGCTACCCGACCGAAGCGGCCCATCAGAAGGCGCGCGAGGAAGCGCTCGACGACCTGGACCGCACGCTCAGGCTGTCGCAGAAGCGTCTCGAGGCGCTGGCCGCCGAGCGCAAGCCCCTGCTCGACGAAGCCGAGTTCTATGTGGGTCGCCAGATGCCCGCGCGGCTGAAGCAGCAACTCGACGGCAATGACGCGGCAGTGGATGCCCAGCGGGCCCTGATGCAGAACCAGCAGGCCGAATCGCTGCGCATCAACGCCAGCTTCGACGCCGAGCTGGCTCGGCTCCGCCAGCTGTGGTCGGGCGCGGCGCCGGGGTCGCTCGGGCCGCTGCTGCCGGCCTCTGCGCCGAAGCCGGCGTCGCCACCGACGCCGGCCACCAGCCTCAGCCCAGTTTCTTCTTCAAGAGCTCGGTGACCTGGGCCGGGTTGGCCTTGCCCTTGGTGGCCTTCATGGCCTGACCGACCAGCGCGTTGAAGGCCTTGTCCTTGCCCGCGCGGTATTCCTCGACCGATTTCGCGTTCGACGTGAGCACCTCGTCGAGCAGACGTTCGAGTTCACCGGTGTCACTGAGCTGCTTCAGGCCCAGGTCCTCTATCGCCTTGTCCACGCAGGACGCATCGATTGACTGCGGCGGGTCTCTTAGCTGGCCTGCTCCCCACAGCACCTCGAGCACCTGTTTGGCACCATTGTTGGAAATCGTGCCATCACCGATGCGCGAGATGAGCTGTGCCAGTACGGCTGCGGCCACCGGGCTGGATTCGATCTCAAGCCCTTCCGCATTCAGCCTCCGCGCCAGCTCGCCCATCATCCAGTTGGCAACCAGCTTGGGCGCGTGACAGACCGCTGTCGCTGCCTCGAAGTAAGCCGCATGCGCCTTGCTCTGCGTGACCGCCAGCGCGTCGTATTCCGGCAGGCCGTGTTCGCGCTGGAAGCGCACGGCCATCGCGCGTGGCAATTCCGGCATCGCGGCGCGCACCTGCTCGATCCAGTCGGGCGAGATCACCAGCGGAGGCAGGTCCGGGTCGGGGAAATAGCGGTAGTCGTGCGCTTCTTCCTTGCTGCGCATCGCGCGGGTTTCGCCGCGGCCGCCGTTGCCGTTCGGGTTGAACAGCGCGGTGGCCTGATGCACCGAGCCGCCGTCCTCGATCAGGTCGATCTGCCATTGGATCTCGCAGTCGATCGCCTGCTGCAGGAACTTGAAGCTGTTGAGGTTCTTGATCTCGCGGCGCGTGCCATACGGCGCACCCGGCTTGCGCACCGACACGTTGGCGTCGCAGCGGAAGCTGCCTTCCTGCATGTTGCCGTCGCAGATGCCCAGCCACACGACCAGTGCGTGCAGCGTCTTCGCGTACTCGGCCGCCTCGACGCTCGACCGCATGTCGGGCTCGGTGACGATTTCAAGCAAGGGCGTGCCGGCGCGGTTCAGGTCGATGCCCGTCTGGCCGGCGTAGTCCTCGTGCAATGACTTGCCGGCATCCTCCTCGAGGTGGGCGCGGGTCAGGTTCACCTTGTGCTGCGTGTCGCCGACCATGAACTCGACCGTGCCGCCCTGCACCACCGGCGTCTCGTACTGGCTGATCTGGTAGCCCTTGGGCAGGTCGGGGTAGAAGTAGTTCTTGCGCGCGAAGATCGAATGCGTCGCCACCTTCGCGCCCACCGCCACGCCGAAGCGGATGGCACGCTCGACGGCGCCGCGGTTCATCACCGGCAACGTGCCGGGCAGGGCCAGATCGACCGGCGACGCCTGGGTGTTGGGCTCCGCGCCGAACTGAGTCGACGAGCCACTGAAGATCTTGCTGCGCGTCGACAGTTGCGCGTGGGTTTCGAGGCCGATCACGACCTCGTAACCGCGGATGAGTTTGCTGGCTGCGGTGAGTGTCATGCTGCGGCTCCGGTTGCTGCAGCCGCCGGCGCACGGCGGTGCCAGTCGGTTGCCTGCTGGAAGGCGTGGGCGGCGTGCAGCAGGGTGCCTTCCTGGAAGTAGTTGCCGATCAGCTGCAGGCCGACCGGCATGCCGGCGCCTTCGCCCGACGCCGCAAAGCCTGCGGGCACGCTCATTCCGGGCAGGCCGGCCAGGCTGGCGGGCAGCGTGAAGATATCGGCGAGGTAGTTGGCGACCGGGTCGTCGCCCTTGCCACCGAGCTTCCAGGCAACTGTCGGCGCGACCGGACCGGCGATCACGTCGCATTCGGCGAAACATCGCTGGAAATCGTCGGCGATCATGCGGCGCAGCTTCTGCGCCTGCAGGTAATAGGCGTCGTAGTAGCCGTGGCTCAGGACGTAGCTGCCGATCATGATGCGGCGCTTGACCTCGTCGCCGAAACCCTCGGCACGGGTCTTCTTGTACATGTCGAGCAGGTCGGTGTACTTGGCGGCGCGATGCCCGAAACGCACGCCGTCGAAGCGGCTCAGGTTCGAGCTGGCCTCGGCCGGCGCGATGATGTAGTAGACAGGTATCGAGAGTTCGGTGCGTGGCAGGCTGACATCGACCAGCGTGGCGCCGAGCTTCTGCAGCTCGGTCAGCGCTGCGCGGACCACCCCATCGACTTCCGATGCCAGCGCGGCCGGAAAGAACTCCTTCGGCAGCCCGACACGCAGCCCCTTCAGCGGCTGGGAAGCCGTGGCGCCGGAGCGCGGCGAGCGCATCGCGGTGGCGTAATCCTGCGGAGGCCGTTCCGCGCTCGTGGAATCACGTTCATCGAAGCCGCTCATCGCGCCCAGCAGAAGGGCGCAGTCCTCAGCGCTGCGCGCCATCGGGCCGGCCTGATCCAGGCTTGAAGCGAACGCGATCATGCCGAAGCGCGAGCACACGCCGTAGGTCGGCTTGATGCCGGTGATTCCGCTGAAGCTGGCCGGCTGGCGGATCGAGCCGCCGGTGTCGGTGCCGGTTGCAGCCGGTACCAGTCGCGCAGCGACGGCGGCCGCTGATCCACCTGAAGAGCCGCCCGGTACGCGGGACAGGTCCCAGGGGTTCTTGACGATGCGGTAGGCGGAGTTCTCGTTGCCCGACCCCATCGCGAACTCGTCGCAGTTGAGCTTTCCCAGCGTGACCATGCCGGCGCCCGAGAGTCGCGACACCACGGTCGCGTCAAACGGACTGCGGTAGCCGTCGAGCATCTTCGAGCCGGCGGTGGTGGGCAGGTCGCGCGTGACAAAGATGTCCTTGTGTGCCAGCGGCACGCCAAGCAGCGGCTGCGACTCGCCCTGCGCGCGGCGCGCATCGGCGGCCCGGGCCTGCGTCAGCGCGGCGTCGCCGTCAACGCACAGCCAGGCCCCGAGGTGTTCGTGAGCAGCGACGCGCGACAGCAGGTGGGATGTGACCTCGACGCTCGAGACACGCTGGTCGGCGAGGGCTTTCGCCAGATCCGCAACGCCGAGCTCATGCAATTGATCGCTCATTCGACCACCCGTGGGACGAGGAACAAGCCGTCTTCGACGGCAGGCGCGCTGCGCTGGTTGAGTTCGCGCTGGTTGCTTTCCGTGACGGCGTCGTCGCGCAGCCGCAGGCTCACTTCGCTGACCGCCGAAAGCGGGGTGTACAGGGGTTCGACGCTGCCCGTGTCGACGGCACTCATCTGCTCGACGATCGAGAAGAACGCATTGAGTTGCGTGAGCATCGCTGCCTGTTCCGCGGGCTGCAGCTCCAGCCGCGCCAGGTGGGCGATGCGGCCTACGTCTTCGGGGGTCAAAGCCATGTGAATTTCGGTCTGTTGAGGGGTTGCGATGGGACGTGAGCCCAGGTCCATCGGGTATTATCTGCGTTGGTTGTCAACCCATCGGACGCACAGCCCATGCCGTCTTCAGCGGGCGTGTCGCCTGATCGAACCGAGGGTCGCAAACCGCTGATGCTGCGGGCAGGTGTGTTCGCGCGTCGTGCCTCCGAAGACACCGGTTTTGCCCCTTTTCCTCCTCCCTCATTCCATGGAATCGACGGGTTCAAGCGAGGCGCCCCTTCGCTGTGCGCGCCAGCGCTGAACACCGCATACACACTATGTTCGGATCATTTCGTCGCTATTTTTCGACGGACCTTGCCATCGACCTCGGAACCGCCAACACGCTGATCTACGTGCGTGGCAAGGGCATCGTGCTCGACGAGCCGTCGGTCGTCGCGATCCGCCATGAAGGCGGGCCCAACGGCAAGAAGACCATCCAGGCGGTTGGTGCCGAGGCCAAGGCCATGCTCGGCAAGGTGCCCGGCAACATCGAGGCGATCCGCCCGATGAAGGACGGCGTGATCGCCGACTTCACCGTCACCGAGCAGATGCTCAAGCAGTTCATCAAGATGGTGCACCCGCGCTCGGTGCTGCGGCCGAGCCCGCGCATCATCATCTGCGTGCCCTGCGGCTCGACGCAGGTCGAGCGCCGCGCGATCCGCGAATCGGCGCTCGGCGCCGGTGCCAGCGAGGTTTACCTGATCGAAGAGCCCATGGCCGCGGCAATTGGTGCCGGGCTGCCGGTGTCCGAAGCCTCGGGCTCGATGGTGGTCGACATCGGCGGCGGGACCACCGAGGTTGGCGTGATCTCGCTCGGCGGCATGGTCTACAAGGGCAGCATCCGGGTCGGCGGCGACAAGTTCGACGAATCGATCATCAATTACATCCGCCGCAACTACGGCATGCTGATCGGCGAGCCGACCGCCGAGGCGATCAAGAAGAACATCGGCAGCGCCTTTCCGGGCTCCGAGGTCAAGGAGATCGAGGTCAAGGGCAGAAACCTCAGCGAAGGCGTTCCGCGCAGCTTCACGATCAGCAGCAACGAGATCCTCGAAGCGCTGACCGACCCGCTGAACCAGATGGTTTCTGCGGTGAAGAACGCACTGGAGCAGACGCCGCCCGAACTGGGCGCCGACATTGCCGAGCGCGGCATGATGTTGACCGGCGGCGGTGCGCTGCTGCGCGACCTGGATCGCCTACTCGCCGAGGAAACCGGCCTGCCTGTGCTGGTCGCCGAAGACCCACTGACCTGCGTGGTGCGTGGTTGCGGCATGGCGCTGGAGCGCATGGAGCGCCTCGGTTCGATATTCACTTCCGAGTGATGTCGGGACGGGTGGCGACAGCGTGATTCCGGGAGCGTTCGCAGTTCTCGTTGCTTTCGGCCTCCCCTCATGCCTTTAGGCACCCTCGATCGAACCCCGCCGCCATTCTTTCGCCAGGGCCCGTCGGCGCTGACCAAGCTCGCTCTCTGCTCGGCGCTGGCCGTGTTCCTGATGGTGGCGGACACGCGATTCGCATTGACCCAGCCCCTGCGGGCCTTGCTCGCGACCGCGCTGCATCCCGTTCAGCGCACGCTGCTGGCGCCTGTCGACTGGTGGGGGCAGTTCGCCCGCTACGCGGGCGGTTTTCAACAGGCCATCGCCGCCGAATCGGCAGCGCGCCGTGACCTTGCGGCCCAGGCGGTGCAGGTGGCACGCGCGAATCAGCTTCAAACAGAGAACGTGCGGCTGCGCGCATTGCTCGATCTGCGTGCCGGCCTGACGGTGCGCTCGCAGGCAGCCGAGGTGCTGTACGAATCGACCGACCCGTACTCTCGCAAGGTGGTGATCGACCGCGGCTTGGCGCAGGGCATCGTCGCTGGCTCGCCGGTGGTCAGCGACGCCGGTGTGATCGGGCAGGTCACGCGGGCGTACCCCCTGTCGTCGGAGGTCACGCTGCTGACCGACAAGGACGCTGCCGTCCCGGTGCTCAATGCCCGCACCATGGCGCGCAGCGCGGCCTTCGGCTCGGCAACCGGCGATGCGCTGGAACTGCGATTCATGGCCGGCAACGCCGATGTGCAGGTCGGTGACCTGTTGCAGACCTCGGGCGTCGACGGCGTCTACCCGCCCGGCCTGCCGGTGGCTAAGGTGGTGACGGTCGATCGCAAGGTCGATTCCGGGTTCGCGAAGATCCTGTTGGCGCCGGTGGCGGTGCCCGATGGCGTGCGCCATGTGCTGGTGCTGGAACCGATCGGCCTGCAGCTGCCGCCGCGACCGGAGTCGGCGGTGGACCTGCCGAGGGGCGCTGCGTCCTCGGCCTCCGCGCCTGCCCGCAAAGGAGCGCGCCGATGATCATGCCGCGCAGTTCCGACCAGTTGCTGCTGCCGGTCAACCCGCTGTTCCTGTGGTTCACGCTGCTGACCGCGCTGGCGCTGAACCTGGTTCCGCTCGGTCGCAACCCGGCCGCGCCCGACGTGCTGGCGCTGGCGCTGGTCTTCTGGAACGTGCACCAGGTGCGCCGGGTCAGCGTCGGCGTGGCCTTCATGTTCGGCCTGGTGATGGATGTGCACAGCGGCGCCATCCTGGGCCAGCATGCCCTGGCCTACACGCTGCTGGGCTTCGTCGCGACGACTATTCACCGCCGGCTGCTGTGGTTCACCCTGCCTTCGCAGGCACTGCAGATCCTGCCGCTGTTTGTCGCGGCGCATCTGGTGTCGTTCAGCGTGCGGATGATGGCCGGCGGCATGCTGCCAGGATGGCAGGCGCTGCTGGCGCCGGTGTTCGAGGCCTTGCTGTGGCCGCTCGCGACATGGTTGCTGCTCGCGCCGCAGCGCCGAGCGCCGGACCGCGACCAGAATCGACCGTTGTGACCGAGATCAAGAACGTAGAGCAGGAGCTGAGTCGCTTCCAGGCGCGGCTGGTGGCGGCGACCGCGTTCGTGCTGGTGTGTTTCGGCCTGTTGGGCTACCGCCTGTTCCACCTGCAGATCGAGAAGCACGACGAACTGAGCGTGCGGGCCGAGAACAATCGCATCTCGGTCGTGCCCATCGTGCCGAACCGCGGGCTGATCGTCGACCGCAACGGCGTCGTGCTGGCCAACAACTACTCGGCCTACACGCTCGAGATCATGCCGGCACGTGTTGACGACCTCGAGGCGACGATCAACCGGCTCGCCGAGGTCGTCGACATCCAGACCCGCGATCGCAAGCGCTTCAAGCGCCTGATGGACGAGAGCAAGAATTTCGAATCGCTGCCGATCCGTACCAAGCTCTCGGACGAGGAAGTTGCACGCTTCACGGCCCAGCGGTACCGCTTTCCCGGCGTCGACGTGAAGGCGCGGCTGTTTCGCAACTACCCGCTGGGCGACGTGGGCAGCCACCTGCTCGGCTACATCGGCCGCATCAACCAGTCCGAGAAGGAAGTCATCGACGAACTGGAAGACGCCGCCAACTACCGCGGGACCGAGTACATCGGCAAGCTCGGGGTCGAGCAGAGTTACGAGAATGACCTGCACGGAACCACCGGCTTCGAGGAAGTCGAAACCAGTGCCTCCGGGCGTGCGGTGCGGCGGTTGCACAGCAATCCGGCCACGCCCGGCAACACCGTGGTTCTGTCGATCGACATCCGCCTTCAGGCGATGGTCGAGACCCTGTTCGGTGACCGGCGCGGCGCGCTGGTCGCAATCGATCCGCGCAACGGCGAGGTACTCGCCTTTGTCAGCAAGCCGACCTTCGACCCCAACCTGTTCGTCGACGGCATCGACAGCGAAAGCTGGAAGGAGCTCAATGAATCGGTCGACAAGCCGCTGTTGAACCGGGCGTTGCGGGGCACCTACCCGCCGGGCTCGACGTTCAAGCCGTTCATGGCGATGGCCGCGCTGAATTCGAACAAGCGCTCACCCAGCGCGCTCATCAACGACCCCGGTTTCTTCATGTTCGGCGGCCATCGCTACGGCAGCCCGGAGAACGAGCGCGGCGGCATCATGGACATGCGCCGGGCGATCGTCGAGTCGAGCAACGTGTATTTCTACTCCCTCGCCAACGAGATGGGCGTCGACCTGATCCACGACCAGCTGTCTCCCTTCGGATTCGGCCGCAAGACCGGCATCGACGTGGAGGGCGAAGTCACCGGCCTGCTGCCGTCGACCGAGTGGAAGCGCCGCGCCTACAAGAAGCCCGAACAGAAGAAGTGGTACGCCGGCGAGACGATTTCGCTCGGCATCGGCCAGGGGTACAACAGCTTCACGATGCTGCAGATGGCCACCGCCGTGGCCACGCTCTCGTCGGCGGGCAAACGCTACGAGCCGCGGCTGGTGCGTCAGATCGACGACGTCCTGACCGGCGAGAAGCGCAAGATCTCGGCACAGGCGATCGACCCCATCGATCTGAAGCCGGAGCAGGTCGATGTCATCCGCGAGGCGATGAACGGCGTCACGATTTCGGGGACCTCCGCACGCGTGTTCGCCGGTGCCGGCTACCAGAGCGGCGGAAAGACCGGCACGGCACAGGCCGTGGGCCTGAAGCAGAACGAGAAGTACAGCGCTCACCGGGTCGAGGAACACCTGCGCGACCATGCGCTCTACATCGCCTTCGCTCCGGTGGCCGATCCGCAGATCGCGGTGGCGGTGATCGTCGAGAACGCCGGGTGGGGTGCAGGGGCGGCAGCGCCGATCGCGCGCCGTGTCTTCGACTACATGCTTCTGGGTCAGGTGCCCAGCGAGGAAGACATCGCGGCCACCCGCGCAGGCACGTCGGCCGCGCCGATCGGCACGCCGCGCAAGACGCAGGACCTCGTGCTGCCGGGCGGTGGCAACGCCCCGTCGACTGCCGCAGCGGCCGCGTTGGTCGGTGATGCATCGGCCTCCGCGGCGGCGCACGCCCTCGCCGCGCCGTCGCCGCCGGCAACCGGGGCGCTGATCTCCGCAGCGGCAGCGGCCGAAGCGCCGGACGGTCGGGCACTCAGGCGATGAGACCGGCCTTCGAGAAGCCATCTCTGCTGCAGCGGGTGATCCCGTTGTTTCGCGGCTTCGACGGCCCGTTGCTGCTCGCCGTGCTGATCCTGTCGGCGATCGGGTTGACGACGATGTATTCCGCCGGCTTCGATCACGGCACCCGGTTCGTCGACCACGCGCGAAACATGGTGCTGGCTGCCGGCATCCTCTTCGTGGTGGCCCAGATCCCGCCGCAGCGGCTGATGGCGCTGGCGGTCCCGCTCTATTCGGTCGGCGTGGCGCTGCTGGTCGCCACCGCATTGATCGGCATCACCAAGAAAGGCGCCACGCGCTGGCTCGATCTGGGCGTCGTGATCCAGCCGAGCGAGATTCTCAAGATCGCGATGCCGCTGATGCTGGCCTGGTGGTTCCAGCGACGTGAGGGCCATGTGCGCGCGCTCGATTTCATCGTCGCGCTGCTGCTGCTGGCCGTGCCGGTCGGGCTCATCGTCAAGCAGCCTGACCTTGGCACCGCCATCCTGGTGCTGGCCGCCGGGCTGTTCGTCATCTTCTTTGCCGGGTTGCCGTGGAAGCTGATCGTCCCGGTGGTCGTCGTGGCTGCGATCGCGATCGCAGCGCTGGTGCTGTCCGGCGACGCGATCTGCGAGCCGGACGTGAAGTGGCCGATGCTGCGCGACTACCAGAAGAACCGCGTCTGCACGCTGCTCGACCCGACCACCGACCCTCTGGGCAAGGGCTTCCACATCATCCAGGGCATGATCGCGATCGGCTCGGGCGGCGTGACCGGCAAGGGCTTCATGAAGGGCACGCAGACCCACCTAGAGTTCATCCCCGAGCGCACCACCGATTTCATCTTCGCCGCTTTCTCCGAGGAGTTCGGGCTCATCGGGTGTGTCACGTTGATGCTCGGTTTCCTGTTCCTGATCGTGCGCGGGTTGATGATCGCCTCCGAGGCACCCAACGTGTTCACCCGCCTGCTGGCGGGCTCGATCACGCTGAGCTTCTTCACCTACGCCTTCGTCAACATGGGCATGGTGAGCGGCATCCTGCCGGTGGTCGGCGTGCCACTGCCCTTCATCAGTTACGGCGGCACCGCGATGGTGATCCTGGGCCTGGGCCTCGGCATCCTGATGTCGATCGCGAAGAGCCGGCGGCTGGTGCAGGGCTGACGAACTGACAGCCCCCACGTCGCTGCGCTCCTGCCCCCCGAGGGGGCGCGGCCGACCTTGGGGCGGCCCGGCGGATCGTCCGGTCGGTCCCGGCGCCGTCGTGATCCGTCCACCGGATCGTTCAGAACCCTTCTTCGACCAGCTCCGCCGCGCGGATCAGCGCGCGCGCCTTGGCTTCGGTCTCGCGCCATTCCAGCTCGGGCACCGAATCGGCCACCACGCCGGCGGCTGCCTGCACGTACAGCATGCCGTCCTTGACGATGCCGGTGCGGATAGCGATGGCCACGTCCATGTCGCCGGCAAAGCTGAGGTAGCCGCAGGCGCCGCCGTAGATGCCGCGCTTGACGGGTTCCAGCTCGTCGATGATCTCCATCGCGCGCACCTTCGGCGCGCCGGTCAGCGTGCCGGCGGGGAAGGTCGCCTTCAGCACGTCGAGGTTGGTGATGCCGTCCTTCAGCAGGCCTTCGACGTTGCTGACGATGTGCATCACATGCGAATAGCGCTCGACGGTGAACGCCTCGGTGACCTTGACGCTGCCGGTCTTCGCGATGCGGCCGATGTCGTTGCGCGCCAGGTCGATCAGCATCACGTGCTCGGCGCGCTCCTTCGGGTCGGCGCTCAGTTCGGCTTCGAGCGCCTGGTCGTGTTCGGGTGTCGTGCCGCGCGGCCGGGTGCCGGCCAGCGGGCGGATCGTCACCTTGTCGCCGGCCGGCGAGTGCTCGCGGCGCACCAGGATTTCCGGCGACGCGCCGACGACCTGGAAATCGCCCATGTCGTAGAAGTACATGTACGGCGACGGGTTCAGCGAGCGCAGCGCGCGGTACAGGCTCAGCGGGTTGCCGGCGTAGGGCTTGCGCAGCCGCTGCCCGACCTGCACCTGCATCATGTCGCCGGCGGCGATGTACTCCTTGGCCTTCAGCACCGCCGCGATGTAGTCGTCCTTGGCGAAATCGCGCAGCACCTCGTTCGGCGAACAAGGATCGACCGGCGGCGCCACCACGCTGCACTGAAGCTTGTCGGCCAGCGCGGCGAGCCTACGCTTGGCTCGCGCCAGGGCATCGGCCTGCGTCGGGTCGGCATAGACGATCAGCGACAGTCGTCCCGAAAGGTTGTCGATCACGGCCAGCTCTTCGCACTGCAGCAGCAGGATGTCCGGCGTGCCGAGGCCGCCCGGCAGTTCGGTGTGGGCCAGCCTGGGTTCGATGGCGCGCACCGCGTCGTAGCCGAAATACCCGGCCAGGCCGCCGCAGAAGCGCGGCAGACCGGGCTGCAACGCCACCTTGAATCGGTGCTGGTACTCAGCGATGAAATCAAGCGGGTTGCCGTCATGCTTTTCGACGACGATCCCGTCGGTCACCACCTCGGTCAGGAAGCCGGTGGATCGCAGCAGCGTGCGTGCGGGCAGACCGATGAACGAGTAGCGACCGAAGCGCTCGCCGCCGACCACCGATTCGAGCAGGAAGCTGTATCGCCGGTGCGTGTCCGACGGACAGCCCTGTTCATCGGTGCAGGCGAGCTTCAGGTACAGCGACAGCGGCGTTTCCAGATCCGCGAAGGCCTGCGCAATCAGCGGGATTCGGTTGTAGCCCTCGTCGGCAAGGCGTTGGAATTCGGTGTCGGTGATCACGTTGCGGGGCCCTCCACGGCCCGGGTGCGCATTATCAGGGCGGTGCCCGTCCACGGGCGTTCGGTGGCGACTCGGGTGGGCTCCTAGAATGGTTCGATGGCCCGTCCCGAATTCACCTGCTCCGTCTCCGTGCGGCATCTCGCCGAGCAATCCGACCCGAAGGAGAACCAGTACGCGTTCGCCTACACCGTGACGATACGCAACACCGGCGATGTCACGGCCCAGCTGATCGCCCGCCACTGGATCATCACCGACGCGCTGGATCACCGCGAGGAAGTCCGCGGGCTCGCCGTCGTCGGTCATCAGCCGGTGCTCAAGTCGGGCGAACACTTCGAATACACGAGCTGGACGCGCATCGCCACTCCTCACGGCACGATGCGCGGCACCTTCATGTGCATGACGGACGAGGCCGAGCCGTTCGATGCGCTGGTGCCCGAGTTCGGTCTCGCGCTCGCGTCGTCATTGCACTGATGCGGCTGCAGCTCCACGCTCGTCGTTGATCGCAGTGACCTGGTCGTCGGCTTCCTCGTCGGTGTGGGACCTGACGGCGCTGCTCAACGCGGCCGCCCACGCGGCCGACCCCAAGGCGCCTCTGCCCGAGCGCAACCTGTGGGTCATACGTGCGCTCGAATGGCTGCGGCATGCGCCGCTGTCGGCTGCCGGCGACCCCGGCAGCGATGCGGCTGCAGCCGACGACGACGTGCCGCGTGCGACGCCTCGGCCGGCGCTGCGCCTCAAGCACCTCCTCAACGTCCTCGATCGCCACCCCGAGCACCGGGCCCAGGTGGCCACGGTGCTCGGTCGTTTCTGGACCGAGATGGACAGCGCGGCGCTGTTCGCCGATTTCGGTTTTTCGTCGCGCGCCAATTTCTTCGGCGAGATCGGCCAGCGGCTGAAACTCAAGCTGCTGCCGCTGACGCCGGCCAGCACCGACCCCTCCGAGTTGTTCGCGCTGCTGTTTCCGGGCGATGACGACGGCTTGTGGCTCGAGTCGCTGGATGCCGTGACGCTGTCGCGGCTGCTGAATCTGGTGCCCAGCCCGCCAGCCGAGGAACGTGCGTGGCTGACGCCACTGCTCGACGCCATCATGTATCTGGCCAGTGCGGTGCGCGCAGCCGGGTTTTCCGGCGCGCTGCGCCGGCGCATGAGCCCGGAGCTGCTCGCCGAAGCGCCGTTCCGGCAGCTTGCGGTCGTCGCCGAGCACATCCGCGAGCTTGCTCTCGCCCCGGTGCCGGACGATGCGGAGCTGCTGCAAGAGGCCCAGTACCTGCGCGCACTGCTCGACACCTGCCGCGTCTGCGCCGACAGCGTCCACGGCCACCTGGAAGACCACGGCGTGTCGATCAACATCGTGTTCGACGTTGATCAGTTGCGACAGCGCACCTACCGCATCGAGCAGTTGCTCAACTGCGTCATCAGCCGCGAGCCGGCGCGCGAGGTGACGCGACTGCTAGCCGAACTGGTGGGCACCGCCACCGAGCGGCGCAGCATCCGCGCGCTGTTCGCGCGGCACTACTCGCTGCTGGCCCGCAAGGTGGCCGAGCGCAGCGCCGAAACAGGCGATCACTACATCACCCGGGACAGCGTTGCCTACCGTCACATGCTGATTGCGGCGGCGGGTGGCGGCGCGGTGATCGCCGCCACCACGTTCGTCAAGTTCTTCGTGCTGGCGCTGGGTCTCTCGGCATTCTGGGGCGGCTTCTGGGCCGGCATGAACTATGCGGTCAGCTTCGTCATCGTGCACCTGCTGCACTGGACGGTCGCGACCAAGCAGCCGGCCATGACGGCGCCGGCACTGGCCGAGAAGCTTGGTGATGTCGCCGACGATGCGGCCGTCGACCGTTTCGTCGACGAGGTGGCAAACCTGATCCGCTCGCAGGTCGCCGGCATCTTCGGCAACCTGGCGGCCGTCATCCCGCTGGTGCTGCTCGTGCAGTGGGCCAGCCAGGCGATGTTCGGCACGCCGCTGGTCCACGGCCACGACGCCGAACACGTGCTCGACACGATCACGCTGCTCGGTCCGACCGCTTTGTTCGCGGCCTTCACCGGGGTGTTGCTGTTCGCCAGCTCGCTGATCGCCGGGTGGGTCGAGAACTGGTTCGTCTGGCACCGCCTGGACAGTGCGATTGCCTGGAACCCGCGCATCGTGGCGCGCCTGGGCCTGGCCCGCGCGCAGCGCTGGGCGGCCTACTGGCGCGCCAATATCTCGGGGTTCGCGTCGAACATCTCGCTCGGCCTGATGTTGGGCATCGTCCCGGCAGTGGCCCTGTTCTTCGGCCTGCCGATCGAGGTCCGGCACGTCACCCTGTCGACCGGGCAGCTTGCCGCTGCGGCGGCTGCTCAGGGCCTGTCGGTGCTGCAGCACGGAGCGTTCTGGTGGTGCGTGGCCGGCATCGCGGTGACGGGCCTGCTCAACCTGACCGTGAGCTTTTTCCTCGCGTTCAAGGTCGCGATTCGATCACGCGGCATCCGGCTCGCCGACCGCAGCCGCATCCGCAAGGCGATCTTCAGGCGTGTGCGCAGCCACCCGGTTTCGTTCGTGCTGCCGCCCAAGCCTGTCGACTGATCGAGATCGCAACTGGTGTGGCGCGGTGGGTCACTCTCCAGAATCCGTTGTGTCGCGCTCTCCGTTGCGGCGGCCCGAGAACATCGTCCACCAGACGATCAACACCAACAGCGCCGTGGCGCCTAACGCCTCCAGGATCAACAGCCACATGACACGCTTCCTCGCTTTGTGCGCGTTGATTCTAGGAGTGCTGGCTGGCTGCTCCAGTGTGCCCACCGGCTCCCCGGTTCCGGTCGAGCTGCCGCCGGTGGCTCGACCACCGGAGGGCGCCCCCGCCGAAAGCGGCGTGCTGCGAGGTCGCGCCCGCTGGGTGCCCGCGCGCTGGACCGACCTGCCCGGCTGGGACGCCGATCGAACCGCCGAGCTGTGGCCCGCGTTGCTGCGCGGCTGCGACAAGCCGGCGACGGGTTGGGTCACTGTCTGCGCCGAGGCCCGCCGCGCCGCACCTGTCGACGACGCCAGCACGCGGGCCTGGCTCCAGCGCTATCTGCAGCCCTACCGGGTCGAGTCGCTCGAGGGTTCGGACCAGGGCCTGATCACCGGCTACTTCGAGCCGCTGATCGAAGCGCGCCGTGCGCCGCAGGGCAGGTTCAGGGTTCCAATCCACGCGCCGCCGGCCGACCTGGCCAGCCGCAAGCCTTACTGGACGCGACAGCAGCTCGATACGCTGCCGGCAGCCCAGGCCGGCGTGCGCGGCCGCGAGCTGGCTTATGTGGCTGACCCGCTCGACCTGCTGATCCTTCAGATCCAGGGATCGGGGCGGTTGTGGATCACCGAAGCCGACGGCGTCCGGCGTCAGGTCCGAGTCGCCTTTGCGGGACACAACGATCAGCCCTACAAATCGGTAGGTCGCTGGCTGATCGATCAGGGCGAGTTTCGCGCCGATCAGGCGTCCTGGCCGGGCATCAAGGCGTGGGCCCAATTGAACCCGCAGCGAATCAGCGAACTGCTGTGGTCCAACCCCCGCGTGGTCTTCTTCCGCGAGGAACCGCTGCCCGACCCGACAGTGGGCCCGCGCGGCGCGCAGGCGGTGCCGCTGACTCCGGGCCGCTCGGTCGCGATCGATCCCACCAGCATTCCCTACGGCACGGCGCTGTGGCTCGACTCCACGGAGCCGCTGTCGAATACCCCGCTTCGCCGTGTCGTGATGGCACAGGACACCGGCAGCGCCATCACGGGCGCGGTGCGGGTCGATTACTTCTGGGGCTGGGGCGACAACGCCGAGCAGCAGGCCGGTCGCATGAAGCAACTGCTGCGGGTGTGGGTGCTCGCGCCGCGCAACTGATGATCAGGCGCCGTGCGGTTCGCGTTGCGGTGGTGCTGTGCGTGATGGCCGCCCTGGCCATCGTCGTGGCGGCCGTCCACCGGTTGCGCGCAGCCGAGGTTGCCGTACTGACGCAACGAGCCGAGGCCGAGCGCATCCGCAAGGCATTCATCCGGGCAGCCGAGGCGGCCGAGCAGGCTGCACGTGCCACGACGCCACCCGACGTGCTGCAGGCGCGCAAGGATGCGGCGCTGCGCGAGTTTCAAGCGGCTGAAGCAGAGATGCTGATGCAGCAGACTCTGGCCCGACAGGTTCGTGAAGCCCGACGGGCAGGCGCGGTGATGCCGGTCATCGCGGGTCCGGGTGCATCCGCTCCCGGACCCTGAGACTCGACCCTGTCGAGGGCACGCAGCGACGCCTACTCGGGGTCCTTGTCAGCGTCGGCGTCGAGCGCTGCCTGCCTGGCGTCGATGCTGTCATCGGTCGGCACGGTTCCATCGAGTGCGGCCTGGGCGTCTGCGATCTGGGTTGCCGCGGGAACGCCGCCGCCCCCGCCGCCGCCTGTCGCAACTTCTGCATCGCCGCCGCAGCCGGCCAGGAGCGCTGCCAGGCAGAGCCCCCATCCGATCGGGCGGCGCGCCGCGAGATGTCGGGTCGCGTCGGACGGGGCTGGGTTGATGTGGGAAGCCATCGCGTGCCTCCTCAATTGTTCACGGCAGGCAGGACGACGTTCTTTTCCCCGTTGCCGCAGTCGGCGTGCTGGAAGCCCGTGCTGCCGTACATGATGCCGTCGTCTCCGCTCGGCGCAACCGGCTGATTGGACGACCCCACCTGCGCACTGCGCACGCCGCCTGGCACGCGGTTGGCCACCGTCACGCCGGAAAAGCCGGCGGTGGCGAGCCGGTTCCGCAGCTTCCAGGCGATGTTGTGATCGGCACACGACGTGTCACCGCTGACGCCGAGTGCCCCGAGCTTGCCGCCGGTGCTGTACAGGGCGACACCGCCTCCGAACACATTGATGCCGCCCGGCTTCAGGCCGATCATCGGGTCGTCAGGGGTGCCGTACTTGGTCGGATTGCCGCGGTAGACCACGCGCGGGTCGACTGGGTTGCTGAACTGCAAGCCGTTCAGCGAGTTGCCGTTCTGCGTCGGCGTGAACAGGTTGGCGGTGGACAGCGCGAACGTCGGGCGACTGAAGCCATTGGCGGTGTAGGCCTTCTGCGCCGAGATCACGCGGCTGTTGAGCCATGCGTCGTCGGCCGTGCTGCCTGAGGTCGCGACGGAACAGATGACACCGTAGCGGTTGACGACGGTGGCCCACATCGGGAAGTCGAGCCCGCCGTTCGTGCCCGTGGCGGAGCCCCCGGCGGCCGATGGGACCACCGCCTTCAGTGCGGCTTCGAGGACGGCGCTGCTGGGCAGGCCGGTGCAATCGTTGGCGGGGTTGTTCGGTGCTGCCATGGCGGTGTGGGCAGCGAGCCAGCACGTCGCCGCGACGGCGGCAGAACAAAGGGTGCGAACGGATCGACGGGTCGGGTAGGTCACTTTGCTGTCTCCTCTGGTTTCTGTGGACGGGTGCATATCAAGCCACGGGAGCCCGTTCCGCAACACCCCTAGTCACGCAGGACGGCCTGGAGATCGAGAACCGATTCGGTCCGCACACGGTGTCTGACCGTGTGCCGCCGACACGTGCTCGATCAACCCTGAACATGGCGTTGTTATTCTCGGCGGATGGGCCTATTCGCAGTCACCGTATTTCTCTCCGCTTTCCTCCTTTTCCAGATCCAGCCCATCGTGGCCAAGATGATCCTGCCGTGGTTCGGCGGGTCGTCGTCGGTGTGGAGCGTGTGCCTGGTATTTTTCCAGGTCGAGCTGCTGGTGGGCTACGCCTACGTGCACTGGCTGCACGAGAAGGTCGCCGCGCGACGGCAGCCGCTGGTGCACGGATTCCTGCTGCTGGCGAGTGTGGCGATGCTTCCGGTCGCGGCCGACCCGGCGTGGAAGGGCTCGACGCTGGCGCCGGGCCTGAGCGTGCTGGCGGTCCTTGCAATCGCGGTCGGCGCTCCTTATCTGATGCTGTCGACCACCGGCCCGCTGATGCAGACCTGGTATGCGCGGTCGTTCCCGAGTTCGGGCCTCGACGCGAAGCCGTATCGGCTGTATGCGTTGTCGAACCTGGCTTCGATGCTGGCGCTGCTGTCGTATCCGGTGCTGGTCGAGCCATTGCTGCCGGTCGGCACGCAGGCGCGACTCTGGTCGGCGGCCTACGTGGCATTCGTGGCGACCTGCCTGGCGACGGCATTTTTCACGCGCCGCCGCATGGCGCCTGCTGCGCCGGCAGCGGCGCCCGATGCGCCTGTTGCACCGAACTCCGAACCGCATCCGGGCTGGAAGGAATGCCTGATCTGGATCGGTCTCGCCGCCACCGCGTCGATGCTGCTGCTGTCGATGACGCGGCACCTGACGCAGGACGTGGCGCCGGTGCCGTTCCTGTGGATCGCGCCGCTCTCGATCTACCTGCTCAGCTTCATCCTGTGCTTCGACGCGCCGCGCTATTACGTGCGCCCGCTGTTCCTGATTGCGCTGCCGCTGGCGTTCCTGGCGCTCGACCGTGTTCTCGACAGCGGCATGGAGGTGCCGGTGCTGATTGCGCTGATCAGCCTGTCGCTGTTCGTCTTCTGCATGGTGTGCCACGGCGAACTGGTGCGCCGCAAGCCGCCGGTGCGCTACCTGACGTTGTTCTATCTGATGCTGTCGATCGGCGGCGCGCTCGGCGGCCTGCTGGTCGGCCTGGTGGCGCCGGCGATCTTCAACGCGTACTTCGAGCTGCCGATCGGCCTGTTCCTGTGCGCCGCGTTGGTCACCGTCGTGCTGTGGCGCGATCTGCGCACCGCGTGGCGCGTCGTGCTGCTGCTGGCGCTGTTCGGATACGGCTGGCGCCTGGCCGACATTTCGTGGGAATACGTGCACGGCTATCGCAAGGTCGTGCGCAACTTCTACAGCCAGCTGCGCATCGATGACGTGACCGATGACGTACTCGGCCCGAAGCGCAAGATGGTGCACGGCCGGATCAACCATGGCGAGCAGTTCATGGATCCGACGCTTCGCAAGGTGCCCACCGCCTACTACTGCGAGAAATCGGGTGTCGGCCGTGCGATCCGCAGCCTGCAGCAGCCGGGTCAGCCCCTGCAGATCGGTGTTGTCGGGCTCGGTGCGGGCACGCTGGCGGCTTACGGCCGTGCGGGGGATGTGATGCGCATCTACGAGATCAACGAGCAGGTGCTCGAACTGGCACGCAGCGACTTCACCTTCCTGTCCGACAGCGCGGCCCGCATCGAGCCGGTGCTCGGCGACGGACGCCTGATGCTCGAGCGCGACCCACCGCAGCACTTCGACCTGCTTGCGATGGATGCGTTCTCGGGTGATTCGATCCCGGCGCACCTGCTGACGCTGGAGGCGATGAAGACCTACTTCGGGCAGATCAAGCCCGACGGTCTGCTCGCGGTGCACATCACCAACCGATACCTGGATCTGGAGCCGGTCATGGCGGCTGTCGCACAGCACCTCGGCAAGACCGCGCTGATCTACGACCTGGACCCCGGGGACGACGATCTGTACTGCCGCCACACGACGTGGGTGCTGATGATGAGCCCCGAGCGTGCTGCGGCTTTGCGCGAGTCTCTGCGAGACGGCGTGCCGCTGAAGCCACGCGCCGGCTTCGTGGCGTGGACCGACAGTTTCTCGAACCTGTTCAGCATCCTGAAATAGCAGCGCGCCCGATGCGAGCCGTCAAAGCCCGAGTTCGCTCAGACTCGCGTGCTCGTCGGGGCGCCGGCCGAGCGGCCAGTGGAACAAGCGATCCTCGGCGCGGATCGGCACGTCGTTGATGCTGGCGTAGCGCCGCATCATCAGACCCTGCAGGTTGAACTCCCAGTTCTCGTTGCCGTAGCTGCGGAACCACTGGCCCGAGTCGTCGTGGAACTCGTAGGCGAAGCGCACCGCGATGCGCGCGCCGTCGAAGGCCCACAGCTCCTTGATCAGCCGGTACTCGAGCTCGCGCGCCCACTTGCGCTGCAGGAATTCCTTGACCTGCGTGCGGCCGACCGGGAACTCGGCGCGGTTGCGCCAGCGGGTGTCCTCGGTGTAGACGCCGACCACCCGATCGGGGTCGCGCGAGTTCCAGGCGTCCTCGGCCATGCGCACTTTCTGGCGCGCGGTCTCTGCGGTGAATGGCGGTAATGGCGGTCGCGTTTCACTCATGGCGCGTCTCCCAGCAAGTTGCTTGCGAACATATCAAATCAACCGGGGCCAAGTGCGTGAGCGCTGCGCCGAGTCAGCTGTGTCCTGAATTCCTTTGCGGTCATCCCGCGCCCTCGGCAGCACAGCGCCTGAGCTTGAAATCGACTGCTGTTCCAGATCAGTAAGTCTTGTACGACAGGAACTTGCCCGACATCACGATGCTGACCCGGTCGCCGGCGGCGTTCGGCTCGCGGGTCAGGTCCATCTTGAAGTCGATCGCGCTCATGATGCCGTCGCCGAACTCCTCGTGGATGAGCTCCTTGAAGGTCGTGCCGTACACATTCACCAGTTCATAGAAGCGGTAGATCAGCGGATCCGTCGGCACCGAGGTCGGCAGCGAGCCCTTGTACGGCACGACCTGCAGCCATTTCTCGGCCTCGGCGGGCAGGCCGAAGGTTTTCGCGACGATTTTTGCCTGCTTGGCGTCGAAGGTCATCTGACCCAGGCAACCGGCGGTGACCCACTCCTTGCTGAGCCCGACCTTCCTGGCCACGTCCTCCCATTTGATGCCCTTCTTGACCTTGGCCTCGATGATCATTTCGGTGACGTCGTTGCGGTTCATGGCTGTTCCTTGCTTTCTGGGTGTGGGGAAGTTGGTTCAGGCGGGCGCGAGACCGGGTTCGACGACCACAGGCGTGGGCGGTGCCCGGCCGTGCGAAAGCTCCTTCGAGCGCGCTACCAGGAAGTCGACCAGGTGGTTGCGGATGCGGTAGTACTGCGGGTCGTGGTGCAGGGTGGCACGCTGGCGGTCGCGTGGCATCGTGTTGCGCACGATCTCGGCGACGCGCGCCTGCGGGCCGTTGCTCATCAGCAGGATCTTGTCGGCGAGCAGGATCGCCTCGTCGACGTCGTGCGTGATCATGAACACCGTCTGGTGCGTCTCGGCGCAGATGCGCAGCAGCTCGTCCTGGATCGTGCCGCGCGTCAGCGCGTCGAGCGCGCCGAACGGCTCGTCGAGCAACAGCATCTTCGGCTCGATGGCGAACGCGCGTGCGATACCGACACGCTGCTTCATGCCGCCCGACAGCGCCGACGGGTTCTTGTCGATCGCCGGAGTCAGGCCGACCAGCGCGACGTATTTCTCGACCTGCGCGTCGACCTGCGCCGCGCTCCACTGAGGCCACTTGCTGCGCACCGCGAACGCGATGTTCCTGCGCACCGACAGCCACGGCATCAGCGCATGTCCCTGGAACACGACACCGCGCTCGAGGCTGGGGCCGGCGACTTCGCGGCCGTCCATGAACACGTTGCCACCGGTGGCCTGATCGAGGCCTGCCAGCACGTTCAGGATCGTCGTCTTTCCACAGCCCGAGTGGCCGATGATGCAGACGAACTCGCCTTTCTGGATGCCGAAATTGACGCTGTCGAAGACCGGCTCGCTGACCCTTCCGTCAGGCGATGGGTAGCTTTTGGACAAATCCTCGATGCGCAGGAAGGGCGCTTCGGGCATCGTTTTCAAGCCTGTCTCATTCGACATACGAGACCGCCCTCTGTGCCTTCGCGAACATCAGGTCGAGCAGCATCCCGACGACGCCGATCACCAGGATCGCGAAGATCACGTTGGTCAGCGACAGGTTGTTCCACTCGTTCCAGACGAAGTAGCCGATGCCGGTGCCGCCGACCAGCATCTCGGCAGCGACGATCACCAGCCACGCGATGCCCATGCTGATTCGCATGCCGGTCAGGATGGTCGGGGCGGCGGCCGGCAGGATCACCTCGAACGCCAGGCGCAGCCGCGACACCTCCAGCGTCTTCGCGACGTTGAGCCATTCCCGCCTGACGCCGGCGACGCCGAACGCGGTGTTGATCAGCATCGGCCAGACCGAACAGATGAAGATCACGAAGATGCCCGAGATCGACGAGTCCTTGATCGTGTACAGCGCCAGTGGCATCCACGCCAGTGGCGAGATCGGCTTCAGGACCTGGATGAACGGGTCGAGCGCGCGGTGCAGCATCGGGCTCATCCCGATCAGGAAACCCAGCGGGATCGCGACCAGCGCAGCGATGCCGAAGCCGAGAGCGACGCGGCTCAGCGAGTAGCCGAGCTGCAGGCCGACGCCCTTGTCGTTCGGCCCGTTGTCGTAGAACGGGCTGGACAGGTTCCTGATCACCGTCTGACCCATCTGAGCGAGCGTCGGAAAGCCGCTGCTCTTCTTGTCGCCTTCTGCCAGGCCCGGGTCCTTGCCGAGCAGCTTCTGGTACTCGATCTGTTCGGCCGTGAGCATGACGACCGGGCCCGTTGCCGACCTGGCAGGCAGCGTCGCCAGGTGCCAGACTGCCAGCACGACGATCAGGATGAAGAGGGACAAGGCGCCCGATTGCAGCGCCTGCTTTCGCTGAGGTTTCACCTGGCCGCCTCAACTGCGGCTGATCGCGAAGCTCTTCGCGTAGGCGTCGGCTTTCGACGGATCGAACTCCTTGCCCATGATCGAGTACTTCTTGTATGCACCGTCCGGCACCTTCTGGTCGAGCAGCTTCATCTGCTTCTTGGCGTCGGTCAGCAGGAACACCTGCTCGGCGATCTGCTTGTAGTTGACGTCGCCCTTGATGTAGCCCCAGCGCTTCATCTGGGTCAGCATCCACACCGCCATGCTCTGCCACGGCACCGGATCGAAATCGGCGCGGTCGGGCACGGTCTTGATGCCGCCGAGGCCATCGGCGAACTTGCCGGTCAGCACCTGCGCAACCACTGTCTCGGGCTGGTTCAGGTAGGCCGTCGGGCTGATGACCTTGGCGATCAGCTCGCGGTTCTTCGGGTCGCGCGCCATGTTGGCGGCGGTCAGCACCGCCCGGTACAGCGCGGCGAAGGTGTTCGGGTTCTGCTTGATGAAGTCCTCGCTGACCCCGAAGGCGCAGCAGGGGTGGCCATCCCAGATCTCTTTCGACAGGATGTGGATGAAGCCGACCTCGTCGTACACCGCGCGCTGGTTGAACGGGTCCGGGCCGAGGAAGCCGTCGATGTTGCCGGCACGCAGGTTGGCCACCATCTCGGGCGGGGGCACGACGCGGATCTGCACGTCGGTGTCCGGGTTCAGGCCATGTTCCGCAAGGTAGTAGCGCAGCAGGAAGTTGTGCATCGAGAACTCGAACGGCACCGCGAACTTGAACCCCTTCCAGCCCTTCGGGTCGCGGTTGTCCTTGTGCTTCAGCGCCAGCGTGATGGCCTGGCCGTTGATGTTCTGGATCGTGGCCACGCGCATGGGCTGCGCGACCGACCCGATGCCCATCGAGATCGCCAGCGGCATCGGCGACAGGAAGTGCGAGGCGTCGTGCTCCTTGTTGAGCATCTTGTCGCGGATCAACGCCCAGCCGGCCGTCTTGTTGAGTTGCACATTCAGGCCCTGCTGCTTGTAGAAGCCCAGGGGCGCCGCCATGATCAGCGGGGTCGCGCAGGTGATGGCGATGAAGCCCAGCTTGAGGTCCTTCTTCTCGATCGAGCCGGTGTCCTGCGCCATGGCCTCCAGCGCGCCCAGCGGCAGCAGCGAGGCGATCGCGGCGCGGGCGGTGGTCGCTCCGACCGCCTGCAGGAAGCGACGGCGCAGCGGTTCGGATGGGAACAGCGCCTTGACCAGGGTGGCTTCGATGAAATCGCGCGAATGGGTCTCGGCCGAAAGTGCCTGCGCTTGCGCCTGATGCTCGGCGGCGCTGTGATCGCGGCCGCAGCCGCACTTCATCATCAGCGGCCGATCGGCGTTGTAGGGGTCGAAACTGTTCGCGGTTGCGGGATCGTCGTTGCGGCTCATGCGGACACTCCAGGGGTATGAATGGAGCGTATGCAGCATGCAAAGGCAGCGCCATCGCGTCTGTGGTGAAACGCTTGTAGGGCTGGCACTACAAGCGGCAGTGCGCCGAGCGGCTAGCGTCGCCCTGTCTGCTGTTCGCAGAAGCCGCAGTGCAGTACCTGAGGTCGACCGGCCAGGCGATGGCGTTCGATCGGCGCATCGCACATGGCGCATAGCCCGTAGCTGCCGGCTTCCAGTCTCGCCCGGGCAGCGCGGACCTCGGCCAGCGCGGTCAGTTCGGGACGCGGGCGGGTCGTCGCCACGCGGCCGTCCTTGCCGTCGGCATCCGGCCTCGGGGATTGACGCAACAACTCGTCCATCGTCCGCGACATGTCGATGAGCCGCCTTTCGAGGTCGTCCAGGCGGTGCTTCAGCAGGCTGCGCATGGGTTCGTCGAGCAGCGGTTCATGCGGTCCGCTCGTCTGCGCGTGCCGCTCGGTCCATAGAGAGGGTGTCGTCTGCATGGCAGGTCTCCGGGATCCAGCCCGCGCGAGATGCACCGAGCTGGGGCGAATGTAGTCAGCGCTTTGGTCGTCAAACTTGAGCGGCGTCAAGTCCGAAAGAGGTTCCCGAGCCGTGTGCCTCTGGTTCGCTGGCTGCTGCCCGGTCACAGGCCGGTCACCAGCCCCACCGTCCAGGCAGCCGCCAGCCCAGCCACCAGCGCCGCGCCGACCCGCAGCGCGTAAGAGCGTCCGCCAGCGAATGCGGCCACCGCGCATCGCGAGATCGAATTGGTGGTGATGGCGATCAGCACGCCGAGCACCATGTGCTCGTCCGTCAGGCGGCCGGCCGCATGCAGCGAGGCCAGCGACGCGACCGGCGCGTGCGCATCGACGAGCGAAGCGATCGCGATGCTGGCGTTCAGGCCGGCGTGGCCGAAATGGCGCTGTGCACTGCCGACGCCCAGCGCAACCACCCCGAGCAGCAGCGCGATCGCCATCGCTTCTCGCGGACGCAGGGCGCTTGCCGTCAGGGGCGTCGGATCGGCGGGCGGCAGTGCATCCCGCGAGCGCAGCGCCAGCAGACTGACGGCGGTTCCCCCCAGGGCGCCAGCCAGCGCGACCGGCCCGATCGCGAGGGCGGCCCCGGGAGACAGCACCGAACTCATCACCACCGCCTGCAACCACGTCGCCACCGAAGACAGCGCACCGCCGCCGGCCAGCATCGGCATCTGATCCGGGTGGGCACGTGCCCGACTGCCGAAAGACGCGACCGTCGCGGTACTCGAGACGAACCCCGAGACCAGGCCGGACAACAGCAGCCCTCCGCGCGGCCCGAGCCAGCGAAGGGCCACATGGCCGGCCGCCTGGATCGCCAGGATCAGCAGCACCATCGAGGCCAGCGGGCGCGGGTCGATGCCGCCGAGCCAGGGCAGGGGCCCGGATGGAATCAGCGGCAGCACGATGAGCCCGAATGCTGCGAGCAGCAGACCGTCGTGCAGTTCCTGCTCGCTCAGCAGCTGTGTGGCGAACCGGTGCAGCCGCTCGCGCGCGGCGAGCAGCGCCGCCAGACCCACTCCGCACGCGCCACCGAAGGCCGGCGACAGCACGCACTGCACGCCGATCAGGTAGGTGGTGAACAGTGCGAGTTCGGTGGTCAACCCCGGGTCGCGCGAACGACTCTTCAGGTACGACACCGCCCCCAGCACCGCGACCAGGCCCGCTCCGCAGACCACGAGCCCCGGAACAGGCAGCCACTGGGCCAGCGCGCCAGTCACTGCCACCACCGTGAAGCTGCGCAGGCCGGCCGCCTGGCGGTCGTCGCCCCGGCCCTTGCGCCGCTCGCGATCGATGCCGATCAGCAGTCCCGCACCCAGCGCCACGGCCAGTCCGACGATGCCGCCTTGCGGTGTGTCCACGATCACACCTCGACCGTCGCTCCGTGCTGGGGCACCGACACCTTCCAGCCCAGCTCGTCCTGGATGCGCAGCCGCAGCGTGTCGGCCGCATCAGGCTCGCCATGGACGACGAAGGTGTGCTCAGGGGGTGCCTCGAAGCCGCGCAACCAGTCCATCAGTCCGTCGGCGTCGGCGTGGCCCGAGAAGCCTTCGAGGTGACTGACCTCGGCCTTCACTGCGACGTACTCGCCGTGGATCTTGACCTCCCTGGCGCCTCCGATCAGGTGTGCGCCGCGGGTGCCGCCGACCTGGAAGCCGGGAAACACGATGTGGTTGCGCGGGTTCGGTGCCAGCGATTTCAGGTGGTACAGCACCCGCCCGCCGGTGGCCATGCCGGCGGCCGAGATCACGACCTTCGGCCACCGCATGCGGGTCAGTTTCTCGGACTCCTTCGGGCTGGCGATCAGTGTCACGTCGTCGGTCAGCGAGCCTGCTTCGCGTGAGGGGATGCGCAGCAGCCGGCGGTGGCGCTGGTACAGCTCCGTGGCGGCAGTTGCCATCGGGCTGTCGAGGAAGACTGGCAGGTCGGCCGGGATCTCGCCCGCCGCCTTCAGTCGCTGGATCACCAGCAGCAGGGCCTGAGCCCGACCCACCGCGAACGATGGCAGCAACACGCTGCCGCCTCGGCGCACCGTGGCACGGATGATCTCGCCCAGGCGCGCCTGCACGTCCTCCTTCGAATGCACGCGGTTGCCGTAGGTCGATTCGATCAGCAGCACGTCGGCTTTCGCGACGCGGCCCGGCGGAGGCATGAGCAGGTCGTCGCTGCGCCCCAGGTCGCCCGAAAAGACGAGCGTGCGATCGCGGGCGCGCAGGCTCACCGACACCGCCCCGAGCAGGTGGCCGGCAGGATTGAAATCGATGCGGACATCGCCGACACGCACGCTGCGGCCGGTCGGCAGCACCTCGATGCGCGCGACGGCACGTTTCGCGTCCGCGACGGTGTAGAGCGGCAACGCCGGCGCGTGGCGCGTCCAGCCGCCTCGGTTGGAGCGCCGGGCGTCTTCTTCCTGCAGGTGCGCGCTGTCCAGCAGCAGCACTTCGGCCAGGTCACGCGTGGCCGCCGAGGCGTGCACCGGGCCCTTGAACCCCTGCTTGACGAGCGCCGGCAGCCAGCCGCAGTGATCGAGGTGCGCGTGGGTCAGCACCACGGCGTCGATGCCGGACGGATCGACGGCCAGCGGCGACCAGTTGCGCTCGCGAAGGGTCTTGTAGCCCTGGAACAGACCACAGTCGAGCAGCACGCGCGCGCCTGCAGCATCGACCAGGTGCTTGGAACCGGTGACGCTGTCGGCAGCGCCGAGGAAGGTGATCTTCATGGAGGTGTGGAGCTGGCCGGGCAGTGGCGGTCTCCGACTTTCGCACACGCTGGTCGGCCACTGCGCCCGGGTGTCTCGGCGCGGAGCCGGATCTCCGCCTCTTCAGGCGTGCAGCAGTTCCTGCTTCACAGCGTACAGAGCCAGCTCGACATCGTTGCGCGCGCCGGTCTTGTCGAGGATGCGGGCACGGTAGGTGCTGACCGTGTTGGACGACAGCACCAGCTGCTCGGCGATCTCTCCGACGCTGCGGCCGCCGGCCAGCAGGCGGAACACCTGGTACTCGCGGTGAGACAGCCGCTCGTGCAACGGCTCGTCGATGGAGCGAGCGGCTCCGACGCCGGCGCCGAGTGCGGTCGCCATGTGCTCGGCCACCGCCGGCGTGATGAACAGCCCGCCGGCCGCCACCTTGCGGATGGCGGTGGACATCTGCTCCGAGTCGGCGCTCTTGTTCAGGTAGCCCGCTGCGCCGAGTTTCAGGCTGCGCACCGCGTACTGCTTGTCGGGGTAGGTGCTCAGCATCAGCACCGGCAGCCTGGGAAACTCGGATTTCAACTGGCGCAGCACGTCGAGGCCGTCGCGGTGCGGCATCGCGATGTCCATCAGGATCACGTCGATGCCGACGGTCACCTTGCCGTTCGGGTCGGTGCTGCTCGCCTCGCGCACCCGGCGGATCGCCTCGGGTCCGTTGTCGGCTTCGCCAGCGACGACGATGTCGCCGGTGTCGGCGAGGATCTGCTTGATACCCTGCCGAACGATCAGGTGATCGTCGCAGATCAGCACCCGGATCATCGCTGGCTCTCGCTCGACGGTGATGCCGGCATCGGCATCGTCAGACGCACGCAGGTGCCGTGGTTCGGGACACTGTCGATCGCGAGCGTGCCGCCGAAATGCCCGGCACGCTCGCGCATGCCCATCACGCCGTAGCTGCGCGGATGGTTCAGCGACGACGGCTCGGCGCCGATGCCATCGTCGCGAACCTCGACGTGCAGCACCGGGCGCGGCGGGCCGTCGACGTACAGCCTTATGCGCACCGAGTTCGCTTTCGCATGTCGGGCGACGTTGCTCAGCATTTCCTGGAAGATGCGGAACACCGCGATCGCCCAGCGGTCGCCCTCGGGTCCGCTCGGCGGCTCGGTCTGCGCCGAGACGTGCATCTGCAGGTCGGACGCCAGCTCGGCGGTCTCGATGAATTCCTGCGCCTGCCATTCGAGCGCGGCCCACAGGCCCTGGTGGTCGAGGATGCTCGGGCGCAGGTCGGTGATGATGCGTCCGAGGTTATCGACCGCAGTGTCGATCGTGCGGCCCATGCCGTGGCACTTGCAGCTGAGCTCGGGCCGATCCTGCACCCGCTTCTCGACCCATCCGACGTCCATCTTCAGCGCGACCAGCAGCGAGCCCAGCTCGTCGTGGATCTCGCGGGCGATGCGGGTGCGTTCTTCCTCGCGCACCGATTCCGAGTACGCCGACAGTTCGCGCAGCGCACCGAGTGCCTGCGTCAGCTCGGCGGTGCGTTCGCCGACGCGCCGTTCGAGCTGCTCGTGCGATTGCTGAAGCATCGCCTCGGTTCGCTTGCGCTCGGTGATGTCGACGATGGTGACGACTGCGCCCTGCACGATGCCGCCGTCGACGATCGGGTGCGACGAATACTCGGCCGAGAACGCGCTGCCGTCGGCGCGCCACAGCACCTCGCTGTCGATGCGGCACGGCAGGCCCTGGCGGAAGGCGTTGAAGATCGGGCAGTCGGCCTCGGGGTAAGGCTGACCGTCCGCGCGGGTGTGATGCATCAGCTCGTGCATGTTGCGGCCGAGCACCGCGTCATTCGGGTAGCCGAGCATTTCGGCGGCCGCCCGGTTGACGAAGGTGCAGATGCCGAACATGTCGACGCCGAAGATGCCTTCGCCGGTCGATTCGAGCAGCAACTGGAGTTGGTCGGTCCAGAGCCCACCGGAGGCGGCAGGCGCCGTGGCTCGTGGAGGCAGGTTGCGAGTCGGAGGTGGGTTCAGAACAGAAGGCATGCACAAGTCCGGTGCGTTTCCCAGCAATTCGCAAAGGGCGTGCCATGACTTTTGAACGCGGGGCGTCCGGCGCGCTCGAAAGAAGCGCGTTCCTCGTTCGACCAACTGGCATGCCAAGCCTCACGAAAGCACCAGCCATGACACGACGCCTCCTTCTGACCCTTCTTTCCGCCATCGGACTGACGCACCGGTCCGGAGCGGCTGCTGCCGACGCCGTGCCCCCCGAAATGAAGGCGCCGCAGCCGCTGAACCTCAGTCGAGCCCAGTGGAAGGAGCGTCTGACGGGCCCCCAGTTCAGCGTGCTGCGCGACGAAGGCACCGAGCGACCGCACACCAGCCCGCTGAATGGCGAGAAGCGCCGCGGCGTCTACGCCTGCGCGGGATGCGAGCTCGAGCTCTTCACCTCGGAGATGAAGTTCGACAGTGGCACCGGCTGGCCCAGTTTCTTCAAGACGCTGCCCGGCGCGTTCGGCACGCGCACCGATTTCAAGGCCATCTATCCGCGCACCGAATATCACTGCGCGCGCTGCGGCGGCCATCACGGCCATGTGTTCGACGACGGCCCGGCACCGACCGGCAAGCGCTATTGCAACAACGGCGTTGCGCTGACGTTCAGGCCCTCGGTTTGAACGTGGTCGCAGGCGAGGTCGGGTCGCGGCGGCCGGCACCTGACAATCGAGGTCTACATCGAAAGCCCGCATGTTCAAGCCACAGACCCCTCCCGCCAGGCACATCAGCCGCGACCTGACCGACGCCGAGTTCTCCGAACTCGACGATCTGCTGGCCGAAACACCCGAGCCGCTCGAACCCGTCGACGTGGTGATGCTCGACGGTTTCCTGTGTGGCGTGCTGGTGCAGCCGGTGCTGATCGAGAGCGCGACCTGGCTGCCGCACGTCTTCGACTTCGACGGCCGGCCGCTGCCGGACGGTGTCGACGCGGCGTGGCTCGAACGCACCAGCGGCCTGATCCTGCGCCGCCACGCGGCGCTCACGCGGGCCATCGCCGAAGATGGCTGGTTCGACCCGCTGGTGCTCGAGTTCGACGAGGATCATCCGGCGGATCCGCCGGCAGACGGCGGCCCGGATCCGCTGGCCGGGCTGCACCCGGTTTCGCAATCGCTGATGCCGTGGGTTGCCGGTTTCCAGCACGCGACGTTGTGTTTTCCCGATCTTTCAGAGATGACCGACGACGCCGTGCTGTCTGCGCTGGCGCGCCTTTACCGCCATCTGCCGGCCGAAACCGATGACGAACGCGAGGTGGTCTCCACGCTCGACCGCGAGCAGCCGCTGACCACGCTCGACGACGCGATCGAGGACATCGTCATCGCGGTGGCCGATCTGTCCGACCTGACCCGCAAGGCGAGGTTCAAGGTCGAGACCGTCAAGCGCGATGCGCCCAAGGCCGGCCGCAATGATCCCTGTCCGTGCGGCAGTGGCAAGAAATTCAAGGCCTGTCACGGGAAAGGATGAGAACCCGGGGCGTCCCGGCCGTCGAGCCGGTGACGTGAAGGCAACCTGATGCGCCTGCAGCTGCTGTCCGACCTGCACCTGGAGACCGAGGTCTTCGAGCCGCGACCGGCGCCGGGCGCCGAGTTGCTGGTGCTGGCTGGCGACATCGACAGCACCTGGCGCGAGCTGGATCGTTTTCGCGACTGGCCGGTGCCGGTGCTCTTCGTTGCCGGCAACCACGAGTTCGACCAGCGCGAGCTTGATGACGCGTGGCCGGCATTGCGCCAGCGCTGCGATGCGGTCGGCGTGATCCTGCTGGAAAGGCAGAGTTGTGTGCGGACCGACTTCACCGGACGCCGCATCCGGTTCGTCGCGACCACTCGATGGAGCGATTTCGACCTGTTCGGTCCCGCGCAGCGTGATCGCTCGATGCGCGCTGCCACCTACTTCGTCGACGTCATGCGGTCGACTCAGCACGGCGCGTTGTTCGACGCGCCGGCGGTGCGCGCCGAGGCGCTGAGCTGCCGCGCCTGGCTGGCGCACGAACTGGCGAAGGCACCGGAAGCAGCCGCGGATGCCTGGGATGCGACGGTGGTCGTCACCCATTACGGCCCGAGCGTGCGCAGCGCCGACAAGCGATACGGCAAGCAGCCCGGCACCGCCAGCTTCTGCAACGCCGACGAGGACCTGATGCCGCATGCCGAACTCTGGATTCACGGACACCTGCATTGCCGGCACGACTACCGCGTGGCCCACGCGAGCGGCGAGACGCGTGTGGTGTGCAATGCCCGCGGCCACAGTCGCAAGGGCGAGGCCGATCACTACGACGGCCTGTTCACGCTCGAGGTGTGAGCGCGGGCGTCCGCTTCAGGGGCGGCTGTTCAAACCGTCGAAGCAGGTCATCAGCAGCAACTCGATGATGCGGTCGTCGGTGTGTTGCTGCGACAGCTTCAGCAGTCCGAGCACCGGATCGCAGGCCCGCGCGAACAGCGTGTAAAGAACGATCTCCGGCAGCAGTTGACGGTTCAGGTGCCCGGCTTCCTGCGCGGCCACGATCCAGGCGCCGAGCTTGTCGCTGACATCCATCAACCGTTGCAGGTAGGCGTCGTTGCTGGTGAGCGCAGCACGCAGCGACGAGTTCTGGGCCGGCAGGGAAGGCATCTCGCCGGCCAGCTGCACCTTCATGGTCCAGGCCGCGACGGCCTTCAGGTGATCGATGGCGCGTGCCGTCGGGTGGTGGTCCAGCGTCGCGATGAACGCCAGCGCCCGATCGAGGATGCGGATCATCGCGGCAGCGGCCAAGGCCTCCTTCGACGGAAAGTGCTTGTAGAGGCTGGCCTTGGCGATGCCGACGTCGGCAGCGACCTCGTCGAGCGTCATGACTTCGTAGCCCTTTTCGGCGAGCAGGCGATTGACCGATGAAACGATCGCGTCTTCACGCGCCCGGAGCATCTGCTCCTTGAAAGAGGTTCGAGCCATGCCCAAAGTGTATGGCGGGCAGCCTTCTGCTCAGATCACGGAACGACCGTTGAGCCGGTCGGTGGCTTCGACTTCGGCGTCTGCGCCGACGCGCTTCGAGTCCTGGAATGCGCGGAACTCGACATCGGCCTGCAGGTAGGCATCGAGGCCGAAGGCGGTTCCCATGTCGCCCATGTCGTCGGGATCGCGCGGCGCACGCGCGGCAGCCCATCGTCCCCCCAGGGCGCGCCACCACGAGATGCCACGGATTGCTCGCACGTCTTTCTCCTCGTCAAATCACTGGCATACATCGTGCCAGTCTGACGAGTCACCGCCGTGACAACGTTGCGAAATGAAACGGAATGACCGTGCAGTTCGTAACGCTTCGTGGAACTCCGATCATCGTTGCCGTGAGGGCCGAATGATTCATGCAGCAGGAGGGGTGTCATGAAAGTCATCGTGATGGGCGCCGGCATCGTCGGCATCAGCACGGCCTGGTACCTGCTCGACGAGGGCCACGAGGTCACGGTCGTCGATCGTCAACCGGATGCCGCGCTCGAAACCAGCTTTGCCAACGGCGCGCAGATTTCCGTCAGCTTCTGCGAACCCTGGGCCAATGCCGAGGCGCCGTTCAAGGTGGCCAGTTGGCTGTTGCGCGACGACGCGCCGCTGCTGTTCCGCCCGAAGCTCGATCCGCACCAGTGGCGGTGGGGGCTGAGTTTCCTCGGCCAGTGCAACACAGCGGCCTTCGAGCGCAACGTGGGCCAATTGGTCGCGCTCGGGCGCTACAGCCAGCACGCACTGAAATCGGTGGTCGGCCGGACCGGAATCCAGTACCACCGTCTCGAACGCGGCATCCTGCACTTCTTCTCGAGCGCACGCGACTTCGAGGCCGGCGCGGTCGCTGCCGCCGTGATGCGCCGTCATGGCGTCGACCGCCGCGTGCTGTCGCGCGATGAGGTGCTGGCGGTCGAGCCCGCACTGTCGGCGTTCGGCCCGCGGCTGGCCGGCGGCACCTACACGCCCAGCGACGAATCGGGCGATGCACGCGTTTTCACTCAGCAACTGGCTCGGCGCTGTGCCGACCGCGGAGCCGCCTTCCTGTACGGACACGACGTCATTGGCTTGCAGAAGACCGCCAACGCGGTTGATTCAGTGCGTGTGCGCGAGCAGACGACCGCCCAGGTGAAGGCGCTGCGCGCCGATGCCTTCGTCGCCGCGATGGGCAGCCACACCGCACCGCTGCTGCGCCCGCTGGGCCTGTGCCTCAACATCTATCCGGCCAAGGGGTACTCGGCCACGCTGAAGCTGAAACAGCCCGAACGCGCCAGCACCGTGAGCCTGATAGACGACGATCGCAAGATTGCGATCAGTCGCCTGGGCGATGAGGTGCGCATTGCCGGCACCGCCGAGATGGCGGGCTACGACACCTCGATCACCAGCGCGACTTCTCGCGTGCGCTGCGAGTCGCTGGTCCGGCGCTACGAGGAGCTGTTTCCCGGTGTCGCCGACACGTCACAGCCGAACTACTGGGCCGGGCTGCGGCCGAGCACGCCCGACAACATCCCGATCATCGGGCTCAGCCCGATCGACCGCTTGTGGATCAACGCCGGCCACGGCACGCTGGGCTGGACCCACGGCGCGGGCTCGGGCCGCGCGCTGGCCGAGCTGATGAGCGGCAAGCGCCCTGCGATCGAATTCAACTTCCACGGTGCCGGCGGCCGACCGCGCATGGCGCCCGCTTGACGGCGTCGAGGACTAGCGCCGCTGCGGCCGGCGCGCCGGGCCGCGCGAGGGCGGACGCACCGGCCGTGCGGTCTCGGGCCTCGGTCGCGAGATGTCAGCCAGCAGCAGGGTTGCGCGCACCAGTTCCTCCACCGCTGCGCTGAGGTCGGCGGCCGGTTCGAGCGACTCGATCTCCTCGATCAGCTCGTCGGCATCTTCCAGGTCGTCGGCTTCGAGGTGTCGGTAC
This sequence comes from Rhizobacter sp., assembly GCA_046154125.1. Classification (GTDB taxonomy): domain Bacteria; phylum Pseudomonadota; class Gammaproteobacteria; order Burkholderiales; family Burkholderiaceae_C; genus PBB1. The sequence continues at coordinate 11,852 of JBJXEJ010000129.1, read as the reverse complement.
AGCAGAGCGAGCGGCGCGGTCAGCGCCTTGGCGTCCTGTCGCATCAACCCCGGAAAGAACTCCTGCGCCGTTGCGAAGCCGGCCACCCACGGGTAGACGGCATCGGTCTCGTGCGGCAGGTCGTCATCGTCCTCGGAGTCGTCTTCGGCGGCTTCCAGCTCGAACACCCACGGATCGAACCACTGCCTGTTGTCGATCGCATCGTTCAGCTCGGCGTGTCGGCGCAAGGCCAGCGTGTGCAGCCGCCGGGCATCGAACGATGCGGGCAGTGCGCGTCCGTCCGCATCGGTGACGTGCAGCAGCCATTGCGCTGGCGTGACCGGTTGCGGCTGCAGCAGCACGCCGCACAGGAAGCCGTCGAGCATGCTGACGTCCAGCGGCTCGAGCGGCGCCGGCACGAGGTCGAGCAGGGCCTGCAACTCGTCGATGTCACCTTCGTCCAGGGGCTGCGAGGCGGGGCGCGGTCGATGCGGTGTGCTCATGTCGAATTGTCGCCGTGTATCGCATCGGTCAGGCTGCGGGTCCGCTCGTGAATTCGGCCTGCAGGTGCTCGACCAGCAGGCGCACCGCACGTGGCGTGATCGGGTTCCACGGCCGCATCGCGTAGATCGCGTCGCCGAAGTAACCAACCGGGCGCCAGTCGGGCAGCACCTCGCGCAGGCGTCCGGCGCGCAAGGCTGCGGCGGCGCTGAAGTCGGGCACCTGCGCGACGCCCAGGCCCGCCAGCACGGCATCTCGCAGCACCTCGCTGTTGTTCGCGCACAGGGGACCTTGAACGCCGACGCTGACGCGCTGCGGGTCCGGTTCGCCGGACCGGGCGCGCGCGGCCTCGAACCGCCAGACCGTCGGCCCCGGACGCAGGTAGCTCAGGCAGGAATGCGCCGCCAGGTCAGCCGGGTGCGCCGGCGTGCCGCGTCGACGCAGGTAGCCCGCCGACGCGACCAGCAGCGTGCGCGAATCGCGCAGTTTCCACGCGACGTGGTTGTCCGGCGGCGCGAAGGTGTGGCGCACCGCGAGGTCGAAACCGTCGTGCGCGAGGTTCATCAGGCGGTCGGACAGTTCGAGTTCGATGCGCACTTCGGGGTAGCGCTTGAAGAAGCCTTCGAGCGACGGTGCCACATGCTGCCGGCCCAGCGCCACCGGGGCGGTCAGGCGCACCAGGCCGCGTGGCTGACCAGCCAGATCGCGCACGCCGCCGATGCTCTGCGTGATCTGTTCGAAGGCGCCCGCGGTCTCGTCGGCAAGTTGTCGGCCCGCGTCGGTGAGCCGCACCGAGCGGGTCGTGCGCTGCACCAGCGGAACACCGACCGCGCGCTCGAGCTCGCTCAGCCGCTGGCTGACCGCTGCCTTGCTGATCGCCAGGCGATGTGCGGTCTGCGTGAAGCTGCCGGTCTGTGCCATCACCGTCAGCAGGTGCACGTGGGGCCAGAGTGCGTCGGGTCTTGCCATGGTCGACTCGCTAGTTCAGGGAGTGCGGATTGTTCATCCAAACGAACAATGAGATCAGTGAAACGGCATAGGCAAGTGACAGCCTCCGACCTAGACTGCGTTGATCGAATCACTGAACCCGGAGCACACCATGGGCGCACCCGACGCATTGACCCGTACCTTCTCCTCGACCGCCGATGTCGGGCACTTCATCGCCGGCCGGGCGGCAGCGAGCACCAGCGGACGGAGCCAGGCGGTCTACAACCCGGCGACCGGCGCGGTGGCCCGACAGGTCGCGCTGGCCAGCGCCGTCGAGGTGAATGCGGCGGTGGCTGCAGCTCAGGCCGCGTTCGAGGGCTGGGCCGATACACCACCGATCCGCCGCGGGCGGGTGATGTTCAAGTTCCTCGAACTGATGAATCAGCACCGCGACACGCTGGCCGCGATGATCACCGCCGAGCACGGCAAGGTCTTCACCGACGCGCAGGGCGAGGTCAGCCGCGGCATCGACATCATCGAGTTCGCCTGCGGCATTCCGCAGCTGCTGAAGGGCGACTACACCGAGCAGGTGTCGACCGGCATCGACAACTGGACCATGCGCCAGCCGCTCGGCGTGGTGGCCGGCGTCACGCCGTTCAACTTTCCGGTGATGGTGCCGTGCTGGATGTACCCGGTGGCCATTGCCGCAGGCAACACCTTCGTGCTGAAGCCGAGCGAGCGCGATCCGTCGGCCAGCCTGTTCATGGCCGAACTCCTGCGCGAAGCCGGCCTGCCCGACGGCGTGTTCAACGTCGTGCAGGGCGACAAACTGGCGGTCGACACGCTGCTGACGCATCCCGACGTCAAGGCGATCAGCTTCGTCGGCTCGACGCCGATCGCGCAGTACATCTACGAGACCGGTGCGCATCACGGCAAGCGCGTGCAGGCGCTCGGCGGCGCGAAGAACCACATGGTCGTGATGCCCGATGCCGACCTCGAACAGACGGTCGACGCCTTGATCGGCGCCGGCTACGGATCGGCCGGCGAGCGCTGCATGGCGATCAGCGTCGCGGTCGCGGTGGGTGACGTCGCCGACCGGCTGGTACCCGCGTTGGCCGCGCGGGCGAAGACGCTGAAGGTCAGGAATGGCATGGAGCTCGACGCCGAGATGGGCCCGATCGTCACCCGCCAGGCGCTGGAACGCATCGAGGGTTACATCGCCACCGGCGTGGCCGAGGGCGCGACGCTGGTCGTCGACGGGCGCGCCGATCCGGTCACCGGCGCACCGTTCAAGGTGCCAGGATTCGAGAGCGGTTTCTTCACCGGCGGCACGCTCTTCGACCATGTGACGTCCGACATGAAGATCTACAAGGAAGAGATCTTCGGCCCGGTGCTCGCGGTGGTGCGCGTGCCCGACTTCGCCGCCGCCGTGAAGCTGGTCAACGACCACGAGTTCGGCAACGGCGTCGCCTGCTTCACCAGCGACGGCAACGTCGCGCGCGAATTTGCGCGGCGCATCCAGGTCGGCATGGTCGGCATCAACGTGCCGATCCCGGTGCCGATGGCCTGGCACGGTTTCGGCGGCTGGAAGAGAAGCCTGTTCGGCGACATGCACGCCTACGGCGAGGAGGGCGTTCGCTTCTACACCAGGCAGAAGAGCGTGATGCAGCGCTGGCCGGCGAGCATCGCCAAGGGCGCTGAATTCGTGATGCCCACAGCCAAATAGAGCCCCCTGGGGGCTGAGGCCGCGCGCAACGGCCCAGAAGGGGCGTTGCGGCTGCCGAAGGCCAGCGGGCCTGCAAGTCCGCTGGTGCCACCTTGGGTTCGGGGGGGCCGGGCTTCGGCGTTGCTTGATTTGCGCGATCGCTGACGCGTCTTGCGCATCGGCTGGGGTCGATGCCAGCGCGAATCGCGCTTTGCGGTTCGCCTTCAGTTCAGGGCAGTGCAGCCTCGCGGGTGACGACGCTGTCGACCGGGGCGGGCGTGTCCGGGGCGGGTACGCTGCGGCGCCAGGAGCCGGTACGGATCACCTCGTGCGTCAATCGCTCGACCTCCACCATCGCCACGCCGCCCAGCAGCCCGAGCTTCAGTGCGGCGGTGTAGCTCAGGTCGATGATGCGGGTGCTGTGGAACGGGCCACGGTCGTTGATGCGGACCACCACCTCGCGTCCGTTGGCCGGGTTGTGTACCCGGGCGTAGCTCGGGATCGGCAGCGTCGGGTGTGCGGCGGTCATCGCATACATGTCGTAGCGCTCGCCGCTTGCGGTGGGGCGGCCGTGGAACTTGCGGCCATACCAGGACGCGAGACCGCGTTGCGTGAGTGGTCCGTCTGCGGCCATCGGCTCGTAGCGCTGGCCAGCGACCTCGTAAGGCTTGTTCGGGCCACCGGGCTTGATCGGCTCGATGCGCGGTTCGGCATCGGGCACGTCGGCCAGGCGGGGGGGTGGTGCGATGGGCGGCCCGTCGCGGTCGGGAGTGGGTGTCGGCGCGGTCGTGACCGATCGATCCGGACCCGGAGCGGGTGTTGGCAATGAGCCGGGCGGCGCGCTCGCACAGCCTGCCAGCCACAACGCGGCGGTGACGGCGGCTGCGTGGGTGGCCCGGTTCAGGGCGGCGCGCAGCATCGCCATCGACGGGTCAGCGCCCGACGGCCTCGACCGCGTCGGCGGCGGCCTCGAGCATGGATTTCAGCGTCGGCTGCAGTCGCGCGGCCGCCTCGGGCTGGTACTCGAACGGCGCGCTTTCGTTCATGTACAGGCATTGGCACAGCTCGAGCTGGATCGCGTGGACGCCACTTGCCGGCTGTCCGTGATGCCGCGTGATGTGCCCGCCCTTGAAGCGGCCGTTGATCACCGAAGTGCAGTCGCTGCCGGTCGTCAGCGCGGTCACCCGGTCGAGGAGCGCGCTGTCGCAACTCGCCCCATCGGCGGTGCCGAAGTTCAGGTCGGGCAACTTCCCGTCGAACAGGCGTGGCAGTCGGCTGGCGATCGAGTGGGCATCCCACAGCAGCACGCGGCCGTGCAGCGCCTTCAGCCGATCGAGCTCGCCGGTCAGGGCGTCGTGATACGGCCGCCAGTACGCAGCCAGTCGGCGCGCGGTCTCGGCGGCATCGGGCTCATGCCCCGTGCGGTACAGCGGCTCGCCGCGAAATGTCTCGGTCGGGCACAGTCCGGTGGTCACTTGGCCGGGGTACAGGCTCTGGTTGTCGGGCGGGCGGTTCAGGTCGATCACGCTGCGCGAATGCGTGGCCTGCAGTACCGATGCCCCGATCGCGTGCGCGAAGTCGTACAGCCGATCCAGGTGCCAGTCGGTGTCGGCCCGCTGCAGCGCGATCTCGGTGTAATCGCCTTCAAGCGACTCGGGGATGTGCGTGCCGACGTGCGGAATCGACAGCAGCAGCGGACGCGTGCCGCGCACGAGCCGCAAGGGCGGGATCACGTCGGGGGTTGTCATGCGGTGGAGTGTCTGGAAGCGTGGCTGGATTCAGCCCGGAGACTCGTTCGGTTTGCGTGCGTCGTCAAGTCGGTCGGGATGCCCCTGTGCCGACACCCGCAACGCGTCTGACGGCAACGTCGGCATCAGCCGCGCGACGTCGGCGCGGGTGTGCTGCGCGATCACCTGCTGCGTCAGTCGCACGATCTCGTCGTCCAGCCCCTGCCATTCGCCGTCGCGGCACAGCAGGAAGAACTCGCGCCGCCCGAGTGCGGTGGCCGGCAACGGCAGCACCCGCACATCGCCCAGGTGATGGCGCGACTGCAGCAGGCACAGCGGCGTGGTGATCGCCCAGCCCAGTCCGGCAGCGACCAGGCTCATCAGCGGATCGGTCGCGTCGAACTCGAAGCGCCGTGGTGCCTGTACGCCGAAGTGGCGCAGGCAGCGCTCGACCTGCTGCCCCATCAGCGAGCGCAGGCTGTAGCGGATCAGCGGCCAGCGTTCGTTCGCGGAGCGCAGGTCCAGGGCGGCGTCCGCCTCACCTTCGCTCGCAGGCGGCAGCACCAGAACGAAGGCTTCCGAGAACAGCGGCTGCACCGCGATGCGCAGATCGGCCACCACTGCGTCGGTGACGATGGCCATGTCGATGTCGCGGCGTAGCAGCTGCTCGGTCAGCGCCGGAGTCAGGCCCGACCACATCAGCAGGTCGCGAGCGCGGCCCGACAGTGCGCGGATCAGTGACGGTCCGACCGTGGCGGCGAACGAATCGACGCAGCCCAGCAGCAGACGCGCGCTCTCGGCCGGCGCGCCCGAACGTGCGCGGTCGGCCACCGCCCGCGCGTGAGCCAGCAACTCGGTCGCCTGCTCGCGCAGCGCGCGGCCGGCGGCGGTGGGCTTGGGCGGGCGCTGGTCGCGGTCGAGCAGCAGCGTGCCGGTGTCGCGTTCGAGGTTCTTCACCAGCTGGCTGACCGCGCTCTGCGTGATGCCCAGCCGCAGCGCGGCCTGCGTCATCGACTGGCAGTCGCAGCAGGCGACGAACGCCTCGAGCGCGTGCAGGTCGAGCGGGCGCGCCAGCGTCATCGGGCGCCGCCTTCGGGGCCGTCGGCGCGCAGGGCGGCATCAGAAATGCTGGGGATGGGCATGAGCTTCGTTACTGTCGTCGGTCGATGGCGGGCGGGGTTCTAAGCTGATTTGGTTTGGCTCGAACCGGAAGTGCTCCCGCATGCAAACCTACGACGTGATTGTGATCGGCGCCGGAGTCATCGGCGCCTCGGTGGCGTACCACCTGGCGCGGCTCGGCGCCAGGCGCGTGCTGGTGCTCGACCGCACGCAGATCGGCGCCGGCACCACGTCACAGTCGTCGGGCATCCTGCGCACCCACTATTCGGTGCGCGAGAACGTCGCCATGGCGCAGGACTCGTGGAAGGTGTTCACCGATTTCAGCAACTACCTCGGCGACGAGGACGCCGCCAGCGGGCTGGTCAAGTGCGGCTACCTGATCGCCGCGCCCGACGGTCCGAAGCTGGCTCCGCTGGCCGCCGCGCTGGAAGGCCAGCGACAGCAGGGCATCGAGGTGCGGCTGCTCGACCGCCAGCAGGCCGAAACGCTGCTGCCGATCGCCGACCTGCACGACGCCGCGCTGATCGGCTACGAGCCCGAGGCCGGCTTTGCCGATGCGTACCTGGTGGCGACCAGCTTCGCCCGCGCGGCGCGGCGCGGTGGCGTCAAGATCATCGAAGGCGTGGAGGTGCAGCAGTTGCTGATCGAGCAGGGAAAGGTCGTCGGGGTTGCCACCGACCAGGGCCGCTTCCTCGCGGGCACCGTGATCAGCACGCAGAACATCTGGGCCACCCAGATCGAGCAATGGACCGGCATCACCACGCCGGTCGTGGCCGAACGCCACACCGTGCTCGCGCTCGAAGGGCCGCAGCCGTACACCTTCGCGATGCCGGTCTTCAAGGACCTGGGCTCCGAGGGAATGCTGTACTGCCGCAGCTACGGCGGCACGCAGATGCTGGTGAGCGAAGGCACCGCGGGCGAGGTGCTGGCCGGCCCCGACAACGAGCAGGGCGATGTGTCGCTGGACACCGTCGCATCCGTCGGCGCGCAGGCGGCCGAGCGCTTCCCGAGCTTCGAGACTGCCGGCCTCGCGTCGTCGTGGACTGGCGTGTACGACGTGACGCCCGACTGGAACCCGGTCCTCGGGCGACTGCCGGGCATCAGCGGGCTGGTGGTGGGCTACGGCTTCTCGGGCCACGGCTTCAAGCTGTCGCCGGCTGTCGGCCGCGTGCTGGCGCAGGAGGCGCTGGGCATCACGCCCGACATCTCGCTGGCGCCGTATGCGCTGGAACGCTTTGCGGCGGGCCGGCCTCTGATCGGCCAGTATGGAGTCGGCGCGGTGTCGTGATGGGGCTGCGCGCGTTTGTGCTGGGCGCGCTGCCCGACGAGCCGTGGCGCAACGGCGGTGGGCGCACCCGCACCATCGCGACGCAGATGCGGGACGTGCGTTCGCTCGATTCCGATGCTGAAAGCGAACCGCCCTGGGACTGGCGCATCAGCGTCGCGACGATCGAGGGCAGCGGGCCGTTCTCGGCGTTTCCGGGTATCGATCGCAGCAGCCTGCTGCTCAGCGCGGGGCAGATCGAGCTGAGCGCCATCGGTGAGGCGACCTTGCGCCTGCAGCGCCCCGGCGACGCGGTGGCGTACCGAGGCGACGCGGTTTGGCACGCCACGCTGAATCGCGACGGACCGCCGCTGTCGCTGCTCAACGTGATGACGCGGCGTGGCGCGGTGCAGGCGCGATTGAAGGCCGTGCGTGAAGACACTTCATTGGCCGGACAGGCCATGGCCGTGCTGGTGATCAACGGCTGTTGGCGGGTTTTCGAGGCATCGGCTGAACCTGATTCTGTCGAGCGGCGGACCCTGAAGCCCGATGAGGGCGCGTTCAGCGAGAGGTTGTCGCGGCCAACCACGCTGCGTTGGTGCATCGAGCGGATGTCGCCGAGCGGGGTGCTGGCCGCGATCGTGATCGATCGCAACGTACTGGTCTGACCCAGGTCAATTCGCGCATGCGCCGCGCGGATGCAGGCGCTCGCGGCCGACCATGGCCCGATGCCCGGCCATTGGGCGCATCAAGCCGTTCCCGCCAGCACCGCTGCCATCGCCACCGCCGTCGCCTCGACATTCGACGAGTTCAGCCCCGCCACGCACATGCGGCCCGAGCGCAGCACGTAGACGGCGTGCTCCTCGCGTAGCCGGTCAGCTTGTTCGGCGGTCAGGCCGGTGTATCTGAACATGCCGCGCTGCGTGATGAAGTAGTCGAAGTTGCGGCCCGGCAGCTTGGCGCTCAGCACCGCGTGCAGGCGCTGGCGCATCGCGTGGATGCGATCTCGCATGGTGTCGAGTTCGGCTGCCCACTGGGCGCGCAGTGCCGGCGTCTGCAGCACGCGCGCGACGATCTGGCCGCCGTGCGTGGGCGGGCTGCTGTAGTTCTTGCGCACCGTGGCACGCAACTGGCCCAGCACCAGTTCGGCCTCGGCCGGGGTCTGGCACACGACGCTCAAGGCCCCGCAGCGCTCGCCATACAGCGAGAAGCTCTTCGAGAACGAGCTGGCGCAGAAGAACACGATGCCGGCATCGGCCAACGCGCGGATCGCGAACGCGTCCGCATCGATGCCGTCGCCGAAGCCCTGGTAGGCGATGTCCACGTACGGAATGAGCCGGCGCGTGCGGATCACCGGGATCAGCTCGGCCCACTGCGCCGCGTTCAGGTCGACGCCGGTCGGGTTGTGGCAGCAGGCGTGCATCAGCACGATGCTGTGTTCGGGCAGGGTCCTGAAGGCGGCGAGCATCGCGTCGAACTTCAGCCCGCCGGTGGTGGCGTCGTAGTACGGGTAGGTGCTCACCGCGAAACCGGCGCCCTCGAACATCGCGCGGTGGTTGTCCCAGGTCGGGTCGCTGACCCAGACCTGCGAGTCGGGGTAGTAGCGTTTGAGGAAGTCGCTGCCGACCTTCAGACCGCCCGATCCGCCGATGGTCTGCACGGTGGCGATGCGCCCGCTGGTCACCGCTTCATGCGTGGGGCCGAACAGCAGATGCTGCACCGCCAGCCGGTAGTTCGCCGCGCCTTCCATCGGCTGGTACGGCCGCGCGCCGATCGTCTGCAGCATCGCGGTCTCGGTCTCGCGCACCGCGCCCATCACCGGCAGCTTGCCGGCGTCGTCGAAGTAGATGCCGATCGAGAGGTTGATCTTGTGCGGCCGCGGGTCGCGGCCGAAGGTTTCGTTGAGCGTGAGGATCGGGTCGCCGGCGTAGGAGTCGATGTGTTCGAACATGAGGGTGCGTGAGCGTGAAGCGCGTGAAAGGAGACAGGTCGATGAGGCGGGTTCAGGCCGACAGAGCGGCTTCGATGTCGACCTTGAGGGACGCGGGTGTGTCGGTGGGCGCGTAGCGCTTGATCACCTGCCCGTCGCGGCCGACGAGGAACTTGGTGAAGTTCCACTTGACGGCCTTGGTGCCGAGCAGCCCTGGCGCCTCGGCGCACAGCCACTTCCACAGCGGATGCGCGGACGCGCCGTTGACATCGATCTTGCTCATCATCGGGAAGCTGACGCCGTAGTTCTTCTGGCAGAACGTGCCGATCTCGGCGTTGCTGCCCGGGTCCTGCGAGCCGAACTGGTTGCACGGGAAGCCGATCACGGTCAGGCCACGCTCGCCATAGGTCTGCCACAGTTCCTCGAGCCCCTTGAACTGCGGCGTGAAGCCGCAGGCGCTGGCGGTGTTGACGAGCAGCAGCACGCAGCCGCGCTGGGTCGACAAGGGCACGACCGCGCCGTCGATCGCGCTGGCTTCGAAGTCGAAGGCGCTGGGGGTGGATGTGTTCATGAGACCTCCGGGTTGGGCAGCGGCTGGGGTGCCGCGGTGGTCGAGATCCAGCGTGCCATCGTATCGCCCGAGCCTGACATCGCGCCCGCGAGACGTGCTGTACCCGCCCAGCAGCGCAGGCCTTTCAGTGCGTTTCGTCGCGCGTGGCCCACACTGCAGCAGCCACGATCAGTCCTCCGCCCAGCAGCAGCGGGCCGGTGATGCGGCCCGCCCCCATCAACGCCGCCGATCCCGCAGCGACCAGCACCTCACTCAGCATCAGCACCGAGGTCACGTGGGTCGGCAGCCGCGAGGCGCCGAACTGCAGTGCGAGGTTGCTGCACAGGAACAACGCGCTCATCGTCAGCGTCAACCCGACCACCCACCAGGGCAGCGCCGCCACGCCGTCTGCCAGCGGCCAGGGTACGCTGCCCCTCGCGCTGAGCGCGGCTGCCAGAACGCCTGCGACGACGGCTCCGCCGACGAACATCGCCAGTGCGCGGCCTGCCTCGGGTTGATGGGCTTCACGCTTGAGCATCACGTTGTTGAGCGCGAAGGTGAACCCACCCAGCAGTCCCAGCCCGTCGGCCAGCGATTGCGGCAGCGGCAGCATGGCCCAGCCGGTCGCGGCCCCGGGTCGCAGCACGATGCCCGCGCCGAGCAGCGCCAGCGCGATCCGGGCTCCTGCCGCCCATGTCAGCGGCTCCTTCAGCAGCCACCGCGCCAGTAGCGCCGACCAGAGCGGCATCAGATAGAAAAGCAGCACCACCCGAACCACGTCGCCGATCACCATGCCCCAGTTGAAGGCGGCGTTCGTCAGGCCGGCTGCCAGCATCAGTACCCACAGCGGGCGCCGCGTCAGCAGCTGGCCGACGGCGCGTGGCTGCCACGCGGCGATCAACAGCATCGCCGGTGCGTAGATCAGCACCGTGGCCCACAGCGGATGCAGGCCCTGCGCCTCGAGCCGACGGAACGGCCACCACGACAGGCCCCATACCAGGGCGTTGAAGACCAGCGCGAGCGCGGCCCACCCGGCAGACTGACGGGCCACGCGGGTCAGTGCTGGTCGCTGCGCGCCAGCGCGAGCAGGTGATCGACCTCGACGCGGTGATGGATGCAGTTGCGCTGATGCCAGCGGCGGATCATCCACATCAGCCCGGCGACGATGACGCCGAAGATCGTGATCGCGCCGAACGCCGACAGGCCCAGCCGCGTCATGCCGGCGTACAGCGCGCCGAGGCCGAGGATGCAGGCCTGCTCGTTGAAGTTCTGCACCGCGATCGAGCGGCCCGCGCCCATCAGGTTGTGGCCCCGGTGCTGCAGGAGCGCGTTCATCGGCACCACCAGGAAACCGCCCAGCGCGCCGAGCAGGATCAGGAACGGTGCGGCAACCCACACGTTGGTGATGAAGTTCATGCCGATCACCAGCAGTCCCATCGTGATGCCGAGCGGGATCACGGCGGTGGCCTGGTCGAGCCGCATGCGCATCGAGGCCGCGACCGCGCCGGCGGCGGTGCCGATCGCCACCACGCCGACCAGCGAAGACGCGAGCGTGGTGTCGTAGCCCAGCGCCACGCCGGCCCAGGCCAGCACGATGTAGCGCAGGTTGCCCGACACCCCCCAGAACAGCGTCGTGGTGGACAGCGAGATCTGCCCCAGCTTGTCCGACCACAGCCGCGCGTTGCAGCGGGCGAAGTCGTGCACCAGCCCGATGAGGCTGTGGGCGATCGGCTGCAATGGCGCTTCGGTACGCGGAATCCGAAGGTTGAAGGCCGCCGCCAGCGCGTACAGCAGCACCATCGACGAGATGGCGGCCTCCGGTGGCGTATCGATGCTGGTGTCGATCAGGGGCAGGTCGAACGCCAGCAGGTAGTGCGAGATCTGGTGCCCGACCAGCTGGCCGCCGAGCAGCACACCGAGGATGATCGACAGGATCGTCAGCCCCTCGATCCAGCCGTTGGCCTTGACGAGCTGGGAGTTGGGCAGCAATTCGGTCAGGATGCCGTATTTGGCCGGCGAGTAGGCCGCAGCGCCGAGTCCGACGATCGCGTACGACATCAGCGGATGGCTGCCGAACAGCATCATCAGGCAGCCGACCACCTTGATGAGGTTCGAATAGAACATCACCCGTCCCTTGGGCAGGGCGTCGG
>JBJXEJ010000128.1:0-5210 GCA_046154125.1 Rhizobacter sp. | reverse complement strand
ACCTCGGGCCCATGCTGGCGATGGTGCTCGCGTGGATGGTGGTGCGCAAGATGATCCGCATCGCCAAGACCTACCGCATCACGTCGATCGCCGATTTCATCGCCAGCCGCTACGGCAAGAGCCCGGTGCTGGCCGGTGCGGTGACATTGATCACGGTAGTGGGCATCGTGCCGTACATCGCGTTGCAGCTGAAGGCGATGTCGGGCGGGTTCACGCTGCTGACTTCGGCCGCTGGTACAGCGAGTGCCGGTGTGGCGCCGTTGTGGAGCGACAGCACGCTTTACTTCGCACTGGTGCTGGCCGCCTTCACGATCATGTTCGGCGCACGTCACCTCGACAGCACCGAGCGCCACGAGGGCATGGTCGCGGCGATTGCGTTCGAGTCGGTGGTCAAACTCGTCGCCTTCCTGGCGGTGGGCGCGTTTGTGAGCTTCAGCCTGTTCGACGGACCCGCCCACCTCTTCGAGCGTGCCCAGGCTCTGCCCGAATGGCATCGCCTGTTCGGTGCCGGTGCGGGCAAGGCGTTCGCGTACGACCAATGGTTCGCATTGACTTTTCTGGCGATGCTGTCTGTGATCTTCCTGCCGCGGCAGTTCCAGGTGATGGTGGTGGAGAACGTGGATGAGCGTCACCTCAAGCGTGCCGCCTGGGTGTTCCCGCTTTACCTGTTGCTCATCAACCTGTTCGTCTTGCCGATTGCCTTCGGCGGGCTGATCCTGATGGGCAACGTTGGCGCCGACCCCGAAGCCTATGTGCTGTCATTGCCGATGCTGCACGGCCAGCCCATGCTGGCGCTGGCGGCGTTCATCGGGGGGCTTTCCGCGGCGACGGGCATGGTGATCGTCGAAACCATCGCCGTATCGACGATGGTCTGCAACGACCTGGTGATGCCGCTGCTGCTGCGCATGCGGCGTTTTGGCGCACGTGCGCGCGGCGACCTGAGCCGCCTGCTGCTGCGAATTCGCCGTGCGGCGATTCTGGGCATCCTGCTGCTCGGGTTCGTGTACTTCCGCGTCGCCGGCGAGGCCTATGCGCTGGTCAGCATCGGCCTGATCAGTTTTGCGGCGGTCGCGCAGTTCGCCCCGGCCGTGCTGGGCGGCATGTACTGGAAGGGTGGAACGCGCAACGGTGCGCTTGCGGGTCTCGGCCTGGGGTTTGGCCTGTGGGCCTATACCCTGATGCTGCCGTCCATCGCCAAGTCGGGCTGGATGCCGGTCGATTTCGTGCGCCAGGGGCCCTGGGGGCTCGGGATCCTGCGGCCCGAACAACTGCTCGGCCTCACCGGCCTGGACAACCTGACGCACTCGCTGTTCTGGAGCCTGCTCGCCAACATTGCGGCCTACGTGGGCTGGTCGCTGTGGCGCTCACCGTCGGCGCAGGAAACCAGCCAGGCGCTGCTGTTCGTCGACATCTTCGATCGCACCCGCGCGGGCGGGCGTGTCGGCCCGGTGTTCTGGCGCGGCCGCGCACGAGTCGCGGATCTGCGTTCACTGGTGGGGCGCTTTCTCGGTACGCCGCGCGCCGAACAGATGTTCGATGACTATGCGCGCCAGCGCGGCACGAACGGTGCAGATCAACTCGCACCCGACGCCGAACTGGTGCAGTTCGTCGAAACGCAACTGGCGGGAGCGATCGGCAGCGCCTCGGCGCGCGTGATGGTCGCATCGGTTGCCGAGGAAGAGGCGCTCGGCCTGGACGATGTGCTGCGCATGCTCGACGAAGCGTCTCAGGTGCGCGCCTATTCGCACGCGCTGGAAGACAAGTCGCTGTCGCTCGAGCGGGCCAGCGCCGAGCTGCGCGCCGCGAATGAACAACTCAAGAGCCTGGACCGCTTGAAGGACGACTTCATGTCCTCCGTGACGCACGAATTGCGCACGCCGTTGACCTCGATCCGCGCGTTGTCTGAACTGATGGTCGACGATGCCGAGATGGACGCCGCACAGCGCCAGCAGTTCCTCGGCATCATCGTCGCCGAAACCGAACGTTTGAGCCGTCTGGTGAACCAGGTGCTCGACATGGCGAAGATCGAATCCGGGCACGCGCAATGGGACACCGCCGACGTCGACCTGCGTTCGCTGGTCGCGCAGGCCGTGCAGACGACGGCCGAGATGCTTCGCGAGCGCGGCGGAATCGTCGAACTCGACGCGCCCGATCCCGTTGCCTCGATCAAGGCCGACCCCGACCGGCTGATGCAGGTGATGCTCAACCTGTTGTCGAACGCCGCAAAATTCCTGCCGGCGCAGGGTGGCCGGGTCGCTGTGCGGCTGCGTGCGCAACACAGCGGGGTTCTAGTTGAAGTGCAGGACAACGGCAGCGGCGTGCGCGAAGAGCAGCGCACGCTGATCTTCGAGAAGTTCAGGCAAGGCGGCGACGCAGCCGATCGGCCCGCCGGGACCGGGCTGGGCCTGCCCATCAGCCGCCAGATCGTCGAGCACTTCGGCGGACGGATGTGGCTGCGCGACAGTGACGGCGCGGGCGCGTGTTTCTGCTTCACCTTGCCGTGGACGCCCCGGTCAGCGAAGTCCGATACCGTGTACCCGGCACGACCCCCAGGAGACGCGTCATGACCCACAAGATCCTGATCGCCGATGACGAGCCGAACATCGTCATCTCGCTCGAATACCTGATGAAACGCGAAGGCTACGAGGTGATCGTCGCCCGCGACGGAACGCAGGCGCTGGAGGCGATTGTTCGCGAACGCCCGAGCCTGGTGCTGCTCGACGTGATGATGCCCGGCAAGACCGGTTTCGACGTCTGCCAGGAGGTGCGCGCCACGCCGGGCGTGAAAGACACGCCGATCCTGATGCTGACCGCCAAGGGCCGGGACACCGACATCGCCAAGGGCATGGCGATGGGCGCCACCGCCTACCTGGCCAAGCCCTTCTCGACCAGGGAAATTGCGGCCAAGGTGCGCGAACTGCTGGGGGGGCCTCCTTGAAACGACTCGAGCGGCTGCTGCTACTGGCCGTCGGCGGCCTGGCGTTGGCGATGTTCGCCTGGACAGCCGGAACCTGGCTGCTCGTGTGGGCGACGCTTGAGGCGGCTGAGCGCGAAACCCTGGCAACGCTGCTGGAGTCCCGCATCGCATTGGTCGTGATGGTCGCGGTGGTGGCCTTCGGTGCGGCTGCGTTCGGGTTGAAGGTCCTGTTCGAATCATTCGTCGTCGCGCCCGCGCGCCTGCTGGAGCAGACCAGCGTGGTGCTGGCCACCGGCACGCCCACCGAGCTCGAACCCCTGGGCAGCGCCGCGGCACGAGGCCTGGCAACGGCCATCAATGAGCTCACCGCGCAACGCAGCCAACTGCGGGACGATGTCGAACGGCAGGTGCGGGACGCCAGCCGCGACATCGCGCAGGAACGCAACCGGCTCGCGGCGCTGATGTCGGAGCTGACGCAAAGTGTCGTGGTGTGCAATCTCGACGGGCAGATCCTGCTCTACAACCAGCGCGCGCGGGCGCAGTTTCGCGCGCTCTCGGCGTCCACCGGCCAAGGAGCGGGCAGCGAATTGATCGGCCTGGGCCGCTCGATCCATGCGGTGTTCGACCGCCGCCACATCGATCACGCGCTGGCCACGATAGACCAGCGCAGCCAGCGAGGTGCAACCAGCCCTACGGCGCAGCTGATCACGGTGACGCCGGCAGGGCAGCTGATTCGCGCCCAGGTGGCGCCGGTGCGTGGTGCCGCGGGCGAGGTGTCACCCGGGGAGACCATCAGCGGTTTTGTGCTGATGCTGGACAACATCACGCGCGAGTTCGAACAGGAAACGCTGCGCGAGCGGCTGCTCCAGGGCCTGACCGAAGGCAGCCGCGCATCGCTGGCGAATCTGCAGGCGGCTGCCGAAATGCTCGACCTGCCGGACCTTGAAACCGAAATGCGCGAGCGCTTTCTCGGCGTGATCCGGGAGGAGGTGGCCACCATGAGCCAGCGCGTGCGCACGCTCGCTGAAACCACGACGAATCAGCTCAAGACGCGCTGGCCGCTGGAAGACATGCTGGGTGCCGACCTGATTGCCGCGGCGGCGCGGCGCATCGATGCGCTGCCGGGGCTTCGTGCGGTCGCGTCGGAATCGGACGCCGATCTGTGGCTGACCGTCGACAGCTTTTCTCTGCTGCAGGCACTGGCCTACCTGGGCAGCCGCCTGCGCGACGAATTCGACGTGCGAACGCTGCGACTGCGGCTGGCTCGAGAGGGCCAGCGGGCGCAGCTCGACCTGGTCTGGGCAGGCCAGCCCCTGTCCACCGAAACCGTGATGAGCTGGCAGATGGACAGCATGCGCTTCGGCGACGAGGCCACGCCGCTCACCGTGCGCGACGTGATGGACCGCCACGGCGGTGAATTCTGGTTTGAACGCGAACGTGTGCGCCACGAGCTGTTCTTCCGCTTCCTGCTGCCGCTCGCCGACCCGACCCTGCAGGACGACGCGAGCGGCACCGGCGACAGCCGCCCGGAGTTCTACGATTTCGATCTGTTCCAGACCACGCCGCAATCGAGCGTTCTCGACGAACGCAAGCTCGTCGAGCTGACTTACACAGTATTCGACACCGAAACCACCGGACTTGACCCGTCGGGTGGCGACGAGATCATCCAGATCGGCGCGACACGCATCGTGAACGGCAAGTTGCTCAAGGCCGAGTGTTTCGAGCAGCTGGTGGACCCACAGCGCGCGATCCCCGCCGCGTCGATACCGATCCATGGCATCACACCGGAAATGGTGACGGGTCAGCCGACAATTGCCCGGGTGCTGCCCGCGTTTCACGCCTTCGCGCGCGACACCGTGCTGGTGGCGCACAACGCCGCCTTCGACATGCGCTTCCTGCAGCTGAAGGAGGCCACCACCGGGCTGCGCTTCGAGCAGCCGGTGCTGGACACGCTGCTGCTGTCGGCTGTCGTGCACCCGAACCAGGAGTCGCACAGCCTGGAGGCGATTGCCGAGCGCCTGGGCGTCGACGTGCTCGGCCGCCACACCGCGCTGGGTGACGCGATGGTCACGGCCGAGGTCTTCTTGCGGCTCGTTCCGCTGCTGCAGGCGCGCGGTGTGCTCACCCTCGGCGAGGCGCGGGCCGCCGCGCAGCAGACCTACCAGGCGCGGCTGAAGTACTGACGACGCGACGAACCGGAACGGCGCGGCGCAAGCGAATCGCGCCACCGCAGCAGCCTCGGTGTTTTCCCGAAACGCCAATTTCCGACGCCGATTTCTCGCATGGAGAAAAG
>JBJXEJ010000127.1:0-20741 GCA_046154125.1 Rhizobacter sp. | reverse complement strand
GCGCCAGGGGCGACACCCTGTTCTATGTGCGCGACAACGGCATCGGCATCGAGACGCGGCACAAGGATCGCATCTTCGCGATCTTCAAGCGCCTGCATTCGGCTGATGCCTTCGGCGGCGGCAGCGGCGCGGGCCTGACGATTGCCCGAAAGATGGTGCAGCAGCACGGCGGGCTGATCTGGTTCGACTCGCAGGTTGGCGAAGGCACGACCTTCTACTTCACGCTGCCCGACGCGGGATCCTCCAGAGAGTCTGCTCATGTCGCATAACCGAATGGAAGGCGACAGTCGTCCCGTGCTGGTGGTCGAAGACTCCGACGACGACTTCGACACGGTGGTCGAAGCGGCCACTCGTGCCGGGGTGGGCAATCGGCTGATTCGTGCCGCGGATGCCGAAATAGCGCGAAGCCTGCTCGCACGCGAGGCAGCCGGCTCGTTCTCGTTCATATTGCTGGACTACAACCTGCCGTGCCTGGACGGGCTGGCCTTTCTTGAAATCTTGCGCCGCGACCCGGTGCTCGCTGCGCTGCCGGTGGTCATCTACACCACCAGCGTCAATCCGCGGGATCGCGACGCCTTCTTGCGGACTGGTGCGAACGCGTTCCATCTGAAGAGCGTCCAGCATGCGGACAGCCTGCGGACGCTGGAGTCGATCTTCGATCATTGGCTGACACGGGCTGCACCTGCGCCGGGCGGGCCTCGCGCATGAATCACCAGACCCAGGAGCCGATGCGGGTGTTGATCGTCGATGACAACCCGCTCGACCGGGCCGACGCCAAGGCGGCGTTGATCCGAGGGTCAGGGCGTGTGTACCGGTTCAGTGAAGCCGCTTCGGCGGAAGAGGCGCTGCATCTGTGTTCTCAATGGCCGCTTCCGCACTGCATCGTTCTCGACCTCGGCTTGCCGGATGCCGACGAGTTCGACGTGCTGATCCGGCTGCCGCGCGATGAAGACAATCTGCTGCGCATTCCCGTGGTGGTGCTGACGGCCTCCGTGGAAATCGGCCTCAGCCAGGCCGCCCTGCGCGCTGGCGCGCAGGACTATGTCGGCAAGGCCTGGCTGCTGCCCGAGACCTTGACCCAGGCGGTCGAAAATGCGATTGAACGACTTCGCATGACGCGCTCGCTCGAAGCGCAACGCCGCATGGCCGACACCGCGCGACAACAGGCGCTGCAACTCGAGGCGGAGAACCGCCAGATCCAGGAAGCCAACCGACTCAAGAGCCAGTTCCTGGCCAACATGTCGCATGAGTTGCGCACGCCGCTGGCCGCGGTCATCGGTTTCGCCGACCTGCTGATGACGGGGCAGGTGCCGCCGGATTCGCCGAAGCACCGCCTGTTCCTGGGCCACATCGGCACCAGCGGGCGCCACCTCCTGCGCCTTGTCAACGACGTGCTGGATCTGTCCAAGGTTGAATCCGGCAAGTTCGAGTTCTTCCCGGAATCCTTCGATCTGGCTGACCTTGTCAAGGGAGTCAATGACGTTCTGGCCACGGAGTTCCAGCTCAAGCAACTTCGGGTGGCGACCGACATCGATTCGACCTTGGGCGGCCTCGTGCTCGACCCCTTGCGGCTCAGGCAGGTGCTCTACAACTACCTGTCCAACGCGATCAAGTTCACGCCCGCGGGCGGCCTGATCACCGTGCGGGCGCATGCCCTGGGTGCGCGCCACTTCCAGCTGGAGGTCGAGGACACCGGCGTCGGCATCGCGCTGCCGGACATGGCACGCCTGTTCACCACGTACCAGCAACTCGACGCCGGGTCCACCAGGCGACA
Organism: Rhizobacter sp.; assembly: GCA_046154125.1. Taxonomy (GTDB): domain Bacteria; phylum Pseudomonadota; class Gammaproteobacteria; order Burkholderiales; family Burkholderiaceae_C; genus PBB1. The sequence continues at coordinate 18,967 of JBJXEJ010000127.1, read as the reverse complement.
TCAGGGGACCGGGCTCGGGCTGGCGCTCACGCGTCGCCTGGTCATGGCACAGGGCGGCAGTGTCGGAGTCCGCAGCACCCCTGGCCGGGGCAGCGTGTTCCACCTGGTTCTCAACCGGATCCACGGAGCCGACGCCGCGCGCGAGTCGGGAGACGAGGATCGTCTCGCCGCGTCGATGGACGCTCGTCTGCTGGTGATGCACGACGGGCAGGGCAACCTGACCCATCGTGCCGGCCATGGCGGGTGGCCGGCGGCAGGCGGCTCGTCCTTTCCGAATCTCGACGGCGAGGCGAACAAGCAGTGCGCTGACCGAAATGGAACGTGAACACCAAACCGGCGAGGGGGCCATGCCCGTCCAGGAGCGCCGCTTGAACATCGGCTTGGCAGAACTGCTGAAGACCGAAACGCGCGCGCTGCACAGCGCCGCGGAGCGCAGCGTGTTCCTGGCCGAATTGCTGAGCGGGCGGATGGATCGGCCGGCGTACTGCGCATTCCTGCGAAACCTGCATGCGATCTACGCCGTGCTGGAGCAGTCGCTCGAGCGGCATGCGCAGCATCCGATGATCGCCCCGATCTTTCTCCCTGCGCTGTGGCGCACCTGCGCACTCGAGCACGACCTGCGCGCCCTGCACGGAGCAGCCTGGGCTGACGAGCTGGCGTTGCAACCCTCGGCGGCGACCTATGTCGGCAGGCTGCGCGATCTCGATGCGGAGCGGCCCGGGCTGCTGGTGGCACATGCGTACGTGCGATATCTCGGGGACCTGAGCGGCGGCCAGATGATGCGCAGAGTCGTCGCGACCAGCACGGCGCTGGACGGGGCGGTCGCGTTCTACGATTTCGGCGACGGGCTCGCCACCCAGGCGCTGACGCTGGCATTTCGACACGGGCTCGGCGCGATGCCGATGGATCAGCCACGTGCCAGCGCATTGGCGGGAGAGGCCAGGCTGGCCTTCGACCTGCACCAGCGTCTCTTCGGCGAACTCGCGGCGGCTTGCGGACTCACCGCACGTGTCCGGGCGCGAGCAATGGGAGGCGAGGGCTGCTGATTGCGCGGCCCCGGATCGACGATGCGAGGGCCGGTCGATGAAACTGGCCGAATGCTGCTGAACCCGGTGGGCCCGGTTCAACAACGGGCGGCGCTCAGATGTCGCGGATCAGCTGCCGGAACTCGTCGACGTCCTCGAAGCTGCGATACACCGAGGCGAACCGCACGTAGGCCACCTTGTCGATGCGCTTGAGTTCGCGCATGACCAGCTCACCCAGGCGTGTCGAGGGCACTTCCCTGGCGCCGCTGTTGAGCAGCTTTTCCTGGATCCGCTCGATCGCCGCGTCGATCTGCTCGACGCTGACGGGCCGCTTGCGCAGTGCCAGCGACATCGATGCGCGGACCTTCGAGATGTCGAACTCGGCGCGCGTGCCGTCCTTCTTGACGACGACCGGCAGCGCGATTTCGGCGCGTTCGTAGGTGGTGAATCGCTTGTCGCAGCTGTGGCAGCGCCGGCGGCGGCGCACCACATCGCCTTCGTCGGATTCACGCGTCTCGACGACCTGCGTGTCGACGTGGCTGCAGTACGGACAGCGCATGACAGTGGGCCGGCAGACGTTTTCGAATCAATCCGTATCGAGGGCGCGCAACGGGCTGCGGGTTGCCGCCGACGAAGTCAGCGGTACACCGGGAAATCGCGCGTCAGTGCCGCCACCTTGCTGCGCACCGCCGCCAGATTCGCTTCATCGTGCGGGTGGTCCAGCACGTCGGCGATCAGGTGCGCGGTGAGGCGGGTCTGCTCTTCCTTGAACCCGCGCGTGGTCAGCGCCGGCGTGCCCAGGCGGATGCCGCTGGTGACCATCGGCTTCTGCGGGTCGTTCGGGATGCCGTTCTTGTTGCAGGTCATGTGAGCCAGGCCGAGCACCGCCTCGGCTTCCTTGCCGGTGAGGTTCTTCGGCCGCAGGTCGACCAGCATCACGTGGCTCTCGGTGCGTCCGCTGACGATGCGAAGTCCGCGCGAGATCAGCGTCTCGGCCAGCACCCGGGCGTTGGTCACCACCTGCTGCTGGTACACCTTGAACTCCGGCGCCAGGGCTTCCTTGAAGGCGACCGCCTTGCCGGCGATCACGTGCATCAGCGGCCCGCCCTGCAGGCCGGGGAACACCGCGCTGTTGATCTTCTTGGCCATGTCCTCGTGGTTGGTCAGCACGATGCCCCCACGCGGACCGCGCAGGCTCTTGTGCGTGGTCGAGGTCACGACGTCGGCGTGAGGCAGCGGGTTCGGGTAGACCCCGGCCGCGATCAGGCCCGCGTAGTGCGCCATGTCGACCATGAAGGTCGCGCCGATCGCCTTGGCCACCTTGGCGAAGCGCTCGAAGTCGATGCGCAGCGCATAGGCCGACGCGCCGGCGATGATGAGCTTCGGCTTGTGCTCGTGCGCCAGCCGCTCCATCGCGTCGTAGTCGATCTCTTCCTGCGCGTTCAGGCCGTAGCTGACGACCTTGAACCACTTGCCGCTCATGTTCAGCGGCATGCCATGGGTCAGGTGACCGCCTTCGGCCAGGCTCATGCCCATGATGGTGTCGCCCGGCTGCAGCAGCGCGAAGAACACGGCCTGGTTGGCCTGTGAACCGGAGTTGGGCTGCACGTTGGCGTAGCCGGCACCGAAGAGGGTCTTGAGCCGGTCGATGGCGAGCTGTTCGGCCATGTCGACGAACTCGCATCCGCCGTAGTAGCGCTTGCCGGGGTAGCCCTCGGCGTACTTGTTGGTCAGCTGGCTGCCCTGCGCCTGCATCACGGCCGGCGAGGTGTAGTTCTCGGACGCGATCAGCTCGATGTGGTCTTCCTGGCGCTGGTTCTCGCGCTGGACGACCGACCACAGCTCGGGATCGATGTGGGCGAGGGTGGATTGGGTGCGGTCAAACATGGCGAGGATCCTCTACAACAGGAACACGAAATTCAAGGCGCGACGCAGGGTCGCGTGACCCGAGGCAAGAAACGATGCTGCCGACCGATCACCCGGCCGGACTGGAGTGCCGATTTTCAGCGCTTCAGCGCAGCGCTGCCAGTTTCTCGTCTGCCGGAGGTTCGGGCGACTCGTTGGCCGGCGCAGGAGCCTCTGCGGATTCTGCCTGGGCCCGCGATGCCGTCGGGATCACGTTGGGGATGTTGACCGCGATGAGCTTGCCGCCCGCCACCGCTTGCAGATGGGTTTGCTCGGACAGCACCTTCAGTGCATATCCGCCGTCGTCGTTCAGATTCGCAGCGCCCACGTAGAAACGCAGGCCGGCCTCGACGCTTCCGGCGCGCGCGATGCATTCCTTGAGCACTTGCACACCGACACGCAGGTTGGTGACGGGATCGAATGCAGCCAGGTTGCCGCCGAACTGCTCGTACTTGTCGTCATGCACGCGGGTCAACACCTGCATCAGTCCCTGCGCACCGACAGGGCTCTGGGCAAACGGGTTGAAGCTCGACTCGATCGCCATGATGGCCAGGATCAGTGTCGGGTCCAGCCCGACCCGTGCGCCCACACGCCAGGCCTCGGTGACCAGACGGCTGATCGGCTCGGGTGCCACCTTGTAGCGACGGGCCAGCCATTGCGCGACAGCGGCCTGCTGGCGGGTGAGATCCCGTGGATCGCTGGCCGTGGCACGTGCGATGGCCTCCGGTTCACGCAGGTCGTTGGCCATCAGTTCGAGCGGATCGGTGCGGGCTTCCTGGCGTGCCTGCAGCCAGCCCAGCGCCTGCATTTCCACCGTGTGCCGCAATTCGGAACGGCCCGCGACGAACACGATCAGCGCCACCGCTATCAAGCCGACCAACGCGAGCGTGTTGTGGCTCACCTCCAGCAGGCCGTGCCCGACGTCCTGCAGGAAAACTCCAGCCGAACGCACCGTGGCGCGGCACAACTGCTGCGCATTCAAAGAAAACTGTCGGAGTACGGACATGACTCTCCTTCCTCTCGGCCCCGGTTCAGGCTTGCGCCTGCGGGGCTGGTTCGAGCACTCGGCCGAACATAATCGGCCGCATGGACTGTCTGCACGCGTTCCCATGATGCGGACAGACCGACTGCGAGAGCGCTCGAAATGAATCTGACGAACGTTGCCTTGATCTAGGGTAAGTACCCATCAAGCGCAACCGGAGCGGATTCTAGGAAGCAAAAACATAACCGGTCAACCATTAGGGTCCGGTTCATAACTACTAATGAATATGAAATACCGCGACCTCCGGGAATTTTGTGCGGGACTGGAGGCCGCCGGTGAGCTCCGGCGCGTCGCCGCGCCAGTATCGGCGCGGCTCGAGATGACCGCACTCAGCGACCGGGTGCTGCGCGCCGGCGGGCCGGCGCTGTGGTTCGAGCAACCTCTCTATTCCGGGGGGAGTTACAAAATTCCGGCCTTGACAAACCTGTTCGGGACGACCAAGCGGGTGGCGATGGGCATGGGCGCCGCCGATGTCAGCGAACTGCGGGAGATCGGGCGGGTGCTCGCCAGCCTGAAGGAGCCCGAGCCGCCGAAAGGCCTGAAAGACACCGGCCGCCTGCTGCACCTGGTCAAGTCGTTGTGGGACATGAAGCCGGCGACGGTGCGCCAGGCAGCCTGCCAGCAGGTGGTGATCGACGGCACAGACATCGATCTGCTGGGCCTGCTGCCGGTGCAGACCTGCTGGCCGGGCGACGCCGGGCCGCTGATCACCTGGGGCCTGGTCGTCACGCGGGGCCCCCAGGGCGGGCCGAACCCACGCCGTCGGCAGAACCTGGGCATCTACCGCCAGCAGGTGATCGCGAGCCGCCAGGTCATCATGCGCTGGCTGGCCCACCGGGGCGGTGCGCTCGATTTCCGTGACTTCGCGCGGGCCAACCCCGGCCAGCCGTTCCCGATCGTGGTGGCACTCGGCGCCGACCCGGCCACCATCCTTGGCGCGGTGACGCCGGTGCCCGACACGCTGAGCGAATACCAGTTCGCGGGTCTGCTGCGCGGCAGCCGCACCGAGGTCACCGACTCGGCCGTCGGCGATGCTGGCGTGATGCTGCAGGTGCCGGCCAGCGCCGAGATCGTGCTCGAAGGGCACATCCCGGTCGCGGCCCCCGGCTATTCGGGCCACAGCGAACATGGCGTCCCGCTGAAGGAAGTAGGCGGCTATCTGCATGCACTGGAAGGTCCGTTCGGTGACCACACCGGCTACTACAACGAGCAGGACTGGTTTCCGGTCTTCGAGATCAGCCGCCTGACGCATCGCCGCGATCCGGTCTATCACTCCACCTACACCGGCAAGCCGCCCGACGAGCCGGCCATCCTGGGTGTGGCGCTGAACGAGGTGTTCGTGCCCATTCTGCAGAAGCAGTTTCCGGAAATCGTCGACTTCTACCTGCCGCCCGAGGGCTGCAGTTACCGCATGGCGATCATCTCGATCAAGAAGAGCTACCCCGGCCACGCCAAGCGGCTGATGTTCGGGCTGTGGAGCTTCCTGCGGCAGTTCATGTACACCAAGTTCATCGTGGTGACGGACGACGACGTGGACATCCGGAACTGGCAGGACGTGATCTGGGCGATCACCACCCGCATGGACCCGGTGCGCGATGTGACGCTGGTCGAGAACACCCCCATCGACTACCTCGACTTCGCTTCGCCGGTCAGCGGGCTGGGCGGCAAGATGGGACTCGATGCCACCAACAAATGGCCGGGCGAGACGCCGCGCGAGTGGGGCCGCACGATCTCGATGGACGCGGCGGTCGAAGCCAAGGTGGCCGCGGTGTTCGATCAGATCATGCAAGCCGCGCGGGCCCGGTGATGCCCTGACATGCGTTTCTGAAACAGTGCTTGTGCTTCACTGGCACGAGGCGTAAGGTGAGTCTGCCTGCATGCAGGCAATCCCAGCGGCGCAGTACCTGCGCCCCAGGGGCCCCGGACTTTCACCCTCCGGAGCTCCGAACCGGTGGCTTCAGCCACCTGCCCCTCCCACCGTGATGGTCGGGAGGGGTTCTTGTTTCTGGGGCAGGGTGGTCAGCAGGTTGCCCGATATGCTGTATAAAAAAACAGTATATTGGGGCGTCATGCCCGTGACCCTGTTTCCTGCCGAGATTCCTGAAAGCCTGCGCTCGGTCCTGTGGCGCGGTGACCAGATGGAGCGCTCCGTCGATCCTGCCGTTCCCAGTGGCTTTGCGCTGCTCGACGCGCAGTTGCCGGGTGGAGGGTGGCCCCGTCGTGTGCTCACCGAGTTGCTGTTGCCGCATCCCGGGGTTGGCGAGATCCGCCTGCTCAGCCCCTGTCTCACCGCCACGCAGCGGCAGGGCCGGCTGCTGATGCTGTTCGATCCTCCCGTCAGCTTGTCGGCGCAGGCGCTCACGTTGCTCGGCTTCGATGTGGCGCAGCTGCTGGTCGTCAACACCCGGGCGCGTGTCATTCCTGGCTCCGACAGCCTGTGGGCGTTCGAGCAGGCCTTGAAGAGTGGTCACGTCGGTGCATTGGTGGCCTGGTTGCCGCCCCGATTGCGGGCCGATCGCTTGCGTCGGCTGCAACTGGCTGCACAGGCGCACGACGGACCGGCGTTCGTGTTTCGCGAGCTGGTTGCACAGGAACGGCCCACCGCCGCGCCGCTGCGGCTGGCGCTGCGCGCGGGCGGGGCCGACAGGCTGCGGGTGCACGTGCTCAAGCGACGTGGGCCGCCGCTGGAAGCGCCGCTCATGCTGACCTTGCAGCCAGTGCTGTCGGATGTGTTGCGGGCATCGGCATGGCAGCGACAGCACTCAGCGAGGGATGTGCGTCTTCCCGTTCAAGAACACATCACCCGCCATCACCCCACCGAAGGGCATGCCGCCCGTGCGCCCGCTGCGGCCGTGCCGCTGCCCGCCGCCACCTTCATCAGCCTGGTTTGATCGGCGCGCGTCATGTTGTGGATCGCGTTGCATCTGCCGCGTCTGTCGTTCGAGTCGTGGCTGGCCGTGCTGCCGCCCGATCAGCGCGAGCAGCCTGCGGCCTTGATGGGCGCTCGTGACGTGCTTCTGTCCAACGCGTCGGCACAAGGTCTGGGTGTGCGGCCCGGGCTCAGGCGGGCCACCGCGCTGGCGCTGGCGCCGCACCTGCGGCTGGGTCGGGCCGATGCCGTGCGCGATGGGCAGACGCTCACCAGCGTGGCGCATGTGGCGCTGGCGTTCACCCCGTCGGTCTGCTTTGCGCCTCCGTCGATCACGCCTGCAGCGGGCCGCGCCTGCCATGCCGGAACCGATCCTGGCGTGCCCCCCCGCACCGTGCTGCTCCAGGTGCAGTCCAGCCTGCGGTGTTTCGGCGGGCAGTCGGCCTTGCTACGGCGGCTGCGTGCCGCATGGACGCCACTCGAATGCACCGTGCGACTTGCCAGCGCGCCCACCGCCCAAGGCGCGGCTGTGCTGGCGCAGCTGGTCGAGGGTGACACCGATGAGCTGCATTGCGCCGACTTGCGCTCGCTGGAACGCCGGCTCGACGCCGCTCCGGTGCGGCTGCTTGGGCTGAGTCCGGAGCACGAGGACGCACTCGAAGGCATGGGCCTGGGCACGCTCGGTGCGCTGCGTCGACTGCCAGGCCCGGGCCTGGCGCGCCGCTTCGGTGCGGGCCTGCTCGATGCACTGGCGCGCGTGTACGGCGAGCGACCCGATCCGTCACCGGCATGGATCACGCTGCCCGAAGTCTTCGAGGTGCGCCTCGAGCTGCAATGCCGCGCCGACACCACCGACCAGGTGCTGCACGGCGCGCGGCTGCTCATCGAACCGTTGCTGGCCTGGACGCGTGCACATCAGGCGCGAGTGCGGCGCTTCACGCTGTTCATGCATCACGAGCCGAGACACCGGCAGGACGCCGGGATGCCGTCGGTCACCGAGCTGACGATCGCGTTGGCCGAGCCGTCGTGCGATGCCGCGCACCTGTCGGTGCTGCTGCGCGAGCGTCTGGCGCATCTTTTGCTGCCCGCCCCCACACTGGAGTTGCGACTGCACTGCGCCGACGTGGCCCGAGGATCGCCATTCAGTGCCGAGTTGTTCGTGTCGGCGCGCGGCGAACGCGAAGGCCAGGTCCGCCTGATCGAACGGCTGCAAGCCCGGCTGGGCCCGCAGCAGGTGCAGCGCCTGGCGCCGGAGACCGATTCCCGCACCGGACACCGCGGTGTGCCTGAACGCGCGGTCGCTCAAGCCGCGTCCGCCCCGCGACCCGTCTGGTTGCTGCAGGAGCCGCAGCCCTTGCCCGTGCGTCAATCGCGCCCGCTGCTCGATGGGCAACCCCTGCAACTGCTGTGCGGCCCGGAGCGTGTCGAGTCGGGTTGGTGGAACGCCCCACGGACCGAGCGCGACTACTTCATCGCCCAGACACCCGAAGGTGCCCTGGTGTGGATCTGCCGCGCCCGCCTGCCGCTTTCGGTCGCCGAGGCTGCGCAGGGCTGGTTCGTGTGCGGTTGGTTCGCTTGATGTCCTGAGCGACCCCGCATGACTTGTAGGACGAAGCGCACAGGCATGCCTCGCGGATTCCGAATGACACCTCGATCGGGCCTGCCTAGAGTGGATGCGTTCGTCACACGTTCATCGGCCATGCATCGATGACCCCTTTCAGGAGAAATACATGACTCACTTCAAAGCCGCCCTGTACCCGCTGATTGCCGCGGGCTCCGTCATGCTCGCTGCATGCCAGCCAGCCGAAGGCCCGGCCGAGCGAGCCGGCAAGGCGGTCGACAACGCGGCTCAGAAAGCGGGGGACCAGATCGAGAAGGCCGGTGACAAGATCAAGGAAACCGTCGATGACGCGAAGAAATAGTCCGATTCGGCTGCGCGGTGCGGCACCCATCGAGCGGGGGCTGAAGACGCCGGATCGAGCGGTGTGAGCAGCCTGGGAGCACGCAGGCATCTTTCGCTAGAGTGCGGTGTGTCTCCCGCTGCTTTCGCGCACGATCCATGCTGTTCCTCCTGTCACCCGCCAAGACGCTCGACTACGACACCCCCTCGCCAGTCGAGCACCCGACCACACCGCAGTTCGTGAAGCAGTCGGCCCAGCTGATCGGCCTCCTGAAGACGAAGAGCGTCGCCGACATTGCGGCGCTGATGGACCTGTCGGATCCGCTCGCGGCATTGAACGTGGCGCGCTACGGCGTGTGGAGCACCCGTTTCACCGAGAAGAACAGCAAGCCCGCCTTGCTGGCCTTCAATGGCGATGTCTACGAAGGCCTCGATGCACCGTCGCTCGGCGCCGACGATCTGGACTGGGCGCAGCAGCACCTGCTGATCCTGTCCGGCTTGTACGGACTGCTGCGGCCTCTCGACCGCATGCAACCGTACCGCCTCGAAATGGGCACTGCGCTCGAGAACGTGCAGGGCCGGAACCTGTATGCCTACTGGGGCGACACACTGGCCCGCCACATCAATCAGCGGCTGAAGTCCGACCCCTCGCCCGTGATCGTGAACCTGGCTTCGCAGGAGTACTTCAAGGCTGTGCGACCGACATCGAACAACCAATGGCTCAAGCCCCGCGTCGTCGAATGCGTGTTCGAGGACTGGAAAGGCGGCCAGTACAAGGTGATCAGCTTCTTCGCCAAGCGTGCGCGGGGCCTGATGGCGCGCTACGCGATCCAGCATCGGTTGCTGACGCCGCACGGCCTGCAGGCCTTCGACCTCGAAGGCTACGGGTACGACCACGCCGCGTCCGAGCCGCATCGGCTGGTCTACCGGCGCAAACTCTGAGCGACAGCCATGTCGTCATCCCAGCGGATCACGCCTGAACTGCAGCGCTGGATCGTCGAACAGGCGACCACCGGTCAGTCGCCCGAGGCGGTGCTGAAGGCGATGCGCGATAGCGGCTGGTCGGCCGAAGTGGCCGAGCAGGCACTCGAGGACACGCTGCGCAGCCACCTGGTCGATCGTGCCCAGGCCCTGGCGCTGCCGCCACAGCTGCGCGTGCCCGAGCCCTTGCGCAGCGATGGCAGTCTGTCGATCGCGCTGGCCGAAGACTCCATGGCCGAGGTGCGGCAGGTGCATGTGCTGAGCAGCCTGATGAATCCGCGCATCGTGGTCTTCGGCGGTCTGTTGTCCATCACCGAATGCGATGAACTGGTGGCGCTGGCCGGTGCGCGTCTGGCGCGCTCCGAAACGGTCGAATTGGGCACCGGCGGCAGCGAGGTCAACGAGGCTCGCACCAGTGAGGGCATGTTCTTCCAGCGCGAAGAGAACCCGCTGTGCGCACGCATCGAAAGACGCATTGCGGACTTGCTGCGCTGGCCGATCGACCACGGAGAAGGCCTGCAGGTGTTGCGCTACCGGCCTGGTGCCGAGTACAAGCCTCATTACGATTACTTCGACCTGAAGGAATCCGGTACACCGGCCCTGCTGGCTCGTGGCGGACAGCGCGTTGCGAGTCTCGTGATCTATCTGAAATCGCCAGTGCGCGGCGGCGCGACGGTGTTTCCCGACATCGATTTCAACGTGTCGCCGGTGAAAGGCAACGCGGTGTTCTTCAGTTACGACCGGCCGCATCCGATGACGCGTTCGCTGCACGGCGGCGCGCCGGTGCTCGAAGGCGAGAAGTGGGTGGCCACGAAATGGCTGCGTGAGCGGCGCTTCGAATGACTTCGTGATGGATGCTCGGTCGATGAACCGAAACTTCGTTATGGCCGTTGTCAACGGCCTTGGAAAGGGCGGCGTTGAATGGGCAGAGCCACAAGCTCACGCATCATCTCCAACCCCTGAAGGAAACTGATCATGAAGAAGTTCATTGCTGCTTTTGTCGTTGCCACGTTCTCGCTCGGCGCATTTGCGCAAGCTGCGGCACCGGCTCCTGCAAAGCCGGCTGTCCCTGCCGTCGCCGCGACCCCTGCCACACCAGTGGCAGCGGCCACTCCGGCCGTGCCAGCCAAGCCGGCAGTGCCTGCCGCGCATGTGAAGAAGGTCAAGCACGCCAAGACCATGAAGAAGGCTCCAGTGGCTGCCAAGGCCGCCGCGTCCTGATCTTCTGGAATGTCGAGAGAACCCGGCTTCGGCCGGGTTTTTTCGTTGATGTTGAAAGTTTCTGTTCGGCGCCGGCTGCAGCTCACGCAGCGTCGGCGTTGGAGAACGGCTGACTGCGCTCGATGCGCCGCCATTTGCGCTGTTCCCAGGTCTGTGGGCCGGTGAGTGGCCAGTGCTGCATCGCCGCGGTCAAGTCGGCACGCGGCACGCGCATGAAGCCCGGGGACAGGGTGAGTCCGCGCAGTTGCTGCCACCAGTGTGTGCGGCGCACGCTCGATGGCAGAGCCGCATCCGAATGGGGTGCCCAGTAGATGCAAGCGCGCTCGGTCCAGTAAGCCTGCCGCTCGAAATTGACGCGGCCGGCAAAGCCGGTCTCCACCGGGAACAGCAGGCTGTCCCCGGCCAGTTCCACCACGGTGAACACCAGATCGGTCGGCAGTTCACCACGGCCCCGATGAACAAACACGATCCGCTCGACTTCGTCGGCGGCAAAGCGATCGACTTCGACATCGTCGCGAAGCACGGCGATGTCCTTTCCCTGCCAGAGCGTGTGCCATCTGACGGCCATGCGCGTACCCCTCTTGTCGTGTGCGAGAACAAAAGAGGTTAGGCCCGTCACGGCGGTTCAGGCCGTGACAGAGCGGCTCAGTTGCAAGCCCTTGTGTCCTGTGACACGCCGCTCGGCGTGCCTTGTCTCAGCGCTTCGGTGTCGTCGAGCGCGGTGCGAACATCGCGCCGCCTTCACGTCGCGGCTCGGGCCGTGGGCCGGCCGGGCGGGCAGCCGGCGCAGCGCGGTTGCCCTGCGGTGCGTTGCCATCGCGTGAGGGAGCACGCGGAGCCTGACCACCGCCGCCCGAGCGCGCTGGCGCCGAGCGACCGTCGTTGCGGCCACGGCCGGCATGACCGCCACCGCCGCCGCCGCCACCACCGTTGCGGCCGCCACCCCCCGAGGTGCGGAAACCGCCCCGACCGGCGCCTTCACCGATCACCATGCGACCGAGCACGATCGGCTCGGCCTTCTCGCCGGCCGGTGGCGCAAATCCCTCGACGATTTCCTTCGGGATCTCGCGCTTGATCAGCCGCTCGATGTCACGCAGGAATCCGTTCTCGTCGGGGCAGACCAGCGAGATCGCCTCGCCCTGCGCGCCGGCACGGCCGGTGCGGCCGATGCGGTGCACATAGTCCTCGGGCACGTTCGGCAACTCGTAGTTGACGACGTGCGGCAGCATGTCGATATCGATGCCGCGCGCGGCGATGTCGGTGGCGACCAGCACCGTCAGGTCGCCGGTCTTGAATTCGGCCAGCGCCTTGGTGCGTGCACCCTGGCTCTTGTTGCCGTGGATCGCCATCGCGCTGATGCCCTGCTTCTCGAGGAACTCGACCAGCTTGTTGGCGCCGCTCTTCATGCGGGTGAAGACGAGCACCTGATCCCAGTCGTTCGTCTTGATCAGGTGGGCGAGCAGGTCCTTCTTCATCTCGCGGCCCACGGGGTGGACCTTCTGCGCGATGGTGTCGGCCGTCTGGTTTCGGCGAGCCACTTCGATCAGTGCCGGCTTGTTCAGCAGGCGGTCGGCCAGGGCCTTGATCTCGTCGCTGAAGGTGGCACTGAACAGCAGGCTCTGCTTCTGGGCCGGCACGATGGCCAGCACCTTCTTGATGTCATGGATGAAGCCCATGTCCAGCATGCGGTCGGCCTCGTCGAGCACGAAGATCTCGACGTGGCTCAGGTCCAGCGTGCGCTGCTGGTGGTGGTCGAGCAGGCGTCCCGGTGTGGCCACCAGGATATCGACGCCACGGCGCAGCTTGTCGATCTGCGGCTGCATGCCGACACCGCCGAACATCACCATCGAGGTGAGCTTGCTGTACTTGCCGTAGGTGCGCACGCTTTCCTCGACCTGGGCGGCGAGTTCGCGGGTGGGGGTCAGGATCAGCGCGCGGATGGGCAGCTTGCCCTTGGCATCGCGCACGGCGGGCTTTTCCATCAGGCGGTGCAGCATCGGCAGCGTGAAGCCGGCGGTCTTGCCGGTGCCGGTCTGGGCGCCGCCGAGCAGGTCGCCGCCAGCCAGCACGACGGGGATCGCCTGCATCTGGATGGGAGTGGGGATGGTGTAGCCGTATTCAGCGACCGCACGCAACAAGGGCTCGGCGAGGCCGAGAGATTCAAAGGACATGGAGATTCCAAACAGCGGATCGGCCTGTCGCTCGTACGTCGAGCGCCAGTCGCAGGCAGAGGGGTGTGATGGGCGCCGAGGATGCCGGCGGCCCGGTCAGGATGACATCAGCGCAGTGACTGGGTGCTGCGTTGGTTACAGGTAGTCTAACGGGTTATCCCGAATAGGGTGTTCGATCTGCCGGGTGAAAGGGTGTCAAACGTCGACCAACGACAATAGTGCGTTTGACGACGGAGCCCCTGCGGTCAGCCCGTCGCTCCCAGCCCGTCCGTGGCGCTCATCGCTCATCATTCACTGAATCCAAGGTCCACCATGGCGCAATACGTTTTGTCGAAACAACCACCGGCCCTCGGCGGCCTGCTCTCGCTTCGGCTCGGGAGGTCCCTGTAATGGCGCAATACGTCTTCACGATGAACCGCGTCGGCAAGATCGTTCCGCCGAAGCGTCAGATCCTCAAGAACATCTCGTTGAGCTTCTTCCCGGGCGCCAAGATCGGCATGCTCGGCCTGAACGGTTCCGGCAAGAGCACCCTGCTCAAGATCATGGCCGGCGTCGACAAGGACATCGAAGGCGAAGCGACGCCGATGCCGGGTCTGAAGATCGGCTACCTGCCGCAGGAACCGGTAATGAACCCTGACCAGACGGTGCGCGAGTCGGTCGAGGAAGGCATCGGCGGCGTGCTCGCCGCGAAGAAGCGGCTCGACGAGGTGTACGCCGAATACGCCGCAGAGGATGCCGACTTCGACGCGCTGGCCGCCGAGCAGGCCGAGCTCGAAGCGGTGATCGCCGCCGCTGGCTCCGAGAACACCGACCTGCAACTCGAACTGGCCGCAGACGCGCTGCGGCTGCCGCCGTGGGACGCGGTCATCGGCAAGCTGTCGGGCGGTGAGAAGCGCCGTGTAGCCTTGTGCCGGCTGCTGCTGTCCAAGCCCGACATGCTGCTGCTCGACGAGCCGACCAACCACCTGGACGCCGAGTCGGTCGACTGGCTGGAGCAGTTCCTGAGCCGTTTCAGCGGCACCGTCGTCGCGATCACCCACGATCGCTACTTCCTCGACAACGCGGCCGAGTGGATTCTCGAGCTCGACCGCGGTTCGGGCATTCCGTACAAGGGCAACTACAGCACCTGGCTGGAACAGAAGGAAGCCCGAATCGAACAGGAACAAAAAACCGAAGACGCGCGCACCAAGGCGATGAAGAAGGAGCTGGAGTGGGTGCGCCAGAACCCGAAAGGCCGCCAGGCGAAGAGCAAGGCGCGTCTGGCCCGCTTCGAGGAACTGAGCGACACCGACTACCAGAAGCGCAACGAGACCAACGAGATTTTCATCCCGGTCGGCGAGCGGCTCGGCCACGAGGTGATCGAGTTCGAGAACGTCACCAAGAGCTTCGGTGACCGCGTGCTGATCGACAACCTGAGCTTCAAGGTTCCGGCCGGCGCGATCGTCGGCATCATCGGGCCGAACGGCGCCGGCAAGTCGACGCTTTTCCGCATGATCAACGGGATGGAGAAGCCCGACAGCGGCAACGTCAAGATCGGCCCGACGGCGCGCATGGCCTTCGTCGACCAGAGTCGCGATTCGCTGGCCGCCGACAAGACCGTGTGGCAGGACGTGTCGGGCGGCCTCGACAACATCATTGTCGGCAAGTTCGTGATGCCGAGCCGCGCCTACATCGGCCGCTTCAACTTCAAGGGCAACGACCAGCAGAAGCTGGTCGGCAGCCTGTCGGGCGGCGAGCGCGGCCGGCTGCACCTGGCGAAGACGCTGGCGCAGGGCGGCAACGTGCTGATGCTCGACGAGCCTTCGAACGACCTCGACGTTGAGACGCTGCGAGCGCTGGAAGACGCGCTGCTGGAATTTGCGGGCAGCATCATGGTGATCAGCCACGACCGCTGGTTCCTCGACCGCATCGCGACGCACATCCTGGCCGCCGAGGGGGATTCGAAGTGGAATTTCTTCGACGGCAATTACCAGGAGTACGAGGCCGACAAGAAGAAGCGTCTCGGCGAGGAAGGAGCTCGACCTAAGCGCGTGCGCTTCAAGGCCCTGAAATGACCTGAACTTCGACCTGTCTTGAAACTTGCGCCGGGCGGCACGACTCCATCGTCGCGCCGCCCGTCTTACTTTCAGCTCCACCTCCGCATGACCACTCACTCCCCAGCCCCGACCCCACCGTTGCGCGCGCCCTCTCCAGCCCACCGTCCTCTGGCGATGCCGAAGCTCGCGGCGCCGATCTGCGTGCTGCTGCTGGCAGGTTGTGCGTCGTTGGCCCCGCCCGAATCGATGCCCTCGGCAGCGGCCCCCGCTGCCGCTGCCGCTGCGCCGGCCGCGGCAGCGCCTCCCGGTGCTGCCCAACCCGGCGTGATCGCGAGGCTGCCGGCACCTGGCGCACAGGCATCGGCGGCTGGAGCCGCGCCTCCGGGCGGACCGGCGCCGGGCGCCCCGCGCCCTTTCGCCGAGGTGATCAAGGACGCCAAGCAGTCGAGCGGCCTGTTCACGCTCTGGCAGAAGGACGACAAGGTCTGGCTGGAACTGGCTCCTGCGGATTTCAACCAGCCCTTTTTCCTGTCGCCGAAGTACAAGACCGGCCTCGGCGAAGGCCGCTTCTTCGGCGGCCTGATGGGCGAGGAGGTGGTGATCGAGTTCCGCCGTGTCCACAACCAGGTCCAGATGCTGGCGCGCAACACCGAATTCGTTGCAACACCCAAGACCCCGAACGGCCGCGCGGTCGAGGCTGCGTTCTCGCCCAGCCTGCTGGCCTCCACATCGGTGGTGAGCCAGCCGCATCCGGAACGCAAGTCGGTGCTCGTCGAAGCGAACCCGCTCTTCATCAACGACATGATGGGCGTGGCGATGGGCTTGCAGCGCCAGTACCGGCAGGGGTATGGGCTCGACACTCGCAACTCTGCGATCACCGACATCCGTACCACCCCGGATCTGGTGGTGCTGGAGGTGCTGAGCCATTACGCGACCGGGTCGATCGCCGTGGCGACACCGGGCGTGCCCGTGCCGCCGGGAACCCCGCTGCCGTCCGTGCCACGTTCGGTGCCCGACCCGCGCAGCCTGTTCATGACGCTGCATTACTCGCTGGCCCGGCTGCCCGAGCATGTGATGGCGCCGCGCAGGGCCGACGGCCGTGTCGGCCATTTCACCAGCAACCTGTCCGACTTCAGCGACGACCTCGCGCGTACGCCGCGCCAGCGCTTCGTCAACCGGTGGCGGCTCGAGAAGAAGGATCCTGCCGCCGCGCTGTCCGAACCGGTCAAGCCGATCACCTTCTGGCTCGACAACACGATCCCGGAGAAATACCGCGCGTCGGTCACCGCCGGCATCCTCGAATGGAACAAGGCCTTCGAGCAGGTCGGTTTCAAGGACGCGATCCGCGTCGAGGTGCAGCCCGATGACGCGACCTGGGATACGCTGGACTTCGGCCGTGCGTCGGTGCGCTGGATGACCAATTCGAGCCCGTCGTTCGGCGCCATCGGCCCGAGCCATGTCGACCCGCGATCGGGCGAGATCCTTGATGCCGACATCGGCATCGAGAGCCTGTCGTCGCGCAGCCTGCGGTCGCTGCGGTCGCAGGTGCTGACGTCGTCGGCGGCAACGGAACTGCCACCCGAACTCGCCGCGCGCGGCATGCGTTCGCACATGGCCTGCGATTACGCCGACCAGGCTGCCGAGCAGCTGGGCTACGCACTCGACGTGCTCGAGGCGCGCGGCGATATCGAGCCCGGCAGCCCCGAGGCCGAGCAGTTCGTCCAGGGCTACATGAAGGACGTGACGATGCACGAGGTCGGCCATACGCTGGGCCTGCGACACAACTTCAGGTCATCGCGTGTCTACAGCGACGCACAGCTGTCCGACCCCGCGTTCACCGCCACCCACAGCATCGCCGGATCGGTGATGGAGTACGCGGCGATCAACCTGTCGGCGCCCGGCATCCCGAGCAGCCGTCAGGGCACGCCGTTCAACAGCACGATCGGTCCCTACGACTACTGGGCCATCGAATACGCCTATCGCCCGCTGCCGGCCGCGCAGGAAGAAGCCGCACTCGCGAAGATCGCAGCGCGCAGTGCCGAGCCCGAACTCGCCTTCGGCACCGACGAGGACAACCTGCTCGGCATCGATCCGGAGACCCTTCAGTTCGACCTGGGCTCGGACGTCCTCGCGTTCGCGCGCAAGCGCATCGCGATCGCGCACGACCTGCTGGAGCGCCAGGAAACGCGCGTGCTCTCGCCCGATCAGGATTACTCGATCCTGCGCCGGTCCGTCACCTACGCGCTGCGCGACATGGGCCGCGCCGCCAGCGTGCTGACACGCCAGATCGGCGGCGTGCGCACGGTGCGCGATCACGCGGGCAGCGGTCGCGATCCGCTGGCACCGCTGCCGGCAGCCGACCAGCGCGCGGCGCTCGATCTGCTGGCGCGCGGCTTCCTGTCGGCCGACAGCCTGCGCATCTCGCCGGCGCTGCAACGCAAGCTGGCGGTCGATTACCTCGAACGCGGCGACGCCGCCCTGCGTGGTGACGGCACGCCGGCCACCGCGCTGGTCACCGACTTCTCGCTGGCCTCGCAGGTCATCGAGCTTCAGCGCGCCGTCTTGGGCCAGTTGCTCAGCGACAGCGTGGCGGCACGTCTGCTCGACAGCGAAGACAAGCTTCCGAAGGATGCGCTGCGCCTGTCCGATCTGTATCGGCGGCTGGACGACGCGGTTTGGGGCGAGCTGGGCCATCCGGGCGACATCCCGTCGCTGCGTCGTGAACTCCAGCGCGATCACATCAACCGGATCGCGACCCAGTTGCTGCGCCCCGCCGCACTGAGCCGCGTCGACGCCCGCAGTCTGGTGCGAGCGCAGGCGCAGACGCTGCTGGCCCGATTGAACACTGCTGCCAAGCGACCCGGCCTGAGCGCCGAAGCCCAGGCCCACCTGCAGGACAGCATCGACACGCTGCAACAGGCGTTGACGGCCAGGCTGGCGCGAACGGGGGCCTGACGACCTGTCGAGGCGATGTGGTGCGCGAGGCAGTCGCTCTGACGCGGTCGCAGCGATGCCGTCTGCATCGACGGGCCGCGGAGTTCAGCCGTGCCGCGCTCGTGCGCTGCGGGGGCCAGACAGGCCAGCACGGCCGCAACCGCCCCAACGATCGCCAGTGTCCGATCAGTACAACCGGACTGCGGTGTCGAAAAGCCAGGTCCGGCGGATTTCGATCACGTCGAACTCGCGGGCCAGTCCCGGCGGGAACGCCTGGTAGGGCAACTGGCTTTGCACGATGCGCCGTATCGCCTCGTCGATGTCGGCCACGCCGCTGGACAGAACGAATGTCACGGACTCCACGGAACCGTCGCTTCGAATGGCCACCGTCACGAGAGGGTGGGTGTGGGGCTGCTTCGCCGCGTCGCGGACCATGTCGAATGTCATGTTCAGCTCGATCTTCCGGGCCCAGGCCTCCGCGTAAAGAATGAGTTCGGCGTTGGGGTCGGCACGCCCGAACAGCCTGCCTCGACGCATGCCGCTCGACGCGGGAGGCAGTCTGGATGGCAGGCTAGCTGCAGCAGAAGCCGCTTCACGCCGGGCGGCTTCCTCGTCCAGTTGGCGTCCCATCGCGCGACGCGACGCCTCCCGCCTCGCCTCATCCGTCTGTGCGGCCGCGACTCGCGCAGCCTCCTGCCGGGCCGCTGCCTGCCTTGCCGCCTCCTGGCGCTCGGCGTCGAGCCGTGCCGTCTCGATGCGCTGGGCTTCCTGGCGTGCAGCCTCCTGCTTCGCGGTTTCCTGCCGGGCCGCTGCCTGCCTTGCCGCCTCCTGGCGCTCGGCGTCGAGCCGTGCCGTCTCGATGCGCTGGGCTTCCTGGCGCACA
>JBJXEJ010000126.1:0-6769 GCA_046154125.1 Rhizobacter sp. | reverse complement strand
GCTCGGTGCGTTACGACGGCCGCTCGATCGGCGGCCCCGGCGGCCAGAGCCAGACACCCGACATCGCGCAGCTCGGCATCGCCTACGTGCCCGAGAACATGGGCATCTTCAGCGACCTCACGGTGCGTGAAAACCTGCTGCTCGCAGCGCGCCGGGCGCGCACGCTGGACCAGGTCGACACGCAACGGCTCGACTGGCTGTTCCGACTGTTCCCGGCATTGAAGAAATTCTGGCTGTTCCCGGCCGGCAAACTCTCGGGCGGGCAAAAGCAGATGCTCGCAATCGCGCGCGCGATGATCGAGCCCCGCCGCCTGCTGCTGATCGACGAGCCCAGCAAGGGCCTGGCGCCGGTCATCATCGGCAACCTGATCGAAGCGCTGCGCGAACTCAAGGCGACGCAGACGACGATCCTGCTCGTCGAACAGAATTTCGCGGTGGCGCGTGCGCTCGGCGACTGGGTTGCCGTGATGGACAGCGGCAAGGTGGTGCACCGCGGGCCGATGAAGGAGCTGATGCAGGACGAAGCGCAACAGCACAAGTTGCTCGGCCTGTCACTCGGGGCCGCGGCATGACGGCGCAAGCCACTGTTTTGTCCGATGCGGCTGCCGCAGCGGCGATACCACGTGCGCGGTTCGACCTGCTGCCCATCGGGCTGGTGTTCGTGCTCGGATTGCTGGCATTGCCCTTGATCGGGTCGGCGTCGACCTGGCTTACGCTCACCGTCGCCGGCCTCGCGATGGGCATGATCATCTTCATCATCGCTTCCGGCCTGACCCTGGTGTTCGGCCTGATGGACGTGCTGAATTTCGGCCATGGCGTGTTCATCGCACTCGGCGCCTTCGTCGCCACCAGCGTGCTGGGCAGCATGGCCGACTGGACCACCTCCGCAAGCCTGTGGCGCAATTTCGCCGCCGTGCTGCCCGCGATGTTTGTCGCGATGGCGGTTGCCGGCGCGGTGGGCTGGGCGTTCGAACGTGTGCTGGTGGGGCCGGTGTATGGCCAGCACCTGAAGCAGATCCTGATCACGATGGGCGGCATGATCATCGGCGAAGAGCTCATCAAGGTGGTGTGGGGCCCGGCGCAGGTTCCGCTGCCGCTGCCGGAAGCGATGCGCGGCTCGTTCGTGCTCGGCGACGCGTCGGTCGAGAAATTCCGCGTCATCGCCACCGCCATCGGCGCGGTGGTGCTGCTGACGATGCTGTTCATTCTCAACCGCACCAAGCTCGGCCTGCTGATCCGAGCCGGCGTGCAGGACCGCGAGATGGTCGAAAGCCTGGGCTACCGCATCCGGCGCCTGTTTGTCGGGGTGTTCGTCGCCGGCTCCGCCCTGGCCGGCCTGGGCGGCGCGCTGTGGGGCCTGTACCAGCAGCAGGTGGTCCCGCAGATGGGCGCGCAGGTCAACGTGCTGATCTTCATCGTCATCATCATCGGCGGCCTGGGCTCGACGCTCGGCTGCTTCGTTGGCGCGCTGCTGATCGGGTTGCTTGCCAATTACACCGGCTTCCTGGTGCCGAAGCTGGCGATGTTCTCGAATATCGCACTGATGGTGCTGATCCTGCTGTGGCGTCCGCAGGGCCTGTACCCTGTGACGAACCGATGAGCGCGCGCCTCGCTGCACCCTCTGGCGCGGGCAGTTCGCGGCCGCTGGCGCCATGCTGAACCGCCTGCTCTCGCACGATTTGCCGCGCAACCGGTGGCTCGCCGTGCTGCTGCTCGTGGTGGTGCTCGGGCTGGCCGTCACGCCCTTCTTGTTCCCGGGTACCAAGGCGCTGAATGTGGCGGCGAAGATCATCGTCTTCATCGTGCTGGTGGCCAGTTTCGACCTTCTGCTGGGCTACACCGGCATCGTCAGTTTTGCCCACACGATGTTCTTCGGCATCGGCGCGTATGGCATCGCCATAGCCAGCACGCGCCTCGGGCCGACCTGGGGAGCGCTGGCGATCGGGCTGGCTTGTGCGCTGCTGATCTCGCTGCTGCTGTCGCTCGTGATCGGGCTGTTCTCGCTGCGCGTCAAGGCGATCTTCTTCGCGATGATCACGCTGGCGGTGGCGTCGGCGTTCCTCACGCTGGCGTCGCAACTGTCGGACTTCACCGGCGGCGAGGACGGTCTCAACTTCAAACTGCCCGCCGCGTTGCAGCCTTCTACGCTGTACCTGGAGGAGCCGCTGCTGGGCGTCACGGTGGATGGACGCTTTGCCACCTACTACCTGTTGTTCGGCGTCGCGCTGGTGCTCGTGCTGCTGATGCTGCGCATCGTCAACTCGCCGTTCGGCAGGGTGCTGCAGGCGATTCGCGAAAACGACTTCCGCGCCGAGGCAATCGGCTACCGCACCGTGATCTACCGCAGCACCGCCTCGGTGCTGTCGGCGCTGTTCGCCACGCTGGCCGGCGCGCTGCTGGCGCTCTGGCTGCGCTACAACGGGCCGGACACGTCGCTGTCGTTCGAGATCATGCTCGACGTGCTGTTGATCGTCGTGATCGGCGGCATGGGCACGATCTACGGCGCGGTCATCGGCAGCGCGCTGTTCGTGCTCGCACAGAGTTACCTGCAGGAGTTGATGAAGCTCGGCGCCACCGCGGTCGAAGACGTGCCCCTGCTTGCGGCCCTGATCTCGCCCGACCGATGGCTCTTGTGGCTGGGCATTTTGTTCGTGCTGTCGGTCTACCACTTTCCCTCCGGGGTGGTGGGCCGTTTGCGGGCGATGCGCCCGCGCGCCTCGAAGCCCGAGCGATGACCTCGACATCAAACTACCTCCTGTGCGACGGCCGCGAGATCCACTTCACGGAATGGGGTGCGGTGGGCTCACCGGTGCTGATCGCCTGGCACGGGCTGGCGCGCACCGGGCGCGACATGGATGCGATTGCCGCCCACCTTGCGCCACGCTACCGCGTGATCTGCCCGGACACGCTGGGCCGGGGCTTGAGCCAGTGGAGCCCCGACCCGCAGGCCGAGTATTGCAACGCGTTCTACGTCCGGCTCGCGGTGTCACTCGTGAATCAGCTCGGCCTGGAACAGTTCGACTGGCTGGGCACCTCGATGGGCGGTGCGATCGGAACGCTCGCTGCGGCCGGCCCCTTGCGCACTCGCATGCGCCGGCTCGTGCTGAACGACAACGGGCCGCAGCTCGCGGCAAACGCCATCCAGCGCATCCGCAGCTATGCGGGCAACCCGCCCGCGTTTGCGACGGTAGGCGAACTCGAGGCCTATTTCCGCACTGTCTACAAACCCTATGGCTGGCTGAGCGATGCGCAATGGCGATTGCTCACCGAAACCTCGACGCGCCGTCTGCCTGATGGCCGCGTCACACCGCACTACGACCCGGCGATGGTGATGCAGTTCACCCACCACGAAGACGACTACGCGTTGTGGGACGCCTGGGATACGCTGGAGCTGCCCGTGCTGTGCCTGCGCGGCGAGACCAGCGACCTGCTGTTGCCCGAAGTCGCCGAGCAGATGCGCCGGCGCGGGCCCGGCGCCGTCGTCGTCACCGTGCCGGGCTGCGGCCACGCGCCAGCGTTGAACACGCCGGAACACTTTTCGATCGTCGAGCGTTTTCTCGCCGGCTGCTGAGCGGCACAGGCTCTGGCAGCCCTTCGCACGTCAGGGGCGTGGTCCGTAAAGCGGCAACGGCGCGCCAACTTCATAGGCACCGATCGTCGGTCTGGCGTTTGAGTCGTTGACGTTCGGAATGGGCTGTGCTGCACCGGCAAGCGCTGAGCCGGCCTTCGGGCGGAGGTCGGCAGCCGTCAGTTTTGCGGCGGCATTGCTGGGTATCGCTACGGCTGCTGCGAACACGTCCAGGCCGACTTCGATGGCGTTCTTCTCGGTCGTGCGGCTGCGCAGCTCGGCGAGGCTGGCGAAGGTCGATCCGCCGAGATTGCCGGCGAACGCTCCGGTCGCGGAACCCAGCGCGTCATAGTCCAGGCTCGCGCCGGAGGCCACCAGGTCGAAAAACGAAAAGACGCGTCCGCTGCCGTTGCTGAAGCCGTTGTAGGTGGCGCCGGGTCCACCGATCAGCAGGTTGTTGCGCGAGAAGGTGCGCGCCACCGGCACGCCCGCGTAGACGCCCAATGCGTCGCCGTTCTTCACGACCGTGTTGTGCAGCAGCACGTCGCCGATACTGCCGCGGTACAGCTTGAAGGCCACGTGCGCAACGTTGTAGGCCACATTGCGGATGAAGTAGGTCGGCCCGCCAAGCCCGGGCTGCGAGGACAGGGCGATAAAGCTGTTTGTCATGCGATTGCGCATGATGCGGCAGTTGTGCCGGCAGAAATCAGCCTCGAT
Organism: Rhizobacter sp.; assembly: GCA_046154125.1. Taxonomy (GTDB): domain Bacteria; phylum Pseudomonadota; class Gammaproteobacteria; order Burkholderiales; family Burkholderiaceae_C; genus PBB1. The sequence continues at coordinate 2,484 of JBJXEJ010000126.1, read as the reverse complement.
CGCATCGTCGGCCGATTCGCTGATGTCGTTGTTCACGATGTCGATGCTGAACTGGTCCACCCCCTCGCTGCCTTCGAGCAACGAAATGCCGTCGCGGAATCCGCTCACCCGGTTGTTCGTGATGACGTGCCCTGGGCCTGTGACGGCGATGCCTTCGCCGAGGTTGTTCCCGTTCACGCCGAACGCGCCTTCGCCCCAAACCGTGAGACCCACCAAGGTGTTGTCGGCGATGTAGGCATTCTCCGCGCGCAGATAAGTGACGATGCCATCACCCGCCAATGCGCTCGTTGCGTTGACTCGGCACCGCGTGATAACCACGTTATTGGAGCCATTGAAACGGATGCGGCCATTGATCGTCAAACCGGTGATGTGAATGTGGCTGCGCAGGAACAGCCCGACCTCGCCGTTGATGACGGCGCCCGCACTCGATCGGACCACGATGGGCCGATCTGCGGTGCCGCTGACCGACCAGTTTGGCCATGCATAGGTTCCCGATGCCAGTTCGAGGATGTCACCCGGCTGGGCCGCGGCCGCCACGCTGGCGAAATTCGCCGGCGTCACTGCCTTGACGGGCGCACCGGCCATCGGCGCCGGAACGGCGCGGGTCCTGGCGGTTGCCACCCTCGTCGCAGAACCGCCATCGGGGTCGGTCAACTGCAGTTCGATCTCGTAGCTCGTCGCCGGTTGAAGGTCGAACACGCTTCCCGAATGGCGATTTGTCCAGCTGAATCCTTCATTGCTGCCTGCCGGTGTGCGGCGCAATGGCATGGCATCGTTCCAGGTGGATGTGCCTGCCGCGCGGTAACGCATGGACACCACTCCGTTGCGATTGTTGTCGCCGCTGATGGCCCATTCGACGCTCAGGTTGCTGAGTGTGGGGTAGGGCAGCGTGACGACTCCGGCGACGGTGGCGTCGCCTGGGGCCGATGATGGCGCCGGGGAAGGTGGAGCGGGGGCAGGTGCCGGTGCAGGTGCAGGTGCAGGTGCAGGTGCTGGTGCCGGTGCAGGTGCTGGTGCTGGTGCTGGTGCCGGTGCTGGTGCCGGTGCCGGTGCCGGTGCCGGTGCCGCGGGTGGCGCAGGTGGAGCAGGTGTCGGGCCGGCCGCGACCCCAGCGGTCTCCGTCGTTCCACCGCACGCGGTCATGGTCACCGCGAGCAGGAATCCCGACCAGTGCGGCCAGCGTGCGGGTGAATTTCGTTTGGCGTGATCTGTCATGTCTCTGGGCTGCAATCAAAGCGCGGAGTGTTCGTCCCTGCGGGTCGCCTTGCCGTAATCAATGGAAACCAGTGGTATGGGGAACTCGGGCGGCCACTCAGGGGCTGTTTCCTCTCCAAAGCCTGAAGAACCTTTGGCCGCAGGCGCCTGCGAGAGGCCGGCGCACCGCGCTTGCGCGCGGTCTCTAGAATGCTCCGCTCGCTTCAACCAAGGGCCTCCTCTTGACCACCGGTGTCATCCGCATCCGCGGCGCGCGTCAGCACAACCTGAAAAACCTTGACCTAGACATCCGCACCGGGGAGATGACGGTCGTGACGGGCCCGAGCGGATCGGGCAAGTCGAGTCTGGTGTTCGACACCCTGTACGCCGAGGGGCAGCGTCGCTATGTCGAGACCTTCAGCGCCTATGCGCGCCAGTTCCTCGACCGCATGGACCGCCCTGCCGTCGACCGGGTCGATGGCGTACCGCCGGCCATCGCAATCGACCAGACCAACCCGGTGCGCACGTCGCGTTCCACGGTCGGCACGATGACCGAGCTGAATGACCACCTGAAGCTGCTCTATGCCCGGGCTGCCGACCTGTTCGACCGGCAGACCGCGCAGCGCGTACGACACGACACGCCGGAGACGATCTACGCGGAATTGATGGCCCGGACGGCAGAAAGCGATCCCCGGGTCGTGCTGACCTTCCCGGTCGAACTGCCAGCGGTGTCGACTCCAGGAGAGATTGAGCAGTGGCTGTCGGCCAGCGGCTTCACCCGCGTACAGGCGGAGCGCGAGGTCGCGACGCCGACGGGGCCACGCAAGCTGCTCGACGTGGTGGCCGATCGATTCCGCATACAGGGCACGGAAAAGGCGCGTGCCGTCGAGGCGATCGAAATGGCGCTCAAGCGCGGCGGCGGTCGCCTCAATGTCTACGCGCTGGCTGAAGAGGGTGAACCCGCCCTCTGGCGCTTTTCCACCGGCCTGCACTGCCCCGACAGCGACCTGCGGTACACCGAGCCGCAGCCGGCGCTGTTCAGCTTCAACTCGGCGATGGGCGCGTGTGACACCTGCCGTGGCTTCGGCCGCGTGATCGGCGTCGACTACGACCTGGTGATCCCCGACCGCCGCAAGACGCTGCGCTCGGGTGCGATCAAGACCCTGATGACCCCGGCCTGGAAGGATGCGCACGAGGACATGCTGAAGTACGCCGGCGAGGCCGGTATCCCGCGGGACACGCCGTGGTCACAGCTCAATGCGGAGCAGCGCGACTTCATCATCCACGGGT
>JBJXEJ010000125.1:0-2603 GCA_046154125.1 Rhizobacter sp. | reverse complement strand
TGGACGGCGTCAATCAGGATGGCCGGTAAAACGACAATCATCTTGGCCGGTTGGACGGGGATGAATGTCGTTGCTTAGTGGGTCAGGTGGTTGGCTCCATGGGCTGGTTGTCGTTGGTTGATTGACGTTTGCGCTGGACCTTGTCGTTGTCGCGCTGGATCTTTTGTTGACGCGCGGCCTCCTTGCCCCGGTAGCTCTCGACCTTGTGCAGCTCGAAGATCGTCGAGTGATGAACCAGTCGATCGATCGCGGCGACAGTCATTCCGGCGTCGGGGAACACGTTGCTCCAACCGGAGAACGGTTGGTTGGCCGTGATGAGGATGCTGCGCCGCTCGTAACGCTCGGCGATGAGTTCAAACAGCACGCTCGTTTCGGCCTGGTCCCGTCGGACGTACGAGAGATCGTCCAGGATGAGCAGGTCGTAGCGGTCCAGCTTGGCCAGCGCCTGGGGCAACTGAAGGCTCTGGCGGGCGGCCTGCAGGCGCTGCACCAGCTCGCTGGTACGCATGTACAGCACCCGGTAGCCGGCGTCGATCAGGGCGTGGCCGATGCCGCATCCGACATGGCTCTTGCCCACCCCGGGTGGGCCGAAGATCAGGACCGAGGCGCCCTTGTCGAGCCAGGCGTCGCCGCTGGCCAGCGCCATGACGTGGGCCTTGGACAACATCGGCACCTCGGCAAAGTCGAAGCTGGACAGCGTCTTGGTCGCATCGAGTTGCGACTCGGTGCGGTGCCGTTCGGTGCGACGCTTGGCGCGCTCGGCGACTTCGTGTTCGAGCAGGCTGCCCAGGAAGCGGCCGGCCGGCCAAGCTTCCTTGTCCGAGCGCTGCGCCAGTTCCGGCCACAGCCGTCCGATCGTGGGCAGGCGCAGTTCGCCCAGCATCAGCGCGTTGCGTCCGGGGTCCCCGGACGGCGCGGTCATGCGGCCACCTCTTCGAGCTCGTCGTCTTGCTCGCTGGGCAGCAACGCGTCATAGCGGCTCGCCGGCGGGATCTCCACCGTGACCTGTGGCACCTCGGTTGTGCGCGGCGCGAATTCCTCGCGCAGTCGCTTCACGTCGGGCAACTCACCGATGGCCAACAACGTGTCCAGCCGCTGCGCGAGCAGGCCTTCCACGCCGTCGCGGGCGGCCATCTCCAGCAAGGCGACGATGCTCTGGCAGGCTTGCCGCTGGGTCAGCCGCAGGTCGAGCTGCTCCCAGGTGCGGCGGTACGCCTCGCGCGGGAACAGCGCGTCGCGGAACACCAGCCCCTTGAACGCCTGGGGCTTCCTCTTGAGTTCTTCGATGAAGTGCCGGTAGTCGATCACCCGGCCGCGCCCGTTGATGTGCGAGCGCGTGCCGCGCGCCAGCGTCAGCACCAGGGCGCCTGAGAGGTAGCAGTCCAGCCGGTCGCTGTACAGCCGCACCTTCAGACGATGGCCGATCAGGCGCGACGGGGCGCTGTACAGGATGGCGCGCACGGTGAAGGTGCCGCAGCGTGTGACGCGTGCCTCTTCCTCGACGAAGTCGGTGGTACGCCGCACCGGCAGGTCCTGTAGCTGTTCGCGCTCGATGACAAAGGCCGCCGCGTTACGCCGGTTGCGGCGCATCACGACCTCGCGCACGAAGCCCTCGTAGGTGGGGCGGTCCGCGAAGTCGCGGTGCCCGCGCAGCAGCAGCGCCTGCTCGATCGCCTCCTTCAGGTACCGATGCGAGGACTCGACGCTGCCGTTCTCGTGGCTCACGCCACGGTTGTTGCGCGTGCCCGCCATGCCGTAGTGGTCCAGCAGCGCCGTGTAGCGGGCGGTGAAGTCCTGTTCCTCGGCCAGGTTCTTGAACGCCGCGGACAGACTGTCGGTGCGGTGCTCCTGTGGGGCGCCGCCGGCTTGCCACAGCGCGTTCTGCAGCCCCTTGGACAGGGCTTCGAAGCTCTCGCCGCCCTCGACCACTTCGACGTGCTCCCAGCGCGAGAAGGCCAGCACGAAGTGGTACAGGATGTGCACGAACGCAGCGCCGGCGACCGTGACGCACAACTTGCCCATGGCGGTGAAGTCCGACAGGCCGCGGTGGCCTGGGGCATGCTCCTGGGGGAAGAACACTTCCTTCGCCGGTCCTTCCAGGGCGCGCCACTGGCGCACGTGACGCTGCAGGGTGCGCAGCATGCCGTCGGGGAAGTGCTCGGGGTGATCGTCCTGGAGCTTCCTCAGCAACGTGATCGCCTTCAGCTTGGGCGCGCCGCGCAGCAGCGGCACGATCTCGGTGTCCCAGACATCGATGAACGGATCGGCTCGAGAGCGCCAATACCGACGGGGGTTCTGCGAGGGCAGCGTGACTGCGCCATCGATGCGCCGCGCGCTGCGCTCGCTGATGCCGGCCTTGGCTGCGGCGAGCTCCTGGGACTTGTTCTTGCGGTTGTTCATGTAGAGGCAAACCTGCTGATCGGTGATTCGGGTGCCTGGCACGGGGCCGACCTCTTCTTGAGACCTGAGCCCGCCATGCTGAACCCCGACCAACCCGGCGCCGCCGGTGGTTCGTCGTCTACGGCGGCTACGCCGCCTTCGACTCCTCACCACCGGCCATCATGGTTGTCGTTCGACCGGACAAGATGAGTGTCGCGCCCCAG
>JBJXEJ010000124.1:0-18229 GCA_046154125.1 Rhizobacter sp. | reverse complement strand
GCCTTGCGCACCAGACGCTCGGTGCCCTGCCTCGACACCGGCTTGATGCCGATGCCCGAGGTTTCGGGGAAGCGGATCTTCTTGACGCCGAAGTCGTCCTGCAGGATCTTGATCAGGCGCTTGGCCTGCTCGCTCTCCGCCTCGAACTCGATGCCGGCGGAGATGTCTTCGGAGTTCTCGCGGAAGATGACCATGTTGGTCTTCTCCGGCTCCTTGACCGGCGAGGGAACGCCGGTGAAGTACTGGATGGGGCGCAGGCAGACGTAGAGATCGAGTTCCTGGCGCAGCGCAACGTTCAGCGAGCGGATGCCGCCGCCGACCGGGGTCGTCAGCGGGCCCTTGATCGACACGACGTAGTCGCGAAGCACCGTCAATGTCTCTTCGGGCAACCAGACGTCGGGACCATAGATCTGCGTCGACTTCTCTCCGGCGTAGATCTCCATCCAGCGGATCTGCCGCTTGCCGGCGTAGACCTTGGCCACGGCGGCGTCGACCACCTTGATCATCACCGGGGTGATGTCGAATCCGGTGCCGTCACCTTCGATGTAGGGAATGATCGGGTGATCTGGAACGTTCAGCGAAAAATCAGCATTGACGGTGATCTTTTCGCCGTTGTCCGGCACTTTGATATGTTGGTACATGGACAGAAGGCTCCGCATTCGTGTTGGGGGCAAAATTTCAAGAGAAGGATATCGATGTCGCAAATTAATTCTAGTTCAGCACCGCGTGCGGTTTGGGCGCACGGACCCTGCCTCGAACCGCAGACCACCCAGCGGTCGGGGAGTGCATCGAGCGCACGTCGGCGGACTCGAATCGCCGTCTGGAGCCTGATGGCCTGGGTGGTCGCAACTCACGTTCAGCCAGGCTGGGCGCAGAGCTCGGCACAGAGCCTGCCGACGCTGACGCTGAACGCCGGGATCCACAACATCACCGCCGAGTTGGCCCAGACCGAAGAGCAACGGGCCACCGGGTTGATGTATCGCGAGGCGATGCAACCGAACCACGGGATGCTGTTCGCATTCGATCAGGCCGGCCAGCAGTGTTTCTGGATGAAGAACACGCTGCTGCCGCTGGATGTCGCGTTCGTGGGTGACGACGGCACCATCGTCAACGTCGACCGGATGAAGCCCCAGACACTGGACCCGCATTGCTCCACCAAGCCCGTTCGCTTCGTGCTGGAGATGAACGAGGGCTGGTTTGCCAAGCGCGGGATCACCGCGGGCAGCAAGCTCAGGGGCAAGCCGTTTCCGCCGTGATGTCGCCGAACGCAGCCGATCGCCGAAAACAAAGAAGCCGGTCACTGACCGGCTTCTTGGCTCAGGCAAGCCCCGCTCAGGCGAAGTTGGATTCCGCGAAGTCCCAGTTGACCAGCGAGGTCAGGAAGGTCTCGACCCACTTCGGGCGCAGGTTGCGGTAGTCGATGTAGTAGGCGTGTTCCCAGACGTCGATGGTCAGCAACGCCTTGTCCGCGGTGGTCAGCGGCGTGCCGGCGGCACCGGTGTTGACGATGTCCACGCTGCCGTCGGCCTTCTTCACCAGCCAGGTCCAGCCGGAGCCGAAATTGCCAACTGCGCTCTTCGTGAAGGCTTCCTTGAACGCGGAGTAGCTGCCGAACTTGGCGTTGATCGCCGCCGCCAGCGCTCCCTTGGGCTCACCTCCACCGCCCGCCTTCATGCCGTGCCAGAAGAAAGTGTGATTCCAGATCTGGGCAGCGTTGTTGTAGATGCCACCGGTTGACTTCCTGATGATGTCCTCGAGGCTCAGTGCCTCGAACTCGGTGCCCTTCTGCAGGTTGTTCAGGTTTACAACATAGGCGTTGTGGTGCTTGCCGTGGTGGTACTCCAGCGTCTCCTTGCTGAGGAAGGGCGCCAGGGCGTCGATCGCATACGGCAGCGCGGGCAGGGTGTGTTCCATCGTGATCCTTTCGGTTGGGGTGTGTGACCCATTAGAGAACTCGGAGCAACTTTTGATTGTAGGCAGCGACGCCGAATCCGACGTCGCAAAGAGGACTCGTCAAGCCGCCCCGGAATGGCGCGGAGTCGGGGTCACCGCAGTGACCTGTGCGGCGGCAACGCCATCCGACAAGACGGCCTGCACCGACCGACCTACGCTCAACTGCGACACCGACACCAGTGCATGGCCGCTGTCGTCGCTCAGCCAGGCGTAGCCGCGCCGCAGCACACCCGCAGGATCCAGGCCCCGCAGCCGAACCTCGAGCCGGTCGAGGGCCTGTGCAGCACGCTGCGTCGACACGCGACTGGCGCGCCCGAACCGCTCGCCCACGGCCTGGAGATCGTGCCGGCCACTCGCAGCAACGCGCTGGGTGGCGCTCGCCAGGCGGTGCGACCACAAGTCCAGTGTCTGCAACTGACGCCGGACCGCCTCGGCAGGGCGCAACGACCGCATTGCCAGACTGTCGAGCCTCTGCGCCTCGGTCTCGAGAACCCGATGCACGCGGCGGCGCAGGCCGATCGCAGCAGCGGCCAGCAGCGCCAGGTCGTCGGCGCTTGCCGGTGCGCACAGCTCGGCCGCGGCAGTCGGTGTCGGCGCCCGCAGGTCGGCCACGAAGTCGGCCAGCGTGGTGTCGGTTTCGTGGCCGACACCGACGATCACCGGGATCGACGACGCTGCGATGGCACGCACGACGCGCTCGTCGTTGAAAGCCCACAAGTCTTCCATCGACCCGCCGCCCCGACAGACCAGCAGCGTATCGACCTCGTGCCGGCTTCCGGCAGACTCGATTGCTGACACCAGCGCGGCAGGCGCTTCACTGCCCTGAACCAGGCTTGGATAGACGATCAACTCGACATGAGGCGAGCGGCGTGCGAGCGCCGAGGCCACGTCGTGCAGCGCGGCTGCATCGAGCGAAGTGACGATACCGATGCGTCGGGGGTGCGTGGCAACCGGACGCTTGCGATCCGCTTCGAACAGCCCCTCGAGCTCGAGCTTGCGCTTGATGCGCAGGAACTGCTCGTACAGCGACCCTTCACCGCTGAGCTGCATCGCTTCGACGATGAACTGCAGTTCGCCGCGCGGTTCGTAGACCGCGACACGACCACGCAGCTGGACCTGCTGACCATCCGACGGCTGAAACTGCAGCAGGCTGGCCGCCCGCTTGAACATCGCGCAGCGGATCGCAGCCGAATCACCGTTCGCGTCCTTCAGGTTGAAGTAGCAGTGCCCGCTCGATGCGCGCGTGTAGCCCGACAACTCGCCGCGCACCGTGCAGGCACCGAAGCGGGCAGCCAACGCATCGCCGATGGCGTGAACCAGCCCCGCCACGCCCCAAACGACACGCTGAAATCCGGCGTCCGGAGCATCAACCACGCGCAAACCCAGTGTTCATGCGGGTCGAGAAGTCCACAACCGCATGCATCCATGCATTGCGGCCGATGTGAACCGTCATCGAACTTACACAATCGGTCAAGGTATTGATTTGCATGGAGTTATTACTGCCTAAAACGGAGGCAAATTGTTCGGAGGGTCGTGAAATCACGGGGTTTCCGCGTTCGGACGCGACTTACCCACAAAGTTATCCACACACTCGGTGGACATCGCATCCTGTAGACGGAACTCGGTTGGCCGGACGGGATCCCGCCGATCGAAATCGGCGCCGGCAGCGAACCGGACTCGCCCCGAACCAACCTCGTCATGCCCGGCGGTGCAGGCCATAATCGCCCACCTCGCAAGCCCTGTTTTTTCACGCCACAGAGCGGAAAGTACCGACGTGTTTTCGATCATACAAGCAGCGGGATGGCCGATCTGGCCGCTGATTTTTTGTTCGGTGGCCGCCATGGCCTTGATCATCGAGCGGCTTTCGAGCCTGCGGCAGACGAAGGTCGCACCGCCGCGCCTGCTGGAGGAAGTGGTGTCGGTGACCCGCGCCAGCCTGCCCTCGGCGGACGTGGTCAACAAGCTGTCCGACAACTCGGTGCTCGGCACCGTGCTGGCCAGCGGCATGCGCGCAGTGATCGCCGAGCCACGCATCACCGAAGGCGCACTGCGCGAGGTGTTCGAATCGGCCGGCCGCGCCGCAGTCCACCGCATGGAGCGCTACCTGAGCCCTCTGGGCACGATCGCGTCGGCAGCGCCGCTGCTGGGTCTGCTGGGCACCGTGATCGGCATGATCGAGATCTTCGGCTCACAGGCGCCCACCGGCGGAGGCAATCCGGCGGCGCTCGCCCACGGCATCTCGGTCGCGCTCTACAACACCGCGTTCGGGCTGATGGTGGCCATCCCGTCGCTGATCGCCTACCGCCATTTCCGGGGCCGCGTCGACGCCTACACGCTGGACCTGGAACAGGCCTGCGATCGCCTGACCCCGCACTTGATGCGTTTCTCCGTGCCTCGCGCGGCGGCCTAGGAGCAGTCGCGCCATGGCGATGAATTTCCGCAAGGCTCGTCCGGAAGATCCCGAGATCAACCTGATCCCGTTCATCGACGTGCTGCTGGTGGTGCTCATCTTCCTGATGCTGTCGACCACTTACTCGAAGTTCACCGAATTGCAGGTGACCCTGCCATCGGCCGATGCCGAGAAGCCTCGCGAGAACCCGCGCGAAGTGATCGTCTCGGTGTCAGCTGACGGGCGCTTTTCGATCAACGGACAACTGGTGGATGGCCGCAGCGTCGAGTTGCTCACGACCGAGCTCGCCAAGGCAGCCGGCGGACCCGGGGACGTGCCGGTCATCGTCTCCGCCGACGCAACCGCGGCCTACCAGTCGGTGGTCAACGTGATGGACGCGGCACGGCGCGCCGGCCTGCCCCGGCTGACCTTCGCTGCCCAGCGCAATCCGGCCGACGGCGGCCGCTGACGGTGCATCGGTCCGGCCTCGAAGCCGCGCTGCAGCATGCGTGGCTGCGCCGGGGTCTGTGGGCCGTTGCAACGTGGCCGCTGTCGAAGGTCTTCGGTACGCTGGTCAGCGCGCGCAAGGCCCTGTACGGACTCGGCCTGTGCCGCACATCTGTGCTGCCAGTTCCGGTGGTCGTGGTCGGCAACCTGATCGCCGGGGGCGCCGGCAAGACGCCGACGGTGATGGCGGTGGTGCGCTGCCTGCAGGCAGCGGGTCGGTCGCCGGCCGTGATCTCGCGCGGCTACGGCCGGCCAGCCGACGCGCCACAGCTGATCGAGGTGCAGCCCGACTCACCCCCCGCTCAGGCAGGTGACGAACCGTTGCTGCTGCGCCTGCGGCTCGACGTTCCGGTGTTCGTCGGTGCCGATCGCGTGGCGACGGCGCAGGCGCTGCTGACCGCCCACCCCAGGATCGATGTGCTGGTCAGTGACGACGGCCTGCAGCACCTGGGGCTGCCGCGTGCAGCGCAGGTCATCGTGTTCGACGAACGCGGCGCGGGCAATGGCTGGATGCTGCCGGCCGGGCCGCTGCGCGAGCCACTCGCCCATCGCCCGCCACCGCGAACCGTGGTGCTCTACAACGCCGGGCAGCCCTCGACACCCTGGCCGGGACACATGGCAACGCGGCGCCTCGCCGGTCTGGTCGATCTGGCCGGCTGGTGGCGCGGCGAATCGGCCGAGATGGCCGGCCTGCATGCGCTGGCGGCCTCAGGCAAGCCGGTGATCGCGGCCGCCGGCATGGCGCAGCCCGAGCGCTTCTTCGGCATGCTGCGCGCGGCGGGCCTCGCCATCACGCCGCTGCCGCTGCCCGATCACCATGCGTACGCCACCCTGCCCTGGCCCGCCGATGCGGCACATGTCGTCGTGACCGAGAAGGATGCTGTCAAGCTGCGCCCCGAGCGCTTCGCCGCCGGTGCCCACGCCACCCGCATCTGGGTCGCGCCGCTAGACTTCTGCGGCGACGGTGCATTCGACGCCGCCTTGCTGGCGCTGCTGCCCTGAGCTCAACCGACCCGAGGACACCCGATGGAAACCCGACTGCTCGACCTGCTGGTGTGCCCGATCTGCAAGGGCCCGCTGGACCACTGGCGCCCGCCGCACCAGGAGCGCCAGGAACTGGTCTGCCATGCCGACAAGCTGGCGTTTCCGGTGCGCGACGGCATCCCGGTGATGCTCGAAAGCGAGGCCCGCCCGATCGGCAACGAGCCGCCGGCACCGTCGATATTCCCGATGCCGCCGGCGACGGAGCCAACCCCGCCGCGATGAGCTATTCGGTGCTGATCCCGGCGCGGCTCGCGTCGACGCGCCTGCCCCGCAAGCCGCTCGCCGACATCGCCGGATTGCCGATGATCGTGCGCGTCGCGCGGCAGGCGGCGCGTTCGGCGGCGACGCAGGTCGTCGTGGCAGCCGACGACGCCGAGATTGTCGAGGCCTGCCGGGCGCATGGCGTGATCGCGATCCTGACACGCAGCGACCATGCCAACGGCAGCGACCGGCTCGCCGAGGCCTGCACGCTGCTCGGCCTCGACGGCGATGCGGTGGTCGTCAACGTGCAGGGCGACGAGCCGCTGATCGACCCGGCGTTGATCGACGCCTGCGCGGCCACGCTGCCGGCCCACCCCGACTGCGTGATGGGCACCGCCGCGCACGCGATGACGCTGGCCGGCGAGCTGGCCAACCCGAACATCGTCAAGGTGGTCTGCGACCGGGCCGGCCGCGCACTGTATTTCTCGCGTGCGCCGATCCCGTGGTGGCGCGACGGCAGCACCGCAGGCGCGCCTGCGATCGGCCCGCTCGCGCCGCTGAGGCACATCGGCATCTATGCGTACCGGGCCGCATTTCTCAGGCGCTTTCCGAGCCTGCCGGTGAGCCCGCTGGAGACGATCGAGTCGCTGGAACAGCTGCGGGTGCTGTGGCATGGCGAGCGCATCGCGGTGCACCTGAGCGAGCACGCCGCGGGCATCGGCGTCGACACGCCCGAAGACCTGCAACGCGTGCGCGAACTGCTGGCGTGAGGCGTTCAGGCGTGAAACCACCGGTTCGGTTTTAGACTAGCGGGTCCGGCCCGAAGGCACGGCGGAGCATCTCGATTCCATCGACAAGACAACAAGGACACCCATGAGACTGATTTTGTTGGGCGCGCCCGGTGCGGGCAAGGGAACACAGGCCACCTTCATCTGCAAGAAGTTCGGCATACCGCAAATCTCGACCGGCGACATGCTGCGCGCTGCGGTCAAGGCCGGCACGCCGCTCGGCATCGCGGCCAAGAAGGTCATGGACTCCGGCGGTCTGGTGGGTGACGACATCATCATCGGTCTCGTCAAGGAGCGTCTCGCCCAGCCCGACTGCGCCAATGGATTTCTGTTCGACGGCTTCCCGCGCACCATCGTGCAGGCCGATGCCATGAAGGCAGCCGGCGTCAACCTCGACATCGTGCTCGAGATCGACGTGCCCGACGAGGCCATCGTCGAACGCATGAGCGGCCGCCGCGCCCACCTGGCATCGGGCCGCACCTACCACGTCAAGTTCAACCCGCCCAAGGTCGAAGGCATCGACGACGTGACCGGCGAGCCGCTGATCCAGCGCGACGACGACAAGGAAGAAACCGTCAAGAAGCGCCTCGACGTCTACCAGAAGCAGACGCGTCCGCTGGTCGCCTATTACTCCGACTGGTCGGCATCCGGCGATCCGGTGGCACCGAAGTACCGCAAGATCAGCGGCACAGGCACGGTCGACGAGATCGTGGCGCGGGCGTTGCAGGCCCTGGCGTGATACGCGGCTGACCGACTTCCGATCAAGCGCCGAAGCCCCTCGGTCGCGTCATGCGACCGAGGGGCTTCGGCTTTTCAGGGGGCGAACTGCTCGTTGCCGACCATGCCCAGCTTGGTCACGCCCAGACGCTGCGCGCTCGCCAGCACCATCGCGACCACGCCGTAGTCGACTGCCTTGTTCGGCCGCAGGTGCACCTCGGGCTGGTCGGGCTCGGCAGCGGCGGCCTTCAGGCGTGCCTCGAGCGCAGGACGGTCGGGCACCGCCTCGCCGTTCCAAAGCACCGCGCCGCCTGCATCAATGTCGACGGTGACCACCACAGGCGGGCGGACCGGCGGCGGAGGGTTGCCGTGCGGCATGTTCAGGTTGACGGCGTGCAGTTGCACCGGAATCGTGATGATGAGCATGATGATCAGCACCAGCATCACGTCGATCAGCGGCGTGGTGTTGATGTCCATCATCACCTCGGGTTCATCACTGCGGCCGGAGCCGATGTTCATCGCCATGGGTGTTCCTTGCTCCCTCAGTTCTTGGCCGGCGGCTCGGTGACGAAGCTGATCTTCAGGATGCCCGCACGCTGGCAGGCATAAAGCACGCGACCCACCGATTCGTAGCGCGATTTCTCGTCGCCGCGTAGATGTACTTCGGGCTGCGGGTTCTTCACGCCGACATCCTTCAGGCGCGCAACCAGGACGGCATGATCGGCCACCGGTTGAGCGTTCCAGTACACCGCGCCAGCGCGATCGACCGAGATCTCGATGTTCTCGGGCTTGGTCAGACGCGGGCGATTGACTTCCTTCGGCAGCGACATCGGCACCGTCTGCGTGACCACCGGGATCGTGATGAGGAAGATGATCAGCAGCACCAGCATCACGTCCACCAGTGGCGTGGTGTTGATGCTGGCGACGACCTCGTCGTCGTCGCTGCCGGAACGGAGCTGGATGGACATGGTGCGGGCAGCCCGGGCAGGATCAGCGAACGCCCTTGGCGCCCATCAGGATGCCGTGCAGGTCGGCGCCGAAGCCGCGCACCGCATCCATCGTGATCTTGTTTCGCCGCACCAGCCAGTTGTATCCCAGCACCGCCGGTACCGCGACCGCCAGCCCGATGGCCGTCATGATCAGCGCCTCGCCGACCGGTCCGGCCACCTTGTCGATGCTGGCCTGCCCGGCGATGCCGATGGCGGTAAGCGCGTGGTAGATGCCCCAGACGGTGCCGAACAACCCGATGAAAGGCGCCGTCGAACCCACCGTCGCCAGCACCGCCAGACCATCCTGCAGGCGCGACTGCACCTCGTCGACGCTGCGCTGCACGCTCATCGTGACCCAGGTGTTGCGGTCGATGTGCTCGGTCAGCGTGCCTTCGTGGTGTTGACCGGCGTCGATGCCGGTCTGGGCGATGAAGCGAAACGGGCTGCCGTCCTTCAGCAACTGCGTGCCCGATTGCAGACTGGCCGCCTTGAAGAAGTCGTTTCGGGCCACACGGGCATCGGCCGCGATCTGGAAACTCGCGTACAGCTTGGTGACCAGGATGTACCAGCTTGCCACGCTCATCAGCACCAGGACCACCAGCGTGCCCTTCGCGACGAAATCGCCCTGCGCCCACAGCGCGCCGAGACCGTAGGGGTTGTCGACCACCTGCTGCACGGCGTCTGCCCGAGCCATGGGAGCGACCGGCACCTGCACCGCCACCGCGGACGCCGCCGAGTCCTGCGCCGCGGCCGGCTGCGTCAGCCAGAACGACACCGTCAGCAGCGCCCCGGCGCCCAGGCGCAGCAAGCCCGACCACGGCGATCGGCCGAACCGGTGCTGAAGGTTGTTGAACATCGTCATGAAGGTCTCCGGGAAAACAGTTCTGGAAAGCGGTTCTGGCAAGAGGCGATGGCAGCGACCATCAGCGGATGTCGAAGAAGAATTCCTGGCGGATCTGCACGCCGTCGCCAGCGCACACGTAGCCGTCCTTCATCGCCGTTTCGACCGCACTGACGAACGCGCGCAGCGTGCGTCGATCGTTGACGCCCTTGAGCGTGTTGCGCTCGATGTCGACCTGGACGACACGGCCGTTCTTCAGCGTTCCGATCACGAACAGGCTGCCCTTGACCTCGACCGCCACGTTGGGCGCGACCGGCGGCGGCATGCGGGTGCAGACGATCGCCGCTGCGACGGGCTGGGCCGGCTTCGTCGGTGCAGGCTCAGGATCGATCGGCGGCGGCGGCATCGGCGTGATCTCGACGTGCGTGGGCGGAGGTGTCGGCGTGACCGCCGTGATCGTCGGCGCCATCGGCGGCGGCGCGGTCACGATGACCTCGGGCGGCGGCACGAACGGCGGCGGAGGTGGTGCCTGCCTCGGCGGGGGCGCAACCACGCGCGCGGGCGGCGGCGGGGTCGGCGGAAGCGGGGGCGGAGGCGGAGGCGGCTTGACGATCTCTTCGATCAGCTTGGTCTCGATCGGTGCTCGCACGACATCGACCACCTTCTTCGCCAGGCCATTCACCAGTGCGTAGACGATCAGCACGTGGAACGCGACGACGGCGAACAAACCCAGCAGATGGCGGCGAGGATCGTCTTGCCGCTTAGAGAAATCCATGAACGGTCAGAAACGGTATGAAAGGTTGGCGTACAGCGTGCGACCCCGAGGATCGTAATAGCGATCGTCGTAGCCGATCTGGAAGCCCTGGTTGAAACCGCCGACGGTCATCGACAACGGCGGGTCCTTGTCGAACACATTGAGGATCCCGACGTTCAGGTTCACCTCGTTCGACACCCGCCAGTGCGTCTGCCAATCGACCGTCAGATGATCGGACACGCGGCGCTTGAGCGAATCGACGCGTTCACCGATCGAGCCATCGGCATGGACCACATTGACGTCGACCAGCCCGGTGGCCGCGAAGTCCTGGTCGCGGTAGCCCGACTTGTAGTTCAGTGCCAGCGTGTGCGTGGTCGGACCCACGACCAGCGAATTGACCCAGCGGGCCTGCCAGCGGAACGTGACCGTGCCGTTCTCGCCCAGGCGCCCGAGGCTGCTCGCGTAGCCGCCCCCATCGAGAGCTTGATACTGGTCGCGCAGCATGTAGGTGGCAGTGAGTTGGGAGGTCAATCCGGCACCTGCTGTCAGGTTCATGCGGCCGACGACGTCGAAGTCGATGCCCGAGGTGTAACTCTTGCCCTGGTTCAGGTTGGGAGCGAAAAGCGCCAGCTGCTTGCGCCCGGTGGCCGCGCTGACCGAACTGGTGAAGCTGTCCCGGTACAGCGTGTAGTCGCTGAAGATCGCACCCTCGCTGAGCTGGCCGATCGTGTCCTTGATCCCGACGGTCCAGAAGTCGGCACCGAACGACAGGGCCGACACCGGCTCGATGCGAAAGCCGAGCGACGCCTGCGTCGAGCGCTCGGGCTTCAGGTCGCGGTTGCCCTGGGCGATCACGTCGGCCTGCACCCCGTCGGCACAGCTCACGTCGGGACCCAGCGACGCCGCGATGTCGTTGAGCGTCACGCCGTTGAGGTCGGTGCGTCCGCAGTCCAGGTTCCCGCCGCTGAGCCCGTACTTCTGGCGCGACGCCTTCACCTGCAGGATCGACGGCGCCTTGTAGCCCATGCCGACCGACCCGCGGAGTAGCAGTCCCGGCACCGGTTGCCAGCGGCCCGACAGCTTCGCGTTGGTGGTGTTGCCGAAGTCGGAGTAATGGTCATGACGCACCGAAGCAGTCACTTCGACACCCTTCGCGACCGGCGCCACCAGTTCGGCGAAGGCGCCCAGCACATTGCGCGAACCACTCGAAGGCACCTCGGCCGCATCGTCGCCGAAACGCACCTCACCGCCCAGCCCCTGCGCCAGTGCGCTGGGACGGGTGCTGATCCTTTCCCGGAAGGCGCTGACCCCGGCCCCGAGCTGCATCTCGCCGCCCGGCAGCGCCGCGAGTTCGGTGGTGCCCCGGGCCTCGATCCCGTCGAGCGTGGAACGTCCGCCATTCCAGTAGCCGGTGTACTTGGCGTCGGCGATCGCCTGCTGCGCCGCGGGGGATTGCTGGCCCGGAGGCGCGAACGGGTTGACGACGGTGTTCAAGGCCCCCAGCACCCGGCTGTTGTAGCCGTAACCGTTGTCCAGGCTGCCGCGGACCGTGCTCTGCGAGTGCGTGTAGGCGAGGTTGTAGTCCCATCGGCCCAGCGTGCCCGACACCCCCAGCACCGCGTGGACGGCCTCGGAACGGTCATCGGTGACGCGCCGGCCCAGGTCGGCGAAGCGGTAGCCGGCCAGCACGCCGAGATCGCCCTGGCTGGGATCGGTGTTGTTGTAGCCGCCCGCGGCAACTGCCTGGTCGAAGTAAGGCGAGTCCGGAGCGATCGTCAGCAGGCTTGCGTTGTACGCGACGGTGCCTCGCGAACGGCTGCGCGCGAAGACCACGTCGCCGAACAGGCGTGCATCGCCGGCCAGCATGCGGTCGAAGGAAGCGACGAGGCTTTGCCGCTCGCGGTCGGGGTAGATCTCGAGGTCGCTGCTGAAATCGTAGGCACAGGCGGTACCCGAGACGAAGTGCCTGGCCGGGCATTTGCCGTTGGCCTGCAGATACGGGCTGTGGGCGTTGAAGTCGAAGTCGAACACGTTGGCCGGGATGCTGAGGATCGACGACGCCTGGAACCGGTACTTCTGACCGCCTTCCTTGAAGTAGATCTCGCCGGTTCTCGCGAACTTGCGGTCGGTCGCGGCCAGCTGCGTGCGGCGGTCGGAACTCGCCGACAGCATCAGGTTGTAGCCGTCGGTCTCCAGATCGCCGAAGCCCTTGGACACACTGATGTTGGTCTCGCGTGCGCCGCCGCGCGGAAAGGACACGCCTGCCGTGCCGACGCCGTCGCTGCCGCCGCGCCGGGTGATGAAATTGACGACGCCGCCGATCGCGTCCGATCCGTACAGCGCCGAGGCGCCGTCGGTCAGCACCTCGATGCGTTCGATCGCCGAGATCGGGATGCTGTTCAGGTCGATCGCGTTCGATGCACCCGTCAGAGTCTGCCCGCCGAAGGAGGCCAGACGCCGTCCGTTCAACAGCACCAGCGTGCGGTTCTCGCCAAGGTTGTGGATCGAGACGCCGGCGAAGCCGTAGCTTTCTCCGCCCACGGTGGCCGTCTCGCCCGTCGAGCCCATGACGGCGGGCAGGTTCTTGATCAGGTCGACGGTCGAGGTGTAGCCGCTGCGTTCGATCGTCTCGCGCTTGATCACCTGCACCGGGAGCGCCGACTCGGCATCGATGCGGCGAATCGACGACCCGGTGATCTCGACACGATCGAGCGTCTGCTGGCCCACCGCGGGATCGAGTGAACCCAGGCACGACAGCGCCAGCGCTGCTTGCCAGGCTCTGCGCCGCCTGGTCTGGAGGTTGATCCTCATCTTGTCTCCTGTTCGCTGCGTCAAGTTTCGCCGATTCCGCATCGCGCGCGATGTCCGGCCTGCCAGACGCAGTACCCCAGCCGGCACATCACGCCCCCACCAGTCGCGGAACGGCAGCCAGCAGGCGCCGCGTGTAGTCCTCACGCGGCTCGGCCAGCAATGCGGCGGTCGGACCCGACTCCACGATGCGCCCCCGGTGCATCACCGCCACCTGGTCGGCGATGTACTCGACCACGCCCAGGTGGTGCGTGATGAACAGGTACGACAGGCCGAGCTCGCGCTGCAACTGCTTCAGCAAGTTGAGGATCTGGGCCTGCACCGACACGTCGAGCGCCGAGGTCGGCTCGTCGCAGACGATCAGCTTCGGCTCGACCGCCAGCGCACGCGCGATCGCGATGCGCTGGCGCTGACCGCCGGAGAACTCGTGCGGATAGCGCTGCAGCGCCTCCTGGCGCAGACCGACGCGATCGACCAGCGTGCTCAGCAACTGACGACGCGCATCGGCATCGAGCTCGGGGCGCAGGCTCAGCAGGCCTTCCGCCAGCACGTCGAACACACGCATGCGCGGGTTCAGCGAGGCATACGGGTCCTGGAAGATCATCTGCACCGAACGCCGGGCCCGCCGCAGGACATCGCCGTGCAGGCCGAACAGATCCTGGCCTTCGAGCAGCGCACGACCGTCGATGACGGCCTGGCCGCGCAGCAACTGCACGATCGCCTTGCCGAGCGTGGTCTTGCCGCAGCCCGATTCGCCGACCAGCGCAAAGGTCTCGCCGCGATGGATCTGAAGCGACACACCGGCCACCGCGACCGCCTGTGCGCTGACGCGCTGCAGCAGACCGGTGCGGATCGGGAATTTGACCGAAAGGTCCTGGACATCGAGCAGCAGGTCGATGGCGAGCGGCTGCGCAGCGGCAGACGCCGGACCGGGGGAAGCGCGAACGGCCGACTCGGCACCCGATGTTGACGGGATACCGCTCGACGCGACGTGCAGCCAGCAGCGCACCTCGCGAAGGTCCCGGGGCTCCGCTGCCGCGATCGAGGCGGCGGCGGCCGGCGGCCGCAACGCCGGTGCCTCGCTGCGGCAACGATCGAACGCCCGATCGCAGCGGGGCGCGAAGCGGCAGCCGGAGAATTCCTGCGACAGCGGCGGTACCGTGCCGGTGATCGCCGCCAGCACCTCGCCGCGCTTGTGCGCGGACGGCAAGGACTGCAGCAGCAGCCGCGCATAGGGATGCTTCGGCGCGGTGAAGAATTCGGCAGCACCAGCGACCTCGACGATCTGCCCGGCATACATCAGTGCCACCCGCTGCGCCATGCCCGACACCACAGCCAGATCGTGCGTGATCAGCAGCAGGCCCATCCCCTGCTCGCGCTGCAACTGCATCAGCAGTTCAAGGATCTGAGCCTGGATCGCGACATCGAGCGCAGTGGTGGGCTCGTCGGCGATCAGGAACGAAGGCTCGGCAGCCAGCGCGATCGCGATCATCACGCGCTGCTTCTGGCCACCGCTCATGCGGAACGGGTAGTCGTCGATGCGCCGCTCGGGTTCTGGAATGCCGACACGGCCCAGCCAATCGAGGGCTTTCGCACGCGCCTGCGCGCCTCGCAATGCGGTGTGGGCCTCGATCGCTTCGACGATCTGGTCGCCGATGCGCATCACCGGGTTCAGGCTGTTGGCCGGCTCCTGAAAGATCATTCCGATCCGCCCGCCACGCAGACGCCGCATGGCCGATTCGGGAAGCGACAGCGCTTCCTGTCCGTCGATCTCGACACGGCCATCGGTGACGCGTCCGTTGTCGGGCAGCAGCCTCATCAGCGCCAGTGCGGTGATGCTCTTGCCACAGCCGGACTCGCCGACCAGCGCAAACGTCTCGCCGCGCTCGATGCACAACGACAGGCCGTCGATCGCGCGGATGAGCCCCCCATCCGCATCGATCGCCACCTTCAGATCGGTGATGTTCAGCATCGAGGTCAGTCGGCAGCCTGGGCCGCATCGTGCGGCGGCCGGATCACTGCAGCAGCCCGGAAGCGCCGCGCCCGGAACAAGCGGGCCCTCGGATCGAACGCGTCGCGCACGCCGTCGGCAAAGAAATTCGCCGCCAGCACCACCGTCACCATGAAGCCGAAGGCCGCCGCGAACGACCACCAGACGACCGGATCACGGCTCATCTCGCTGCGCGCCAGATTGATCATCCCGCCGAAGCTGTTCATCGACGGATCGACACCGACACCCACGTAGGACAGCACCGCCTCGTACAGGATCAGCCCGGAGAAATCGAGCACCGTGGTGATGAGGACCAGGTGCATCACGTTGGGCATCAGGTGGCGCACCATGATGCGCCACGGTCCGACGCCGAAGGCGGTCGCGGCCTGGACGTACTCGAGCTCGCGCAGCTTCAGCGCCTCGGCGCGCAGCAGCCGGCAAAGCCCGGCCCAGCCGGTCAGCCCGAGGATCGCGCACAGCAGGAACAGCTTCAGGTCGGCACGCTCGGCACCGGTCTCGAACAGCTCGGGATGCTGGTCGAGAAAGACCTGCACCATCAGCACGCAGGCCGCGATCAGCAGCACATTCGGCACCGACGACAGCACGGTGTACAGGTACTGGATCATCTCGTCGACCCAGCCCTTGAAGTAGCCGGCCATCAGGCCCAGGCCGACCGCCAGCGGCAGCGTCGCGACGGTGGCCAGCGTGCCGATGACGAACGCGGTGCGGATGCTTTTCAGCGCCTGATAGAAGACATCGTTGCCGGTGCGGTCGGTGCCGAGCAGGTGGTACTCGTTCATCAGCAGAGCGGCCGGTGCGGCCAGCAGGCACAGGCCGGTGAGTGTCAGCAGCGCAGCGCGCCAGCGGATGTCGCACTCGTCGTGCAGCACGCGTTCGAGGGCTTCGCGCCAGGGCCAGCCGTGCCGGCGCGCGACGCCACGCAGGATTCCCGCGCCGAGCAGCAGAGCGAAGCCAGCGCCGATTCCCAGCCCTCCCACGATGCGCATCGCGACGTCGCCCGACCATTCGCGCACCGGGTCGCGCAGGTGCGCACCGCCGTGCAGCAGACGCGGAGGCAGCCGGCGCACCTCGCCGTCGACGGTCAGCGATTCGAGCGTGAAGCTCTGGTAGGCGAGCGGCCGCGAATAGGTCGCCTCGCGCGATCCGACCAGGCGCACCAGCAGCGCGTCGAGGACCGATTGCGTGCGGGTGTCGAAGGCCTGCGTGACTTTCGACACGTCTGCATCTGCTGCTGCCGGCAGCGCCCGCCGGAAGTGCACGCTGTCCAGCAGCGTCAGCGCAAGACACACGCCCAGAACGATGGCCGACGCAAAGGCCGCTGCATCACGGAACACGAGCGTCCAGCTCGCCCGCAGGTTCGGGCTGCGCCACACGACCCGTGCGTAGACCAGCAGCACGGCGACCAGCGCCCACATCACCGCATCGGTCCACAGCAGAACGAACTTCGGGAACATCGGGCTCATGTCAGTGGCGCTCGGCCGCCCGAAGCCACTGACCGCCCCCTCGGGGGGCAGGAGCGAAGCGACGTGGGGGTTGTTTCATCCTAGACGGACCCGGGGATCGATCCAGGTGTAGGCGATGTCGATCAGGATGTAGCTCAGCACATAGAGCAGCGAGCCGAGGAAGACCATCGTGCGCACGACCGCGAAATCCTGGTTGCTGATGGCGTCGATGACATACGCGCCCAGCCCCGGCAACCCGAAGAAGCTCTCGAACACCAGGCTGCCCAGGAAGACGTACGGCAGGTAGCTGCCCGCGCTGGTCACGATCGGGATCAGCGCGTTGCGCAGCACATGCGCGTAGAGCACGCGCGGCTCGCCGAGTCCCTTGGCGCGCGCGGTGCGCACGTAGTCCTTGCCGGTTTCCTCGAGGAACATCGCGCGGTACAACCGCGCCTCGCCGCCCAGCCGCGCCAGCAGCGACAGCGCGATCGGCAGCACGAGGAACTTGACCGCATCGAGGCCCGGGGCGTAGCCCGAGATCGGCGCCAGCCGCAGCACGCGGGAGAACAGGAACTGCCCGACGATGATGTAGAACAGGCTGGAGATCGACAGCATCAGCACGCACAGCACGACGCCCCATGCGTCGAAGCGCGTCTGGCGGAACATCACCAGCAACAGCGCGAAAGCGGTGCTCGCGACGACCTGCAGGATGAACAGCGGCAGCGCGAGCTGCAGGCTGACCACCATCCGCGTCGCAACCTGGTGGCCGATGTCGCCGGCGCTTTCGGCGTCGGACCGGCCGAATCGGAGCGTGAACAGCGACACCGAGCGCTCCCAGAAGATCGTGTCGGTGTAGCGCCCGGTGCCTTCGCGCGCCGGGTTCACGTAAAGCGGCTTGTCGTAGCCGCGCTCGACCTTCCACTTGACGATCTGTTCCTGCGTGACGCGCTTGCCACCGATGTTCAGCCGAGCCATGTCGTCGGGTGTGTTGACGGTGAAGAACAGGAAGAAGGTCGCGAGGTTGACGCCGACCAGGATCAGCACGCCATAGGCGATTCGGCGAAGGATCGCGCTCAGCATGATCGACCTGCCTTGATCACAGCACCGCTCCCCGAGCGTCCAGCCGTTCGCGGCGCCGGAAGCTGCGCACCGCCAGCGCAACGACGCCGAACATCGCGCCCGCTGCAAGCCACATCGGCCACCAGACCGGCCGGTTCCACTCGGCCTGCCGACGCACCCGTTCGGCGGCATCGATGCGGTAGTACCGCGCCATGTCGCGCACCAGAACGGCCGGCTTCGCGTTGTGCACCCACGACTGGAAGGCGCCCGACGAGTACGGGAAGTAGCCGAACGACCACGGTGCATCCTGCTGCAGGATCTCCGTCATCCGGTCGATCAACGCCTGCTTCTGCGGGCCGTCGTCAACCCCCTTGAGTTGCGCGAACAGCCGGTCGAATTCGGGGTTGGCGTAGTTCGCGGTGTTCTCGCCATCGGATGTCGACTTGGCGTTCGGCCCGTACAACAGGAACAGGAAGTTCTCCGCGTCGGGGTAGTCCGCAAGCCAGCCCGACCAGAAGATCTGGTGCTTGCCCTGGCGCACCTTGTCCTGGAACTGGTTGTTGTCGGTGGCGCGGATCTCGAGCTGGATGTCGATCTTGGCGAACTGCTTGACCATCCAGTCGAGCTGCGACTTCACCTCGGGCGTCGGCTGGCTGTAGTAATCGTAGTTGAGCACCAGCGGGCGTCCGCTCGCGGCATCGCGGCCGTCGGGATAGCCGGCTTCCG